>CAJXMF010000026.1 GCA_913056195.1 uncultured Methylococcaceae bacterium | reverse complement strand
TCCTTATAAATCAATAGCCTATGCCTTCAGCCCCAAACTCGCTGAGTAGTTACTTCTTCAGACAAAAAAATACCCTGCTAAGACCTTAAGTCAAGCAGGGTATGATATATGGCGTCCCCAGGGGGGTTCGAACCCCCGTTACCGCCGTGAAAGGGCGGTGTCCTAGGCCTCTAGACGATGGGGACTAAGACTTTGCAACTGTATGGTGGAGCCAGGCGGGATCGAACCGCCGACCTCAACACTGCCAGTGTTGCGCTCTCCCAATTGAGCTATGGCCCCCTCAGTTGAGTCCGAGTATTATACTGAGTTATTTTCTGTTGTCCAGGGTTTATTTTTATTCTGAATACTTATCTTGAATAAATTTTATCGCCTTTTCAATTCTTGTCAGGGTTTTGTCTCGACCTAACAGCGACAAGGTTATATCAATCGAAGGTGATACGGCCGTTCCACACACGGCAACCCGCAACGGCTGAGCCACTTTACCCAGTTTTAAATCCAGTTCTTCGGCGGTATCCAGAACAATTTGATGCAATGCTTCACCCTCCCATTGTTCTATCGCCGAGAACTTTTCAAGTAAATGACGCAGAACCTCATCTGTACCCGCTTTAAAATTCTTTTTCGCCGCCTTTTCATCGTAACTTTCAAAGTCCAGATAAAAATAGCGACTGGCCTCAGCCATTTCCACCAGTGTTTTGCAGCGCTCCCGCTGCGCTTTCACCACCTCGGTCAAATCCGGGCCTTGTTGTCCAGGGTCTATACCTCGCTCGCCCATATGCCAACTTAAATGATGGGCAACATGCGCTGGGTCACTATTCATGATGTACTGATGATTCAACCACAACAATTTTTCATTATTAAAAGTTGAGGCCGAGCCATTGACATCTTCAAGATCAAATAAGGCAATCATCTCATCGACAGTAAAAATTTCCTGATCACCATGCGACCATCCCAGTCGAACCAGATAATTCAGCAACGCCTCAGGCAGAAAACCCTCATCCCGGTACTGCATGACACTGACCGCACCATGACGTTTCGATAACCGCGCACCATCTGCTCCCAAAATCATCGGCACATGAGCATATTTTGGCGGTTCAACACCCAATGCCCGTAATATGTTGATTTGCCGCGGTGTATTATTGATATGGTCGTCGCCGCGAATCACGACATTGACCCCCATATCCAAATCATCCACAACGACAGATAAATTATACGTTGGCGAGCCATCGGAACGGGCGATAATCAAATCATCGAGTTCCTTGTTGGCAACGACAATCTTACCTTTAATTAAATCATCAATGACAACATCACCCTGCGTTGGATTCTTAAAGCGAATCACCGCACCCTCTTTTAGGGCATGCCCGGCATCACGGCATTTACCGTTATAACGCGGTTTTTCCTTATTCGCGATCTGTTGCTCACGCAAAGCATCTAATTCGTCCTTGCTGCAATAACAGTAATAGGCATCGCCTTGATCCAATAACTGCTGAATGATGTCTTTATAGCGATCAAACCGATGCGTTTGATAAAACGGCCCTTCATCATATTCCAGACCCAACCAGGCCATGCCTTCCAGAATGGCGTTAACCGATTCCTGAGTTGAGCGTTCAAGATCGGTATCTTCAATCCTTAAGACAAACCTGCCGCCATGTTTGCGTGCATAAAGCCATGAGAACAAAGCGGTTCTAGCGCCGCCCACATGTAAATAGCCCGTTGGGCTGGGTGCAAAACGTGTTTTTATAGTCATTGATATGTTTTCTTGGATTAAAAATCTTTTAGCGTTTTTTCTAGAAATAGAACAGGCCCCATTCAAACGCATCGCTTGTTATGCCCTATTCATTCTGTATTCAGACAAACCGGTTTATCATTTTACGTTATCTAGTGCATTTGTACTATCTAATGGTGAATAATACCGTTATACTGCACTAGGAAAACATCATAAACACGGAGATTCTTTTATGAGAAAAACAGCATTATTATCGGCCTTAATGGCCAGCGCCGTTTTAACAGGCTGCGCCACTCAGTCTACCAGTAGCCTCACACCATTTCAGCCACAAGACCTGAATGCAAAAGTCAAAAATGGTTATCTGGTCCAAAAAACGAATACTTTTTTTGTGATTAATGACTCATCGTCCTCAATGAGCAGCGCTTATGAAGCCGCGCCATTTTCAGGGGAAAGCAAATTTGATGTTGAAAAAGAACTCTTACATCGGTTTAATCAAACGATTCCTGATGTAACCCTGGAATCTGGCCTGAGAAGTTTTGGCTTTGGTTCGTGCACAGATTGGTCGTTTACAAAACTCAACCAGCCCGTTCAAAATTATTCAAAATCAGGCTTTGAAAGCACCATCGCGTCATTAACGTGTTCAAGTGGCGGCTCGCCCATGGAAAGTGCATTAAACGCCACGAAAAATGACTTACAAAATGCAAAAGGCAGTATTGCCTTAGTCATATTTAGTGATGGCATCGAGACCTCAACATCCCCTGTCCCATCCGCACAAACCTTAAAAGAACAATACGGCGACAGACTGTGTATCTATACCGTCTGGGTGGGCAATGAAGCCGATGAAGCCGGTAAAACAACATTAAATGATCTCAGCACGGTGGGTCAGTGTGGTTTTTCTGTCAACGGACAAAACATTGCAACAGAAGCCGGCATGGCAAACTTTGTCGAAAATGTATTCTTCAAAGGCGGTCATCCTATTATTCGTGAAAAAGACAGCGATGGTGACGGTGTTGTTGATTCAAAAGATCGATGTCCAGACACCCCTAAAGGTGCGATCGTTGACCATCAAGGCTGCTGGACGTTCCGTGGCGTGTTGTTTGACGTTGACAGCGCTAGAATCAAATCGGTTTATCACAACCTGATCACCAATGCAGTTAGAGTCTTAAAACTGAACCCTGGATTAACCCTGGAAATCCAAGGTTATACGGACAGCACAGGCCCAGAAGATTACAACCTGAAATTATCCCAACGCCGGGCTGAGGCCGTTAAGGATGAATTAGTTCATCATGGCATAGCCCCTGAACGCTTAACCACCGTTGGTTATGGTGAAAGCAGACCGGTTGCGCCAAATGATACGGCTGAAGGCCGTGCCTTAAACCGTCGTGTCACGTACAAAAGAACAGATCGCTAAATCTCGTTCGTTTTAAACGAAAAAGGGAGTCCATGCAGCTCCCTTTTTTTATGCCCGGTTGTTTGTCAGGTATTTTACAGATTACAGCATTTTGCCTTATCCTATAGTGATACGCGCGCCTGCAAAGGTATAGCCACTCTCTCTCACGCGACTTTTTTTAATCTATCAACCGCGTTAACAATCATAATGTTTAAATTTTATACTACACTCATCGCACTGTTCCTCAGTTTAAACGGCTTTGCAGCCGAAAAGCCTGTCTTTCGTCTAGGTGTTTTAGCATTTGGTACAGTCAACTGGGAACTCACCGCCTTAAAAAAAACCGGATTAACGCAAAACGCGCCGTATCAACTCAATATAATGCCATTAGCTACCCCACAATCGGGCAAAATTGCATTGCAATCTGATACCGTAGACATGATTGTCGCCGACTGGATCTGGGTATCCAGACTTCGCGTTCAAGGTCATGACTATACGTTTTACCCCTATTCTGAAACCTCGGGTGGACTCATCGTACCCAAACACAGCCCCATACAAAAGGTTTCCGACCTGGCCGGTACAAAACTCGGTATCGCCGGCGGCGAACTGGATAAAAACTGGTTATTATTACAAGCATTGGCGCAAACACAATCTATAGATCTCGACCAAAGCGTACAAAAAGTCTTCGGCGCCCCCCCTATACTCAATCAACAATTAATACATAACCGCCTGGATGCCGTATTGACCTATTGGCATTTTGCCGCCCGCCTCCAGGCCAAAGGCTATCGCCAGGTTTTGGATGGGCAACAAATTCTGGCAGGTCTCGGTATCAAACAACGCCTGCCCATGCTCGGCTATGTATTTAACCGACAATGGGCCAATAAACATCAAGCCGCACTCAATCAATTTTTCAGCGATGTCGCCAAAACCCGCCAATTACTGTGTACGGATGACCCGACATGGCAGACGATTTTGCCCTTAACAAAAAGCAAAAACAGCGCTGAACAAAGCCTGCTCCGCCAACGTTACTGTGGTGGACAGGTCACAGACTGGTCACCTAAAAAACGCGCTGCTGCCGAAACGATTTACCGATTATTGAAAAAATTGAGCCAAAATAAATTAACCGGCGCCTCAGAACAGATTCAATCGGGTACATTTTGGTATTTAACCGATAAATGAAACCGTTTTTCACGCGTACTCGCCTGTTATCGCTGATTTCGACGGCTGTATTTTTTGCATCCTGGCAAGGTCTGGCCATGTGGCTAAACAGCCCGGTATTGCCGGATGTCATTCAAGTTGCTGAAGTCCTTTGGCAAGCCATCGTTTCTGGTGAACTCCCCCATCATTTGGGTATCACGCTGATGCGTTTAGCGATTAGCTTTAGCATTGCCATGCTGCTCGGCTGTGCATTCGGCATCGCCTTAGGACGCCATCAGGCACTGAATGCCTTTTTCGACCAATGGCTGGTTATTTTTTTAAACATTCCGGCCCTGGTCACGATTATTCTTTGTTATGTCTGGTTTGGTCTGGTGGAGTCGGCCGCCATTACCGCCATTGTTATCAACAAACTACCTAATGTTATCGTCATTATCCGCGAAGGCACCCGCGCATTGGATAAAGATTTATTGGAAATGGCACAAATTTTCCGCTTCAGTAAATTCAAAACACTACGCCATGTCATCTGGCCACAGCTGCATCCTTATGTGATGGCGGCGACCCGCTCCGGCATCGCGCTGATCTGGAAAATTATCCTGGTGGTCGAATTATTAGGCCGCAGCGACGGCATGGGTTATCAGCTGCATATTTTCTTTCAGCTCTTCGATGTCGCCAGCATTCTGGCCTACACCATCGCCTTTGTGGTCGTGATTCAGTTGATTGAACTATTGCTGTTAAAGCCATTGGACAGGAAAGCACTGAGGTGGCGCCGATGACTGATTTTCTGGTTCAGATTCACAACAAAACCTACCCGGATAAGCAGCATCCTGAACGCGTTCATCAGGCCATTGCCAACCTGGAATTTAATGTCGCCCAACACCAATTCGTTTGTCTGGTCGGGCCTTCAGGTTGCGGCAAAACCACATTGCTGAATATTATCGCCGGTTTAGACACACAATTTGACGGCCAAATTATATTACCCGGCACGAAACCAGCCAAAATCGGCTATGTCTTTCAAAACCCGCGCCTGTTGCCCTGGCATACGGTACGTAAAAATATTGAACTTGCCTGTCATGATGGCATCGACGCTAGGATATTGGATGACTTATTGGAGACGATGCAACTGACCCGCGTCCAGCAGAGCTACCCTGAACACCTGTCACTGGGCATGAGCCGCCGCGTCGCGATCATTCGCGCCTTCGCCATCAATCCGGATATTTTACTGATGGACGAGCCATTCGTATCACTCGACGCACCGACCGCACGCCAGGTTCGGCAATTATTGATGCAGCTTTGGCGACAACGTCCACATACCGTGTTATTTGTCACCCACGATCTGCGCGAAGCCATTGCACTGGCCGATCGCATCATATTTTTATCCACCCCACCCATGCATGTTGTGCGCGACGTCCAGATTCCGCTATCAGCCGAGCAGCGTCTTAACGAATCGCCGATTGAGCAATTTCGACAAACACTGTTAAACCAATATCCCGATATCGCCTGCTTGCTGTAATCTATGCGTATCGTCAAAAAACCGGCTCAAACCGAAGACATCATCAAAAAATCCCGTTTTATCAGCATGCTGTTGCCGTGCGATTCAGAACAACAGGCCAAACAACAGCTTGCCCATTACAGTCAGCACTATTCAGATGCCAGCCACTTGGTTTACGCCTACCGGATTCAATCCAATAAAGGCCTGATCTGCCGTTTCCACGATGCCGGCGAACCCTCCGGTACGGCAGGAAAACCTGTTTTTCAACACCTGGAGGGCAAGCGGCTGATAAATGTATTACTCATCGTCATCCGTTATTTCGGTGGCATCAAGCTCGGCGCCGGCGGCCTTACCCGCGCTTATGGCCATAGTGCGAAAAAGGTTATCGAGCAGGCGGACATTGAGGACTTTATCGCCATGTGTGAAATGTGTTTCACACTGGACTACAAACAACGCCAAAATCTTGAATATCAGCTTAAGCAACTGAATGGTCAGATTATCGAGCAACAATTTGGCGAAAACATAAGCGTGCGCATCCGCCTTCCCGAAGACAATGTACCGGCACTAAAAGCGCTTTTTGGTAACGACTATAGCTGACAATCTATTCGCATCCAGCTATACAATGACTTTACTGTCGTATCTGGGTACGCCAGTTATTCACAATACCCTCAACATCGAGTTCATCCGCCCCTTCGCGCCAACTGCTATAATAATCCACATCGTTACTTTTCGGCGGTGGATCAGGACGATAAATCTGCACGCGTGTCGGCAGCGGCGCCGCCTCACCCAGCACCAGCGCTTCACCCCGTCCTAATGAGGTTAAAATATCGGTTAAGTCCCCTTCCGCTTCTGGCACCAGGCCACGGACATATTGCTGGTCATCCGGGTTTGTTGTCCGTAAACAGATAAATGTACTGCATTGCGATAACATGGTTTCCGAAAGCTCAGTCGGCCGCTGACTGATTACCCCGATCGACACGCCATATTTACGCCCTTCTTTAGCAATCCGTTCCATCATGCGTTTGGTGCCATCAAATTGTCCGCCTTTTTCACGCGGAATATAGGCATGGGCTTCTTCACAAATCAAGGTGATTGGAAATTCCCGCCGCCGCGGATTCCAGTAATTGAACTCATAGGCCAAGCGCCCGACCTGAGCCGAAACCGCCGGCCTGACATCGGTCGGCACCGAACTCAAATCCACCACGGTAATATTGGCTTTTTTCTGCCCCAGGCCAATAAATTCGCGCAGTAAATCGGCCATACTGTCCGACGTATTTCGTTTTTTCGGTTTGAGCAGAAAATCATAACGCACATCGTTAAAGCGGCTTTGCATTCTCACCAGAAACTCGTCAAACTGACCAAACAAGGCGCCTTTGGTCTTGCCAAAGTCTTTCCGTTCTTCATTGGCATTTTTAAATTGCATGTACATCTCGGCCAACGAAAAATAAATCGGCGTATCGATAGACACGCTGCTTAAACCGATTTTTTTTGCTTCCTTGCGTTTAAGTTGCTGCAGGATTTCGCGCATAAAGGCCATTTGCATGGATGCCCCCCGATCCTGTTTATCGATAAATAAATCGACCAGTTCAGCATAGGTCATCATCCAGTACGGCATCTCCAGCTCCAGAGCATCGACATAATTGACCGTATCATCCGCAAAGGCCGATTGAATGCTGCCATCATCCCGTTTCCAACAATATTCACCGTGCAAATCCAACATAATCATATGGCATTTAGGCATGGCCTTAATCGTATGCTGAATCAAACTGGTAACGGTCCAGGATTTCCCCGACCCCGACTGCCCGATAATGGCAAAATGGCGACCGAACAAGGCCCTGGGATCCAGGCTAAGATGATAATCTTTATGCGCGGCAAGTTGGCCGATATAAAACTGATAATCTCTGAAAGCTGAAAAAATGGCGTTGATTTCGTTTAAACCCACCGCGTAAACTTTTGCGCCGGGTGTCGGGTAGTGTCTGACCCCACGGACAAACTGCTCCTTCTGCAATTCGCCGACTGGAATCAATGAAATAAACCTGTCGGAAAGACGCTCGCCCTGCGTGTTGAAGCGGTCTTTCTCCCACATTTTAAACACCAGCGCCAATACGCCAATATCTGACTGTCGAATGACAACATAGGAGCCGATATGCCCGGCCAGAATCTCTTCATCGCCGACTTTGATCACCGGCAATTCTGTTGAATGCTCCTCTGCAATTCGGGCATCCATCCCATCACCACGAACTTCTGTTAAATAAGCAATTAAAATTCCATTATCATGTTCTGTCATTTTTTGCCTCACTTTAAACGCAATAGCTTAAAGTTTAGTCAAAATAAATGACTTAGTTCCCGTAATCGGCGTTTTTATTTGGACTATTTCGCGTTCTCAAACACCGTTTAGCGCATCATCCACTACTCAACCCACTCATACAGCTCGGTCAATTCCGGGTTACACTTATGACAACTGCTACCGCAGGACGGACTAACCGGAATTTGCCGTATCTTGCCTTTTTTCGCCCATTTACTCAGCATTCCGCGCATTGCTTCTGCATCCACATTAAAATGCATCACCAGCTCATTCAAAGTACAGCGTTTTTTATCCCGCACATAATTTCTAATTTCGGACAGTATCATAGCGCCCTCCCCGTTGTAATCGCCCATACAGCCACAACCCGGCGATCACCGATGCAAACGCCAGCAAACACGAGACGATCCAGAATAAAGCGTGTTCGGGATGTCGCGAGTAGGTCATCGCCTGATAAAAAACAGTCGCCGTGATATACGCAATACCCGTCGTCCAACAGACGACAAAAAATGCCCATCCACCACTCGTTTCCCTGTAAATTGCCGCCGTTGCCGCCACACAGGGCGCATAAAGCAAAACAAATAATAAATAAGCAAATGCCCCTGTTTTGCCGTCAAAATTTTCCCGCATCGCTTGATAAGCAATATTCTCGCCCTTCTGCATCGCGCCCACTGCCGCATTTGTCTCAATGTTTATCCCCAAAGGATCCAGCGCCCGATCGGCAATCTCGGCCAGGTTGGTCGGAATCGTCTTAACCGCCGCCAACAATGCGGCACCCAAATCAAACTCATCCTCCTCATCACTATCGCCCTGCTCCACCATTTGCGTATACAACGCAGATAAGGTACCGACCACGGCTTCTTTCGCCATCACTCCGGTAAAAATACCCACGGTCGCCGGCCAGTTTTGTGCTTGAATACCCATCGGCTCAAACACCGGGGTCAAGCTGTGGCCAATCTCGCTTAATACCGATTTGGCGGTGTTTTGCTTATCAAAACTGCCGTCGATGCCCCAGGCATTCAAAAAATTCAAGACCAGAACCATCGGCACAATCACCGAACCGGCTTTAACGATAAAAGCATGCAATCGATCCCAGGTTTTCAGATAAATGCCTTGCCAGGAGGGTAAATGATAAGTGGGCAGCTCCATAATAAAAGGTGTCACATCCCCTTTAAACAGGGTGTGCCGCATAATCAGGCCGGTCAAAACGGCGACACAAATGCCAATCAGATACAATCCAAAAACCAGGTTTTGTCCGCCCACTGGAAAAAAAGCCGCGGCAAACAAAGCATATACGGGTAATCGCGCACCACAGGACATAAACGGATTCATCAGATTAGTCAGAATACGGTCACGTGGATTTTCCAGGGTGCGCGTTGCCATAATGGCCGGCACATTACATCCAAACCCGACAATCATCGGCACAAAGGATTTCCCCGGCAGTCCCAGCATCCGCATAAATCGATCCATCACAAATGCGGCCCGCGCCATATAGCCGGTATCTTCCAAAAAAGATAAAAACACAAACAAAAACCCGACAATCGGAATAAACGTGGCCACCACCTGCACGCCGCCGCCGGCACCATCGGCCAGCAACACAATCAACCACTCGGGCACGCCCCATTGCTGCAACAACACTCGGAAGCCATCCACAAAGAAAGCACCGGCCAGCTGATCAAAAAAATCAACAAAGGCATTACCCACATTGATTGTGAACATGAACATCAAATACATCACAAACAAAAAGATTGGGATCCCCAGAAACCGGTTGAGCACAATACGATCAATCCTGTCGGTCAAATCCTGCGAGACCTGGTGCAGGCGTATAACACACGCCTGTGTCACGTCATGAACAAAGCTATAACGTGCGTCTGCGGTCAATATATCGATTTCCTCATCTGTTTTTTGCTCAACCTCCGCTTGCAAGCGCGCGACGTCATCATGCAGCGCCTGCCCGGCAATTCTCAACGCCAGCGTATCGTTTTCCAATAAACGCAACGCCAACCAGCGCAAATCATACTTTTCAGAATCGACTGTTTTTACTAATTTTTCCTGTAACACGCTTGCCGCTTGTTCGATCTCGTCGGGATACTGAATCTGAATCGCGGGCACAGGCGCAGTCAAACAGGATTGATTGATGACATGCTTCAGGGTATCCAGGCCTTCACCCGAAGCGGCACTGATGGGAACAACCGGGCAGCCCAGCTGTTTTTCCAGCTTTTTATGATCAATATCTATCCCTTTCTTTTTGACCATGTCCATCATATTCAGGGCCACAATCATCGGCACACGCATCTCAATCAATTGCGAGGTCAAATAAAGATTTCGCTCGATATTCGTGGCATCAACGATATTGACCACCAGATCCGCCTGTCTTTCTGCCACAAAATCACGGGCTATTTTTTCATCCAGCGAAACAGAATCATCATCAGATTCCAACGAATAAGTGCCGGGTAAATCCACCACTTCAACCAAAGCGCCCTGATACGTATATTCTCCGGTTTTTCGTTCAACGGTAACGCCCGGCCAATTGCCCACCATTTGCCTGGAACCTGTCAGTGCATTAAACAGGGTGGTTTTACCGCAATTTGGATTGCCGACAACAGCAACTGTGTATTTCATACTCATAGCTTCTCCACCAACACCACCGAGGCTTCATCTTTCCGCAGTGTTAACGAAAACCCGCGCAAGCGGATCTCAATCGGATCACCCATTGGCGCATAACGAACCACGGTAAACGCCGTCCCCGGCGTCAGTCCCATCGCTAATAGACGCTTACGATACGCTTTTCCGGATTTCTCAAACCCGACAACCCGCGCCCGGTCACCAATCGTCAACTGCTTTAAACTTAATGGCATCTCATGTAACCATACTAAATAAAAATCATTATCATTGCTAATACTATAGCATAAGATTTAAGCAAAAAATACCCGCTCGTGTAGAGCCAATGCAAAACCTATCTACCCACTCAGTTCTTATCAAGAATTACCCCTACACGCTTCAAATCAACATGACAGCAATATTTGACATATTCCTGTCATTTATTATCTGTAAAATTAAGGTAAATAGCCGGATATAAGCAGTTGTCGGCCTTTTATGATTTACAAGCTTTCATCGCTCATCCATTTCCGGAAAAATCACCATGCCAGATAATAGCCCTACCAATAAGCTCAACGACGATCCCTATACAGATATTCTGCAACAATTATTAGTCGATATGTCTGAGCTAAGGGAAAACGTTGTTAACGATGCCAACCTTCGCCTGCAAAAATACAAAACTCATTTTCGCTCTGGCGTCTTTACCAAAAGCGCAACCAACCTGGCGCATTATTTAGCACTCAGACATTTTGACTTGCGACATTTACAAATCCGTCTGGCCCAAGCGGGATTATCTTCGCTAGGGCGAGCGGAGGCGTCTGTTTTATCCACACTGGACTCAGTGATTTATCTTTTAAGAAGAGCCATCGATAGCCGGCATATTTCAACGGAAAAAATTCCTAGCGAATATTGTTTTAATCGAGGACAACAATTATTGGAACAACATACTCTTGAATTATTCGGGCAATATTACCAGGACAGTAAAGCGCATATCATGGTCACCCTTGCGACAGATGCCGCATGGGATTATAAACAAATTAAATCCCTCATCAGAAAAGGCATGACCTGTGTGCGGATTAATTGCGCCCATGACGACGCAACGATCTGGCTGGCCATGATTCGGAATGTCAGGCGTGCAGAAATAGAGATGTGCCGCACATGCAAAATCATGATGGACCTGGCAGGACACAAGATTCGGACAGGGCCTATCGAATTAGGCCCCCCTATTCATCATATCAAAACAAAAAAAGACGTCTTCGGGCATGTGATTGTGCCGGGATATATTATTTTATATTCTGAAGAGGATGCGTACAGCACGCTATCAAATGACAGTCTGGACTATTTTCGAGTCCCTGTATCAAACGAACTGTTTAAACGATTAAAACCCGGCGTGCATCTCGGATTTCAGGATGCCCGCGGAAAACAACGCTATCTGGTTATCGAAAAAATGCTTAACGAACAGCAGGCATGTCTGGCTAGCTGCGCTCAAGGCAGTTATCTTGTTTCGGAATGCGAACTGGCTTTTTTCGATAAAATACCTGAAACAGATGAACAGCCGTTAGCGCGTTATCATTTAGGAAAATTTTCCGGACAACCGTTAAAAATCCATGTATTCAAGGGTGATTTACTGCTACTGACAACTCACACCGTCGCAGGCCAATCGGCCGAATATAATGAACAAGGCGAACTGATTAAACCCGCTCAAATAGGCTGCACCTTTGAAAAGGCATTGGACAAAGTAAAAGTGGGTCAATCCGTGTGGATTGATGACGGGAAACTGGGTGCAGTGATCGAAAAAATCGAACCTGACGGTATCTTGTTGCGAGTGAATCAGGCAGGGATCAAAGGCATTACGATTAAAAGTGACAAAGGTATTAATTTCCCGGAAACGCAACTGGAACTGCCGGCATTAAGTCAAAAAGATTTGATCGACCTGGATTTTGTTTGTGAACATGCCGACTTGGTTGGCTTTTCTTTTGTGGAATCATTATCGGACATGACCTGTCTGATTCAGGAATTGGCTAAACGAAATGCCACTGACCTCCCTATCATCGCCAAAATAGAAACCAATAATGCCGTCAAGAAATTGCCTGAAATTATTTTGGGCACAATTGGCAAACATAGCTTGGGAATTATGATTGCTCGGGGCGATTTATCCGTCGAATTAGGCAGCGCCCGTCTGGCTGAAATTCAGGAAGAGTTGCTCTGGCTGTGCGAAGCCGCGCATATTCCCGTAATCTGGGCAACCCAGGTTTTAGAGTCCATTGCCAAGAAAGGCACTCGCTCGCGTGCAGAATTCACTGATGCGGCTATGGCCGTAAGAGCCGAGTGTGTTATGTTAAACAAAGGCCCGTATATTGCCGACGCCATTGAGGCGTTAGTCAATGTGATGATTCGTATGCAAGAGCACCAGCATAAAAAATTCCCACGCTTGCGAGCTTTACATTGGTAATCACAGTCTATTGCTGACGCCGTTTTCTCATGTCGACAATAGATAACTCTGGCCAAGAGGCTGTCGAATTGACGTTTGAAACCGGGTTCCATACCCTGCGACTGGAAATAGACATTTTTTAGTCATATCTGTTCTCCTGTTAGCCAGTAAAATCCGTAAGCGGGAATCACGAGCTGGTCATCAATAATTTCTGGTTCTTTACCCGTGTAAAGATCTTTGATGGCATATATCTGAGGTAGTCCCAGGTGTTGCAGCACATCAATATTCATCGGCTGTTCATTGGCATCAAAGTTTGCAACGACGATGACTTTAGATGATACCTGTTGATCCAGTTGAGAAAATACCAACAAATGCGGATTATCAACGTCAATCATCTCACGGCCATTAAAGTCAGCAAAGGCATCAATTTCTTTACGCACGGCAATCATTTTCTTCAATGCCGTAAAAATACGAAATTCAACGGTTCCCGGCTGCGTTCTTAATTCAGCTTTGCTCCAGTCTATTGTCGGCCGGTGAATCCAGCGACTATCTGAACGCTTATATTCATCATTCTCATAACTATAGTCATTAAGGGTGCCGATTTCATCGCCGTAATAAAGCAGCGGAATGCCGCCAAAGGAAAGAATCAGACTATGTAATAACAGAATACGCTTGATACTATCATCAATACCTTTTTCATCACCGGAATCAATCGCGGATTCCAGCCCGACCAATGACGCCAGAGTGCCTGCGATGCGTGCGTCCCCAGTTTTTTTATTGACGGCAAACGGTTTTCCTCTAGCCGGCGAGTCGTCAAATTGTCCTGTAAAATAGTCCAATAGAAATTTACGATGTTCTCTCGGGTTATAACCGGCTTTTACAATATCCTCATCAGCAAAGCCCAAGCCAATATCATCATGGCAGCGGATATAGTTTAGCCAGGTCGCCCGTTCCAGTTTATTGGGTAAACTTTTTAGCCCCTGATGGAGTAACTTGGCATTTTTGGTGGCCACCGTATCCCAAAGCAATGCCATGAAGGTCGCGTTATAGGCAATTTCACACTCTTTAGCGACAACCGCATCTTCACCAAAATATTTGGTTACTTCAGTCGGTGCGACGATGGCTTCAGCAATAAAAAGAACTCCTGGCGCTGTGACCTGGCAGCAATCTTTCAGTAATTGCAAAACAAGGTGAGCTTCCCGTTCGTTTTGACAACGGGTACCGATTTTTTTCCATAAAAAGGCAACCGCATCAAGCCGTAAAATATCGGCTCCATGATTAGCCCAGAACAGGATGATATCCAGCATTTCAATAAAGACCGTCGGATTTTTATAATTCAAGTCCCATTGATAGTGATTGAAGACAGTCATCACCCATTTTTGCATGTCCTCATCCCAGGTAAAATTGCCAGGCGCATTTTCTGGAAAGACATCGGGCATGCTTTCTTCATAAAGGTCGGGTATAGTTCGATCTTCAAAAACATAGTAAAAGTCTTGATAATACGGATCGCCCTGCCGTGCCTTTTTCGCCCATTCGTGTTCATCCGAGGTGTGGTTTAACACAACGTCCAGGGTCAGCAGCATATCGCGCTGTCGCATAGCGGACGACAAGGATTTAACATCAGCAAGCGTGC
Source organism: uncultured Methylococcaceae bacterium (assembly GCA_913056195.1). GTDB lineage: Bacteria > Pseudomonadota > Gammaproteobacteria > Methylococcales > Methylomonadaceae > Methylomarinum. The sequence goes on along the minus strand of CAJXMF010000026.1, from coordinate 23,688 downwards.
CGATACGCGCATCGACCTTACGAAAGTCACGCACGGCGTATCCGCCATCACTTTTACCCGGTGGGCAATCCAGAATTGGCATCACATGCAGCATATTAATGCCCAGATCCTGCAGGTAACTCAATTTGGTTTTTAAGCCTTTCAGATTGTCGGCAAAACCATCGCTGTAAAGTGCCATGCCCGCCCATTTCTGGCTTAAAAACCAGGCATGATCCGTCTCTCTTTCCAGGTCCTGTTTTTTTAATGCCGAGGGGCGAGCGATATACTGCCTGGCCATCACTTCAACCAGCCGTTGCATCTGCGCTTTGAAATCGCTGCGTTCACCATAGAGATGATGAAACAATGAGTAAATTGAATAAAAATTGGCGCCTAATCGCGTATAGAAATAGCGCATATTACGCTGTTTCAGAATCTCTGGCTTAATTGCAGTCAGAATTTCATTCAGCAGCGCATGTGATATCTGCTCATACATCGGCGGACTCCTTGATTCCCCATGCCTCACGAAATTGTTCGTAAAAGGCTTTGTCAGAGGATGTCGCACCACGGATACCCACAATGGCACTGGCAAATTGTTGCGCCCGTTGCATGCACAACTCTTTTGTCCAATCTAGCAGCAAACCAGCCATAAAAACACTACAAAACGCATCGCCCGCCCCCACGACATCGACCACATGGCTGCTCGTTTCAGGTTTAATGACATAACAGGGATCCGGCATCGTTTCAGGCAAAAACAGCATCGCCCCTTCCTCGCCACCCGTTAACACGATTCCTTTTGAAATCATCCCGGAAAGTTTCAAGAGCCGCGCTTCATCCGATTCGGCATGAGGGAAAATAGCGCGTAATTCATCGCGATTCAGTTTAACCCATTCGGCACCCTGCAAAAGCTCTGCAACTGTATCTGCCTTCCACCAGGGAGGACGCAGATTGATATCCACGATACGTCGCATATCATGTTGCCTGATCAAATCGTTGAATGACTGTGCAGACACTTCATGCCTGAGCGCAAGTGAGCCATGATAGAGCATCCCGCATTGATCATTCAGAGGCGGAAATTGCGTCGAATCAATATAATCATAAGCGACGTTATCGACAATGTTATAGGCGGGCTCGCCATCATGAATCGTCACTTCAACGGTGCCTGTTGGATGTGTTTCATCCCGCTGCAACCCGGAACAGTCCATACCCCATTCTTTCATGGACTGGGCAATGCGATCACCCAGCGCATCGTTTCCAATACGGGTAAGCATTAAAGGATTTAATCCGAACGCGTGTAGATGCCAGCCAACATTAAACGGTGCTCCTCCCAATACGGCGCTGCCGTCAGAAAAATGATCAAACAGAACCTCACCAAAAATCAGTGGGCGCATAAGTGGCTTATTATCTGTTGTTTTTGCCATTATTTTAACCCTTTAATCATACTCAGCAAATCAGGACGATAATGGGCAATCCCTTCGATAATCCCTGCACTGTAGTTGCCATTCATACCCAAAAAATTCCCTCGTGCAAAATACACATTATCGGGTGTGTACCCCCTTTCTATTTGCAAGGCATCACGCACATCAGCACTTGCATTGGCAACCAGAATGCTTTGTAACGGACTGCGCAGCACATCCAGGTCATTACCGCTATCTCCAGCAAAAATCAGCTGTTGTTTATTGAAACCTTGCTGTTGCATTAAAAACATAATCGCATGCAGTTTGTTGGCACTGGCGGGTAAAATATCCAACAGCCCTGTTTCTGCCGCTTCATCAATACTCCAGATTAAGTTAGCTTTAATTTGTTTTTGTTCAAAGCGTTGTTGAATCAATGCTATCATCGCTTGATGGTCGGCTTCTAGTGGCAAATAGTAGCTACACTTATATTTTCCCTGCTTAGACACCTCCTGTCGTTGCAAGAGAGAGAGGTCCTCCAGCATGCTATGCAAATCCTCTCCGCTAAATCCTTGCCAGTCTTGTGATATGTCATTATCCCATTCATCCCAGCGTTGCCATTTATCATGGTTAATGAGATAAATACTGGAGCCGACATCTGCAATAGCGAAATCGGGTGTGGGCAAGTCGTAATCAGCGATGGCTTGTTGAATAAGTGCCTGGTCACGCCCCGACACATAGCTAAGTTGCAAGCTCGCAACCTCTGTCAAACGAGAAAACAGTGCTCTGGCACCTTTTGATTCAGGCTGGCTGCCATTAGGGATGAGTGTTCTATCCAGATCAGTACAAAGTAATAATTCAATCATTTTGATGATGCTTTATGATTGAAAAAATCATAGTGCTCGATGGCTTCGATAATACCGGCAGCATGACTCTGTTCAGAAAAGTATACCTGCTCAATATCTGCCAGTTCCGATAATTCCTGGTCATGTAAATTGGCGACAACAACCGCTTGCGTATTGCCTCGCATCATATCTTCATCGGCTCCCGAACCACCGGCCACAAGCATGTTTTCCAGAGGAATATTAACCTGTTCGGCAACCCAACGTAACGCAAAGCCCTTAGACGCCCTATAGGGTAGAATATCCAAAAACTGCCCCTGAGAATAAATCACATTGACTGTCTGCTCATGCTGTAAAAGCAGGCTATTAATCTCCTCAATATCCGGGGCAACCTCAGGGTCTAGGTAATAACTTAGCTTATGTGCTGTCTGACAATTTTTTGGCTGTTTTGTCAATCCTGGCAGAGCTTCCAGAACAAGTTGAACGGCATCGCGATTCCATTGGTGAGCAATATGCCGCTTCCATGCCGTGTCTTCGGTAAGATTAGGCGCATAATAGATTTCTGTCCCCAAACTGGCAATCAGAACATCCGGCTGAGGTATTTTATGCTTACGAATCGCGGATAAAGCACTTTTCAGACTGCGCCCCGTGACAATACCAAAACTGACTTGTTTACGATGAGCTTTCATCAAGGCGACAAAATCGACTAATGCGTCCATATCTCCCAGTAGATTGCGATCAAGGTCTGCAATCACGGCCTGATTTCTATAGCCTGCAGAACGCTGACTCAACGGTATTCGTTCAACCGCTTCACCTTGTTCAATTAAAGGCTGTATCTCATCCAGATACTTTTCCACATGCGCTTCCCATGAGTAATATTTCTTAACTCTTTGCAACCCATTTTCGGCAAAGACTTGCCATTGTTCTTTGTTCGCTAACACATCAATCAATGCAGCCGCAATCGCCGCACTATCCAGAGGATCAACAAGAAGACCATTTTGGCAATTGCCGATAATATCGATAGGACCACCATCTTCAGTTGCCACAATCGGTACGCCACAGGCCGCCGCTTCGATTAACGTCAAACCAAAAGGCTCAGTCAATGCAGGGTTTATAAACACGCCTTGGGACAAGGCGGCCAAGCGATATAACTCCGATACCTGATCGGCAGTATGGTGCTTTGGATACGCCACTTTGCCATAAAGATCATATTGATCAATAGCCAACAGAACATTTTTTAATACCTCCTGACCGCCCTGATCCATATCACTGATATCATCACGGTTTCCAGCGACAATCACTAAATTAGCTAATGCCTGTAGCTCTGGAGATTCGCCATAAGCCTCAATCAAGGTATTGATATTCTTTCTAGGGTCGGGTCTGGAAATTGAAAGGACAATGGGTTTATCCGAGTCTGTCAGAAAGCGTTCAAGTTGCTGCGCAATATCACTTTGCTTTTCATCACCAACGGGCGGATAAAACTTCTCTAAATCTGTACCTGGAGGCACAATGCGCATTTGATCTGGATGATAGTAATCATACAGCGCATATTGCTCTTCAATTTCCTGATTAGTACTCACAATCACCAGAGATGCCGCGCCAAGTACCCTTTCTTCTGCTTCAATACGCCGACTTATATTGTAAGTGCTTTCAATTTCATCCCGACTGACACCACTGGCCCGTAAACGCTTACGCTTACTTCGACCCAGTGAATGACCGGTAAAGACTAAAGGCACGCCTAAAAGACTGGATAGTTGCATACCGATAAAGCCACCATCGGCATAATGCCCGTGAATAATATCCGGTTGTTGTTGCTGTTCGTGTAGATAGGCCAATGCATTATCGGTAAAGTTTTCAAGGCTATCCCATAGTTCCTCTTTTGGAATATACCCCGGCTCACCACAATCAATACGAACAATACGGCTTTTCCTGGAAAGCTTTTCTACCGGCTCAGCATAATCACTGCTAATTAGAGGATCAACGACCCTTCGGGTTAATAAATCAACACGCTCTACTTCAGGCCGTTCACCCAGTGCACGCGCAAGCTCAACCACGTATTTAGTCTGGCCGCCGGTATCTGCATCACGACCTAATTCAAGATCATTGCCTCGAATCAAACCATGTGGACTAATAAGAACAATGTATAGCTTTGTCGATAATTTTTTCATAAATTTCTAACAGAAGTTTCCTAATTTTTCAACGCAAAGAATATCAGGCCTCATTCATGTTCATTCCACACAATCTTATGCCTCATAAGCACCAACTTATGCCACTAATCTTACTGATTGTATATTGAAAAATAAAGGCGTAGCCACCACAAAGCGTATTTTTACCGATGAAAGTGAAAAACCTATGCAACAGCAGTCACATTAATAAATACTCGTTTTGAACAGCTTGTGCAAAAACTTCCGACAGATTATCGACAACTGTTAATGGCCGTCTACCCCCAGTGGCATAAATATCTACACAAATATCTACACAGGAAAAAATTATCAAAACCCGCATGCATACCCGAGCCTGGGAAATGTTTCGTATGCGCTCCCACCGAGGACGATCACCGCCATTAAGTTAAGAAAAAATCACTTCCTTGTTTCCAGGCACCTGCTTGGGAGTTAATCATACAAACGAGAAAACAAAAAAATTAAAAAAAATATTTTCAAATGAAAAAAAATCAGTATAATATGCAGCTTCTTCAGCTGGTGTAGCTCAGTTGGTAGAGCAGCTGATTTGTAATCAGCCGGTCGCGGGTTCGAGTCCCATCACCAGCTCCATATTTTCAAAGGCTTAGGGCATTTTGCTCTAAGCCTTTTTTGATTTAATGTACATTTCAGCTTGTGTTAATAGCTGTGATTCGTTTGCTTTCATATAAAACCGCCTTGAGTAAAGTTGTACTCATAATAACAAGCCAGCCCTCAGTCATCAAGTAAATAATTACTCATAAAAAGTAACACTTTACTCATGTATGCGAGTAATTTATTACTATGAAATACAAAGATGTAAGGCAGGCCGTCGCCAAGAAAATAAAAACCATGCGCCTAAATGCTGGTATGAATCAGCGTGAATTTGCCAAGCGTGCTGGCGTATCACAAAAAACAATCTCAAATTTGGAAGATGCTGACGCGCATACTTGTCAACTAGACAAGCTATATTTAGTTGCCCAGGCTCTTAAAATTGAAGTGTGGGAAATAGTGCGACCTGACGAAATAAAAGTATTACGCAATCATAATGAAACGGCTCTAGCAACGGATGGCTTAACGGATGAAGCAATTGATTTTGCGCGTGCGTTTCAAGAACTACCTCCAGAGCAAAGAGCCGTACTTGAGCAAACGGCTAAGGCGTTTATGGATTCGACTAAAAAACAAACCCAAAAAACAGGATGAATCGTGATGTATCAAATATCGCTTGAACAAGAAGATGACGGACGCTGGATAGCCGAAATAGAAGCCTTGCCTGGGGTCATGGTGTATGGCGATTCAAAGCAACAAGCCATTATCAAGGTAGAAGCCCTGGCGTTAAGAGTTCTAGCCGAACAGCTTGAGCAAGGCCAAACGCCAACGCAGTTAGACGAGTTTTTTGCAGCATGAATCAGTTCCCAAGCACCAAGGCAAAGCGGGTTTTAGCGGCATTGGTGCGCATTGGCTGGCGTGTGAAGCGACACACCACAGGGTCACACAAAATATTATCCCGTGAAGGCTGGCCTGATTTTGTTTTCGCGTTTCATGACCGGGATGAAATTGGCCCTCGAATGCTCGCCCGAATATCCAAAAAAACGGGGCTAAAACCAGACGATTTGTAACTGTCGTAAATTTGTCACACTGTTGAAATCGTTGTGGTGTTGTTTGTCGTAATAATGTAGTAGGAATTAAAAGGGCGATTATTGCAAGTAATTGATTTATATATGTGTATTGTTTAAGTATGGGTTTTGTAATCAGCCGGTCGCGGGTTCGAGTCCCATCACTGCTCCAATAAAATCAAAGCCTTGGCAGAAATGCTAAGGCTTTTTTATTTTGCGGTGCTACGGGTTTAAAAAATTGTTGCATCGTTTTGACCATTATTGGTGCCACATTCTGACGCTAAAAACCGCTACTTGCTGCCGGTCTATAAAATTGGGTCATTTATCAAACTCTCGGATCCCAAAATAGCCAATCATTGACTTTATATGCACTTCACGCGCACCAACTCTTGCCAATCCGTTGTATAAGCTCTGGAAATCCTTTCTGAACGGGGTTTCCAATTTTGAGTCAACTGTGTGCTGGCGAATGAAACGCCGTTTTGAAAGCGTTGATTGATGTGGTCAACCACTTGCATTAAAGCGCGATGCTCACAGGTTTGAGCACTTTCGGTGTCATTGAATAAATCACTCTGCACAAAATGAGATTCTGGTTGTATCTGGCTCAATTCGACACCGCATTTATGGTATTTGTAACCAGCTCGGTAAATGTCTTTGAGCAACGCATTGGCTTTGGAAATGATGATGCGCGTATCCTGGGTCGCAGGCTGAATTTGGGTACGGGCAATACGCTGGTATTGGGGCTCTTGAGGATTAAAGGGATTCGTGCGAATAAAAACGGTGACGCATCCCGCCATCGAATGTTGTTTTCTGAGTTTTTCGGCGGCACGGCTACAAAATTCAGACAGTGCCGCGCAAAGTTCGTGGTATTGCGTTAATCGTCGGCTGAAACTGCGTGAGCAAACGATTTGTTGTTTGTTCGGGGCGATTTCCTCTAATGCCAGACAAGGGATGCCATTGAGTTCCATGAGGGTTCTGGCCACTACAATAGTGAATCGGCTTTGGATGGGCTTGACCGATTGACAGGCTAAATCCCAGGCGGTTTCAATCCCTGACTGGTTTAATTTATAGGCTGTTTTTGATCCGATGCCCCAAATGTCTTTAACAGGCACCCGGCGGAGTAATTTATCCCGCCGCAACGGATCCGATAAATCCACCACACCGCCTGTCTTTTTCCATTTTTTGGCGGCATGGTTAGCCAATTTGGCCAGCGTTTTGGTCGGCCCCATGCCGACACACACCGGAATGCCCGTTTGCCGAAAAACCGTTTTTAGGATGTTTTGACCATAAGCGACAGAATCGTGCTGGCAGGCGGCAATCCCGCTTAAATCCAGAAACGCTTCATCGATGGAATACACCTCCAGACTGGGCGTGAATTCTTCCAGAATAGCCATCACCCGGGCCGACATATCCGCATACAAGGTGTAATTGGACGAGAACAGCTGCACATGATGTTGCCTGATCAGATCCTGTACCTGATACAGCGGCACGCCCATTTGAATACCTAAGTTTTTCACTTCCTGACTGCGAGCCACGATACAACCGTCATTATTGCTGAGTACCGCCACCGGCTTGCCGATTAAATCCGGCCTGAACACCCGCTCGCAGGACACATAGAAATTATTGCAATCAACTAAAGCGATCAGCGGTGGCATCATAACGCATGAATGACATTCGTCACCACGCCCCAGATCACCATCTCCAGCTCCTCAGCCAAAGGAATATTCGGATAATTCGGATTCTCGGACTGCAATAACCATTGCCCATCATCGCGCACCAGTCGTTTTACCGTCAGCTCACCATTCAACGCACAGATGACGATCTTGCCGGATACCGGCTCAATGGAACGATCCACCACCAGAATATCATTCGGATGAATCCCGGCGCCCAGCATCGACTCCCCCTCGGCACGGACAAAAAACGTCGCCGCCGGTTTTTGGACCAAAAGCTCGTTTAAATCCAGGGTTTTCTCGATGTAATCATCGGCAGGCGACGGAAAGCCCGCCGCTACTTTGCCAGAAAATAACGGCAAGGCGAGACGAGCAGGTGAAGAAGCGGGAAAAAGCAAGGTATCAGGATGAATCATCGGGTAAAGTGTGCCGTTCTATTTTTTCTTATTGTAGGGTGTTTTTGTAAACAGTGAAAGCATCAAGCATCATGATAAGCGCATTTAGTTTTTTATTGATGGGGCGCTGAAAAAGAGATTCTGATGCACGGTGTACAGGTCTGGTTTTTCTTGGTTCATCTATTAATTCTATCAATTATTCGGCGTAGCACGTAACATCAGTAATTTAAGATATATATCACAGATAAAATTCTCATGATGAATTAACTTTAAACCGCATGCAAAGGAGTAACTAAACTTTGATGAAAACAATGACAGATAAAAAAGGCTTTACCTTAATTGAGTTGCTGGTCACCATTGCCATTGCGGCCATAGTGGCCACTATCGGGATACCCAGTTTTTCTCAATCAATTAGGAATAGTCGGTTGACTACAAATATTAATGAACTTGTTACTTCTCTGAATTTTGCCAGAAGTGAAGCTATAAAAAGAAATCAGCCGGTTACAGTATTAAAGTCAGGGGCACAATGGGAGTCGGGATGGACAGTTTTTACCGATCTGGATGGTGATGGTATAAAGGATGCGAGTGATACAGTGCTCCGCACTTACGGATCTTTATCAAACAACTTTACTTTAAGAGGTACAACTGGTTTTGTAAATCGTGTGACCTACCAAGCATCTGGCATTAGTGCGAATGGCAGTTTTGTGCTTTGTGATAACAGCGATGGAAATAATATACCAGAAGCGAACACCTCAAGGGTAGTCATTATAAACTCAGTAGGCAGAGTCAGAATGGGAGCAGATAGTGATAATGATGGTATTCCAGAAAAGAATGATGGAGAAATTACATCCTGTACAGTCTCGCCATTTACTAATTGATGAAAATGAAAAAAAATAGCAGATTTACTTATTCTCGTTCCCACGCTGTGCGTGCGAATGCGTCTCCTAGACGCTCCGGCGTCTTGTCTCGCGATGCTGGAGTGTCGCTTTATGCATTTCCACGCACAGCGTGGGAACGAGAAAATACAGGTTTTACTTTAATAGAAGTGCTTATCGCCATGCTGGTACTGGCTGTGGGTTTGCTCGGATTAGCCGGGTTGCAAGCGAAGGGAATGAAAAACAATCAGAGTGCTTATTATCGCAGTCAGGCGACTCAATTGGCTTACGATATAGCGGATAGAATGCGGGCTAATGTGGTGGATGCGCAATTGTATGCGACCAGCACTTATATCACGCTGGCGCCAACAGCAGCCGCTAAGCAAAAAGGATGCACCACTAAGCCTACTAAGCCTACCGCTAAAAATCCTTGTACACCTGCACAAATGGCGCAACAGGATTTATTTGAATGGAACCAGCGGATTGTTTCCATATTGCCTCTGGGGCAAGGCACTATTGAAGTTAATGCACCTATATATACCATTACCATAAATTGGGATGATAATCACGATGGATGTGTTAATCCTGGGGATCCCGGTGCGGGTTGTTCAAGTCCAGATAAGTTTGATGATCCCAATTTTAAAATGAGTTTTCAGTTATGAAAAAGACCCGATTAAAAACCAGACAACATGGGTTTACCCTGATAGAAATCATGATTGCCTTGGTGTTAGGTGCCTTCCTGATCGGCGGCGTATTGCAGATTTTCCTGAGCAGTAAACAAACTTATCGAATGCAGGATAATCTGTCCAGAATACAGGAAAATGGTCGTTTTGCGATGGAGTTTATTAGCCGGGATGTACGAGGGGCAGATTATTGGGGGTGCCTTGGCGGTGGAAGCCTTAGCGGTAATATTACCAATAATTTAGACCCTGCAGGAGCTGGATATGACTCGGTTATAGATGGATTCGGACAAGGTATTGAGGGAACGAATGGAGCAGCAGGCGCTAATTTAGCATTAGATGCTCCCGATAGCATTACTTTGAGAGGGGCTTATGGTGGCATTGCTGTTATGCCGCCTTTTGGCCCTCAAGCTTCAGCAAATATAAACGTGACTGCAGGAAATAATCTTACCCAAGGTGAGATTGTTATTGTTAGTGACTGTTCAAAAGGTGATATTTTTCAAATCAGCAATGCGAACCCAAGTACAAGTGGAACGGTAGTACATAATACAGGTAACGCTACTAGCCCAGGCAATAAAAATGCTAATCCAGCTACAGGCTGTCCAAGTAGTGGAAATAAGCATTGTTTGTCCAAGATATATAGAAGTGATGCTCAAATTTTAAAGACGCAAACGGTTATTTACTCCATTCAAAATGGAGCAAGTGGTCAACCCGCCTTATTTAAAAAAGTTAATGGTGCGCCGGCAGTTGAAATGATTGAAGGCATAGAAAATATGCAAATTCTTTACGGTGAGGACACTGATTTGCCCGTTGATGGCACACCAAATTATTATGTACCTGCGGGAACAGTCGGTTTGAAAATGGACCAAGTCATAAGCGTCCGAATCAGTTTATTAGCCGTTTCACTGGAAGACAATTTAACCTCTCAGCCCGTAGCCTACATCTATAACTATAACGGTACACCCACGACACCAACAGATAGAAAACTCAGACGGGTTTTTACCTCAACCATTGTTTTGCGTAATCGTCTGTGAGGGAAATGATCATGAACAAACAACCTGGGACATTAAAAAACCAATCCGGCGTGGTACTGGTTATCAGTCTGGTAATGCTGTTATTGCTTACTTTGATAGGTATAACGGGAATGAACTCCACTACTCTGGAAGAGAAAATGGCGGGTAATATGCGGGATCGCAATATTGCTTTTCAGGCGGCAGAATCTGCTCTCAAAGTTGCAGAAAATAATCTTGGTTTAGGCCATCCATTTCCATCTTCTCCTGAAGTACAAGGCAGTTTTTATACTAGTTCCTCAACCCTGAGTCCTTCAACATTAACAAAAGCCAGTTTTTGGACTGACAATAGTCATGTTGAAACATTGATGACTCTTTCAGGTAATTCAGGGCTAGGGAATGGCATTACCCCGCCAAAATATATTATTCAGCAATTGAGTGCAACCAATACCTATAAAATTACAGTGAGGGCGACAGGTGGTACAACTAATGCGGTGGTTATTCTACAATCTATTTACTGTATTCCGAGTGTTACTAATCCATGCTAAGCGTTTAAAAATGAACAAAAATCTGGTGCAATCCCGGCAATTTATTCAGTCTCAAGTTGCTTGAAACAACTCATACCTATTCTAATAACTTTTTGATAGTTTAAGGAGCTTTCACTATGTATAGAATGATTATATTATATCTTATCCTGGGCTATGTCACATTGGCCCATGCGGTAACTATCTCGAAGGTTCCTCCCTTTGTCACTTCTGCCGCTTTTCCTAATGTAATGTTTGACATGTCCATAGAAACGCCTATGGGGGGTGCGGCTTATAACGACCAAAAAGGTAATCCGGCGGGTTGTAATGGTAGAATCAATAAGGGAGGCGGATCAGTAGGCGCTTGTTATTTTGAGGCTTCTAATTATATCGGCATATTTGATTTAAAAAAATGCTATCAATATAAGAATAAAAAGTTTAAACCAATAGGCGCTGCTACATCAAATCACCAATGTTCTGGTTATTGGAGTGGTAATTTTCTTAACTGGGCGACGATGACCGCAGCGGATATGTTTATCTTCACACTAACCGGCGGGGATCGTGAGGTTGATACAGCTACTAATACAGTATTGCAACGGGCGAGAGCATCAACAAATGGGAACTGGTTTCCCATAAAATATTTAGCTAGTGCTTCAGGCGCTACTCCTTTTTCTGGCGCTATTTATATTACAAATCATAAGCTAGGGGGATATCAATTTGAAGTGGGAACCACAAGAGGTGGTAACCAGAAAGGAACTTTCAATGTTAAAGTAAAAGTTTGTAATCAATCAAAAGGCTTGGAAGCTAATTGCCAAAGTTATGAAGATACCAATGGTAACACCGTTTACAAACCTGTTGGTCTTATTCAGCGTCATGCTGATAATTTCAGGTTTGGTGTTTTTGCCTATGCTAACGAAAATGTGCAAAGCTGGGACGGTGGGGTATTAAGAGCGCCTATGCGTTTTGTTGGCAATAAAATCATGGATAATCAGGGTGTCTTATCAGCCAATCCCCAAAAAGAAATAAACCCGGATACAGGACAAATAGACCCAAATCCGCTGGGTGTTAGTGGAGGACATAGCGGTGTTATCAATTATATTAATCGTTTTCATCGTGACGGTTACAAGAGCTACGATCCAGTCGGTGAGTTATTCTACGAAGTTATCCGCTATTTTAAAAATGAAGAACGTACACCTGAATATGCAGATGGTGCAAATGGCGGCAGTTTTCCCATCTATACCACTTGGAATGATCCGATACAATTTTCTTGTCAAAAAAACTTTATAATCGGTATTAATGATGCCAATCCCTGGCTGGATAAAAAACTGCCTGGTACTTTTTTTAAGTGTAATAAAGCGGGATCTACAGGGCTTCCATCATCTTTTAAAGCAAATGATTGTGGTGAACCTTCTAACCCGGATACTGATATTAACGTGACAACATTAACGAATACAGTCGGCAATCTTGAAGGTATTAATAATACGGTTTGGACTGAGAATAATGCAACAGGAAGTGACACTGTGGGTTATGTTTTCGGAAATAATTCTGCATCAGGAAGCTGTAATAATGGTAAAAGTGTTCAGGTAAATAACTTGGCCGAAGTCATGGGAACTTGCACTTGGGCCCCTAAAGAGAATTCTTATTATATAGCGGGACTTGCTTATTATGCCAATACACAGGACCTTAGGTCTGACGTTGATGACAAGCAAACGGTTAATACCTTTATGATTGATACACAAGAGTATAGTCTTAATCCCCTTAGTGGGAATAAAAACATGCTATATCTCACCGGGAAATATGGCGGTTTTAATGATTTGAATAATAATGATAAACCCGACCAGACGGCTGAATGGGATGCTGATAATGACGGAGTCCCTGATAATTATGTATTAGCATCACAGCCTGATAAATTAGTCAGTGGTCTTGAACGTGCATTTAACAACATCATAGACAAGACAGGATCGTTATCCAATATCACAGCTAATTCCACACAATTTTCTGGAACTTCATTAATTTTTCAAGCAATTTTTCAATCTGGGTCTTGGTGGGGAGATCTGAAAGCTTTTTCTATTGACAGCAGTGGTGTCAGTTCAACTGCCACCTGGTTGGCATCAGAACACATTCCTGCACCCGCTAACCGAACAATTTTTATTAAAGATGGCAGCGTAAAAGATTTTAGTTGGAGTCAATTGTCATCTACTACCCAAGGTTTATTAATAAATGCCGATGTGGTTGATTATCTAAGAGGAGATCATGGAAAGGAAGCTCAGAATCAAGCTACAGGAGGTTTTCGCAATAGAAGCTCCAATATTTTAGGCGATATTATTCATTCATCACCTTTCTATGTAAAAGATACGGATACTGTTTATGTGGGGGCTAATGATGGTATGTTACATGCTTTTGATTCTATTACGGGTGATGAATTATTTGCTTATATTCCAAGCCCTGTTATAGCAAAATTAATAAAATTAACTCAGCCTGGTTATACACATGAATATTATGTTGATGGTGGTATAACTGTTTCATCCACAACTCAAACGCCAGGGAAAAACTATTTAGTGGGTGTTTTGGGACACGGAGGTAAGGGAATATTTGGTCTGGATGTTTCAAGCCCTGCAAACTTTAGCGCCAGTAATGTTCTTTGGGAATACGTTGATGGCAACGATGCAGACTTGGGTTATATGCTGAATAGACCGGTGATTGCTAAAATGAATGATGGCTCATCAGTCGTTATGATAGGCAATGGCTACAATAGTACCTCTGGAAAGGCTGTGTTGTATATCTTTGATTTGGCTACAGGAAGCCTGCTAAAAAAAATAGATACAATGACGGCAGGTGATAATGGTCTGGCAGAACCTGTTGGATTTGATAGGGATGATGATGGCAAGGTCGATTTTATCTATGCGGGTGATCTGAAAGGTAATGTATGGAAATTTGATGTGACTAGCTCCAATAAAACGCAATGGAAATCTGCCTTTGGCACAACAGCAACACCGCAACCTTTATTTATTGCCCAAGATTCTTCTGCTACGGCCCAACCTATTACCGCACCGATTACGGTTTCAATTGATCATATGGCAGGTGATCCAAATAATGGTAAGCGATTTGTTTTTTTTGGTACAGGTAGCTATTTCCGTACCAGTGATCCTTCCGATGCTCAGGTTCAAACATGGTATGGACTCATTGACGAAGGTATTCAAATATCAGGGCGTAGTGATTTAACGCAACGCACTATTCTTGATGTGGGTACTTTCGATAATCAATTAGTTAGAACATTTTCGGAGGCAACGCCGGGAGATATGTCAGGTAAAAAAGGTTGGTATCTCGATTTTAATACTTCTTCACTCGGTGAACGAATCGTGACGGCTTCGAAGATATATAATCTTATAAAACCGGCTTTAGTTGCCAGTTCCATCATTCCAGTGGTTGACCCTTGCCTACCTGGAGGCAAGGGTTTTCTTAATTTAATCAACCCATATACGGGAGCCATGCTGGGAGCGCCGGGAATAATTGATGTTAATGAAAACGGTAATTTTGGTGATGATAAGCTTAATAGTCATTTTATAGGCAGTGTTGATTTAAATGTTGGCATGCCTGGTGGGACGGTGCGGGTTGGGAATCGTATAGTGGTAGGCGGGTCTACAGGACAAAACGCTAGCCGGTCTATAAATCCAAGCCTACAGCCACAGGGAAAACGGTTGAGTTGGCGGGAGCTTATACAACAATGAAAAAAATGAATGAAAAAAATACAGGTTTTACATTGATAGAGCTAATGATTGTGGTGGCTATTGTTGGCATACTGGCCGGCATTGCTTATCCCAGTTATCAGGATTCGGGCAGAAAATCGCGACGCGCGGATGCTGAAGGCGCATTACTAGGCTTTGCTAATGCGATGGAGCGGTATTTTACGGAAAATAATACTTATCTTGGTGCTGCGGGTACGCCAGCTAATCCGGCTGATACCGGAGCGCCTCAGCCTAGCATATTTGCCAAAAAAAGCCCCATAGATGGTGGAAAAACTTTTTATAACTTAACTATCAATGCACCACCACCACCACCACCAACACCAACACCAGCACCAACACCAACGACTTATACACTCTATGCAATACCGACAGGGCACCAGGCAAATGATAAATGCGGTACTTTAACGTTAACGGAAACAGGGAAAAAAGGTATTTTACATCAGGCTACAGGTGTTACGGTTAAAGATTGTTGGTAACTGATGTTACATAGAACTCTCTTTTCTCGTCCCCAAACGCCGTTTGGGAACGCCTGGTTTAGACGCTCTGCTCCGGTCGTTTGGTTGGCCATATAACGGCATGTGTTCCCATAGTAGTAGGGTACGCATCGCGTACCATTCATAATCACGGGGGAAATATGTCTGATTATCGGCGCTGCTATATTCCAGGCGGCAGCTACTTTTTTACGGTGGTTACCGAAAAACGCATGCCGGTATTTGTCAATGATACTGCGCGTGATTGTTTGCGTGCCGCTTTCCGCTATTGTTTACAAACTTATCCGTTTCAAATCAATGCCATGGTGATGTTGCCGGATCATATTCATGCAATATGGACACTCCCGATTGACGATTACGATTATTCCAAACGCTGGGGTATCATTAAAAAATACTTTACCCAATCGTGGTTAGCATTGGGAGGGCATGAACAACAGGTTTCCGCTTCAAAACGAAATTATCGTAGAAGAGGTGTTTGGCAAAGGCGCTTTTGGGAACATACATTGCGTAATCAGGAAGACTATAACCGTCATTTTGATTACATTCATTACAATCCAATTAAACATGGGATCGTGAAAAATTTATTGGATTATCCTTATTCAACTTTTCATCGTTGGCTCAAACAAGGTATTTATCCCGAAAACTGGGGAATGAAATATGATCCTTATTTTGAATTTATAACTTTAAAAAACCTTGAGTAGGGTACCCATTGCGTACTTTTTAACGATTAACAAACGGTACGCGATGCGTACCCTACAAAAACTCCGGTCGTTTGGTTGGCTATAACGGCATGTGTTCCCATAGAATTTGGGAACAAGATGATTCACTATTCCCGTGGCAAGGCCGCCGTTAAGGAAATAATCGGGGCTTATGAATAGTGACGCCCATGCCATTTGCTGCTTGGCACTGTCGTACCTGCCCTACAGTGAAATATGAGTTCATGACGTCAAGTCTCAATCGCGGCTAAAGCCGCTCCTGCAACGCTCAAACCACCCCAATCATTAAAATAATTGATTCGACATAACACATCAAACGGCGTAACATCCGCTAAGTAAGCGGTAAGCTTTACTTGCCAGACTTTCTTACGAATCTCCTGACCTTTTCTTTCTATCCCCGATAATCACAGTGTTTATTCATCGCAACTGACGCCATGCAAGCATTTTGCCGTTAAAATACCCAGGTTTCAAACATGGCCTGTTTTTAGCGATTAACTATGGATCAACAACAATCAATTCAACGCTTATCTCCAAATCCGACTGTCTTTTCGGTCGCTCCGATGCTGGACTGGACTGATCGGCATTGCCGTTATTTTCATCGATTGCTCTCGGATAAAGCGCTGCTGTACACGGAAATGGTCACGACCGGGGCGATTATGCATGGTGATAAGGCACGATTTTTGGCCTTTAATGCTGAGGAGCAGCCTGTTGCCTTTCAATTGGGTGGCAGCGATCCAAAGGCATTGGCCATTTGCGCTCATATGATTGAACAGCAGGGTTATGCCCAGGTCAATTTGAATGTGGGGTGTCCCAGCGATCGGGTGCAGAATGGCACATTTGGAGCCTGCTTGATGGCCAAACCGGATTTGGTCGCCGAATGCGTCGCCGCCATGCAACAGGCTTGCACAATTCCGGTCACGGTTAAAACCCGTATCGGCATTGATGCGATGGAACGCTACGATGAATTTAAAACTTTTATTGATATTGTTGCCGCCAGTGGCTGCAATACGTTTATTGTCCATGCACGAAAAGCCTGGCTGCAAGGCTTATCGCCTAAAGAAAATCGGGATATCCCACCGTTACGCTATGACTTTGTCTATCGCCTGAAGCAAGAACACCCCGAACTTGAAATCATTATCAATGGCGGGCTGAACGATCTTGCCACCGCCAGGGCCCAGTTAGACCATGTCGATGGTGTCATGCTGGGGCGTGCGGTATATCATCACCCTTTTTTATTAGCCGACGTTGATCCTCTGTTTTATGGCATTGACCGGCCTGCGAAAAGCCGTCATGATGTTGTTGAGGCATTGATTCCTTATATTCAACAGCAGTTGGCAAAAGGCTTGCGTTTAAATCATATTTCACGTCATATTCTTGGTTTGTTTCATGGCGAAAAAGGTGCAAGGCTTTGGCGTCGGCATATCAGCGAAAATGCGCATAAACCCGATGCCGACGAACGGGTGATTCTTGAGGCGTTAGAATTCACCCGGTGATGCGCTATAATGGGTCGTTATTTTTTTCTCAGGAACAGATGATGGAAGAGTATTTTCGTAAAATTATTGAAGCCGTCGGTGAAGATGTCAATCGAGAAGGCCTGGTCGATACCCCGAAGCGCGCGGCTAAAGCCTTTAAGTTTTTAAACCGGGGCTATGAATTGAAGCTGGAAGATGTCTTGAATAACGCCATTTTTGAGGCTGATACGGAAGATATGGTCATTGTCAAAAACATTGAGCTGTATTCCTTATGTGAACATCATCTGTTGCCCTTTATCGGCAAGTGCCATATTGGCTATATTCCACAAGGTAAAGTGCTGGGACTGTCTAAATTAGCCCGCATTGTGGATATGTATGCTCGCCGCTTACAGATTCAGGAAAAATTGACCAAACAAATTGCCGATACCGTCGAATCTGCAATCGGCGCAAAAGGTGTGGCCGTTGTCATTGAGGCTAAGCATTTATGCATGATGATGCGCGGCGTGGAAAAACAAAATTCGGTGATGACAACATCGGTGATGACCGGCATTTTCCGTAAAGAAATCAGCACCCGCTCTGAATTTCTGAATTTAATTAACCGGCAATAAATCATGTCCGGGGATAAGCATAAAACAGAGGTTATCCTGGTGAACTTAGGTTCGCCCGATGCCCCGACCCGGCGTGCAGTTCGCCGCTATTTAAAACAGTTTTTAAGCGATCCCCGCGTGGTCAATTTACCGCGTTTTCTATGGTGGCTTATTCTGCATGTCATTGTGCTGCCGTTACGCCCCGGCAAGGCGGCAAAAGCCTATCGAAAAATCTGGACGCCCAATGGCTCTCCTTTAATTCATATCACCGGTCAATTAAGCGATAAATTAGCTCGGCATAGTACGCTACAAAACACCAGGATTGATTTTGCCATGCGCTACGGCAAACCCTCAATGGCGGCTAAGTTAGCAAAACTTCACTATTCAGGCATTGAAAAACTGATCGTTTTGCCCTTATATCCGCAGTATTCTTCCACCACAACGGCTTCGGTGTATGACGAAATGGTGCACATTACGCAAAAATGGCGCCATATTCCATCCATCTCTTTTATCAGCGATTATCATCAGCAGCCGGCCTATATTCAGGCTGTCGCCCAATCCATTCAACACCATTGGCAGAAACACGGCCAAAATCAACGCCTGATTTTATCCTTTCATGGTCTTCCCGCTAAATTGACCGAATTAGGTGACCCTTATTATCATCAATGCCAAACCAGTGCGACATTGATTGCTCAAGCGCTGGGCCTGGACGATAATCAGTGGCAACTGGTGTTTCAATCCCGCTTTGGCAAGGCCGAGTGGCTAAAGCCCTATTGTGTCGAGGTGTTAAGCGCCCTGCCCCACCAAGGGATTACATCGGTTGACGTGGTGTGTCCGGGCTTTGCCGTCGATTGCCTGGAAACGCTGGAAGAAATTGCCATGGCCAATAAAACGGTTTTCATGCAGGCTGGCGGCCAGTCTTATCGCTATATTCCGGCATTGAATGATGATAGTTTACATATTAAATGTTTAACGGATATCCTGGAGGGTGAATATGCGAGGCTATGACAGAAACTGTCCTATCTGCCGGTTTATGCGGGCATTGGCGTTCAGCGGTGTCGGCATGGCATTGGGCGGCGGTGTGGCCTGGTTGCTGGGCGCATCGAAACAAAATATCATGATGTCGGGCATTGTCGTCGCGGCAATGATTGTCTTTGGGCTACAGAATAATAAGAGAAAACGATGAAACAGACGGTGCTGGAAAGTTGGGCTGGCCAATGGCCTCAAGCGAAAACGACACGACCTTTAGCGACCGGCGAAGGTGTATTAGATGCATCTTCATTTAATACCATAGAAGTGGACGAATTGTTTGACACCCTGAATTATGCGCAAACGATGTCAGGACAGACCGTGTTATATCGTTCCTTATGTCAACCGTCCGCCGATTATGCTGAAATCAATGCCAAACAGCTTGCCATTAAAGAAATCCAGCAACATCCAGACGTCCGGAAAAATCTTGAAGGCATTGTCAGCCGCGCTGCGGCGGCCGAAAACAACTTGTTTCTTTTATTATATGGCGAATTCCTGGGCGGCTTTGGCACCGCCCGCGAAGACCATCAAATTGAAGGCTACGGCTATAAACAATACAAACGCGGCGTACGCTTTGCGCTTAACCTGGTCGATGCTATACAGGCATCAAATGAACCTGAGAGCGACTATTTAAAGTCGATTTTCAATAAGATTCACAGCTTTTCGAAGTCGAGAACCTATTCCTTGATGACAGGCCCCGTTTACAATACGGAAAAAGGCTTTCAATGCAAAGAAGAGCGCAAAGGCAGTTTTGTTCCGGCCACTATTTTCAGGCCGACTATTTTCAAACCCGTTTTGATCGCGTCTATTTTTGCAGCGTTATGGGCCATAACCACATTGTTTCCGACCGATATATTCAGCATCAGTCGGGAAACCATTCCAATGGCATCCATCTTCTTCATACCGCTGCTCTTGGCTTATTTTCCTATTATTGGTTCATATGACCGGGATAATTGCATCATTCCGCTCAGAGACGAATTTAAACACTCACAGGAACTGGGCGAAGCACTGGATGCGCTGGGACAGTTAGATGAATTATTGGCTTTCGTAAACTATGCCGAAAACTATGGCAGCGATACGGTATTACCGGAAATGCAGAATGCCGACACGCATACGATGACATTGAACCAGGCTAAAAATCCGATCCTGGGCCATAAAAATCCAGACTATGTCGGCAATGATTTTGCCGTCCATGATGAACGCCTGGTGTTTGTCACCGGCCCTAACAGCGGTGGCAAAACCGCTTTTTGCAAAACCATTACCCAACTGCAACTGCTGGCGCAAATCGGTTGCCTGGTACCCGCTAAACGTGCGGTTTTAGTCGTCGCCGACCATATTTTCTATCAAGCCCCGGAAATCAGCCACCTGGATGATGGCGAAGGCCGCTTTGGCTCAGAACTCAAGCGTACCCGTGATATTTTTCTGGCCACAACGGCGAAAAGCCTGGTCGTTCTGGATGAATTATCTGAAGGCACAACCTTTGAAGAAAAAATGGAAGCCTCGGCCAATGTGCTGGATGGTTTTTACCGCAAAGGCTGCACCACCATTCTGATTACCCATAATCACCAATTGGTTGATCTCTTTATCAATAAACACATTGGGATTGCTAAACAGGTTGAATTTGCAGGCGACCATCCCACCTATAAATTGATTGATGGCATATCGCGTGTCAGCCATGCCGACCGCGTCGCGCAGAAAATCGGCTTTTCCAAGCAGGATATTGAAAATCACTTACAAGGTAAACAATGATGATTGGCACACCGTTATCAAACACTGCCACCAAGGCCTTATTATTAGGCAGCGGTGAATTAGGCAAGGAAATTGCCATCTCATTACAGCGCTATGGCGTTGAAGTGATCGCTGTCGACCGTTACCCGAATGCACCGGCGCAGCAGGTGGCCCATCACAGCTTTGTCATAGACATGACCCATGCGGATGAAATCAAAGCCCTGGTTGCCCAAATCAAGCCTGACTACATTATTCCGGAGATTGAAAATATCGCCACGGATGCTTTAGCTGACATTGAGGCCGACAGTTCAACCACGATTGTGCCCAATGCCCGCGCCGTACAATTAACCATGAACCGGGAAGGCATTCGAACCCTGGCGGCCGAAACGCTTGGTCTGCCCACTTCGCGCTATGCCTTTGCCGACAGTTTTGAACAATTACAACAGGCTGTCGAGCACATCGGTTTTCCCTGCTTTATCAAGCCGACCATGTCCTCTTCCGGGAAAGGCCAATCCCGTATTGATTCGGTCGATGATCTCGAAAAAGCCTGGCAATATGCCAACACAGGTGGCCGAACGAATACGGGTAAAGTGATTGTTGAAGGACTGGTCGATTTTGATTTTGAGATCACCCTGTTAACGGTCAGAGCGAAAAATACCGAAGGTCAAATTGAAACCCATTTTTGTGAGGCAATCGGACACCGACAAGACGATGGGGATTATCGTGAAAGTTGGCAGCCTCAACCCATGAGTGATAGCGCCTGGCAAACGGCGAAAAACATTGCTCAAAAAATTACGGAGACTATCGGTGGCTTAGGACTTTTTGGTGTGGAATTATTTATCAAGAGCGATCAGGTCTGGTTCAGCGAAGTCAGCCCCAGACCCCATGACACGGGCATGGTAACCTTAATGAGTCAGCGTCAAAGCGAATTTGATTTGCATGTCAGAGCCATTTTAGGCCTGCCGGTATCGACTCGACTGGAAACCCCGGCGGCAAGTGCGGTAATATTAAGTTCGATTGAATCAGATTGCTTCGTGTTCGACGGACTGGAAAAAGCCTTATCGATTGCTGACACCGAAGTGCGCCTGTTCGGAAAACCACAGGCTTTGCTTAATCGGCGAATGGGGGTTGCCCTGGCTGTGGCCGAAAATGTGAAACAGGCCCGGGAAAATGCCGTAAATTCAGCTAACCTCATCACAATAAGGTCTAAAACACATTAAACATGATGAAAAAAATCGGAATCTGTCTACTTTTTTTGACGATGACATCGGTATCACAGGCCGATGTTTATAAATACATTGCCCCAGACGGCAACGTTTATTATACCGATGAACCCAAAAAAGGACTGCCTTATAAGCGCATCATCAAAACAAGCGTCAGAAAACATAAATCAAGACGGGTGCGAACATCCTTAGTGGCTAAAAAGAAAAAATACAGCCCAATCATTGCAAAAGCGGCCTCTAAATATCAACTCGATGAAAAGCTGCTCCATGCAGTTATCCAGACGGAATCTGCCTATAACCCTGCCGCAGTGTCACCGAAAGGTGCCGTCGGCCTGATGCAGTTAATGCCTGCAACGGCAAAACGCTATGGCGTTAAAAACCGTAAGGATGCCCGACAAAATATTGAAGGCGGCGCCCGTTATCTAAAAGACCTGTTGACGATGTTCAACTCCAATTTAAAACTGGCCGTCGCCAGTTATAATGCCGGTGAAGGGGCTGTTATGAAATATAACAACAAGATTCCGCCCTATCCTGAAACACAGAACTATGTTAAACAGGTATTAGCGCTCTATAGGCAATAAAACATGCCAAAACTTAATGCTCATGACCTGATTGATGGGAACTTGAAACTCCCCTCCTTACCTGATATTTATTTTCAGGTATCCCGTATGATCAACGACCCCCGATTCAGCCTTGAAGACGTCAGTCAGGTCATTTTAAAAGACCCGGCGTTAAGTGCTCGTTTATTGAAACTGGTCAACAGTTCCTTCTATGGCTTTCAGTCGCGCATCGACACCATTTCCCGAGCTATCGTCGTCATCGGCATCGACGAACTGAAAAACCTGATTTTGGTCACATCGGTGATCGATTCATTTCAAAATATCCCAACCGACCTGGTCAATATGACCGATTTCTGGATGCGCAGCATACGCTGCGCCCTGCTCGCCCGCTGTCTGGCCAAGAAAAGCTTTTTCCTGCACAGCGAACGCTTGTTTGTAGCCGGTTTACTGCATGATATTGGTTCGTTAGTCCTGTATCTTAAATTTCCTCAACAATCGGCTTTAGTATTAAAACAGGCGGCAAACGAACGACAAATACTTCCCAGCTTACAGCAGGATATTATTGGGGTGGATTATACTCAGACAGGCAGTGCATTGATACAAAGCTGGCAATTACCCGAGTCGCTTGTGACTGCAGTGGCCTGCCAACTTCAACCCGAACGCGCGCTCGCACATAATTTAGAGGCGACATTATTAGCTGTAACCGTCAGCTTAATCAATGGGTTGGAACAAGGCCGACCTATAACTAAATTGGTTAATTCCCTTATGATTAATTGGCTGATACAGCTCAAGATTAGTCCAGAGGATATAATAAATGCCTCAGAACAGACTGACTCAGAGTTTGAACAGATTTTTGAGTTAGTCGCCAGCCATAAAAAAATATACTGATTCCAGTTTTTTCAAATTGAGCTTTTACAAAACTAAACGTAACTACTCAGCGTAAATTCTTCTGTGGGCATAGGCTGTTGATTTATCAGGCT
>CAJXMF010000025.1 GCA_913056195.1 uncultured Methylococcaceae bacterium | reverse complement strand
GTCCTTATAAATC
This sequence comes from uncultured Methylococcaceae bacterium, assembly GCA_913056195.1. Lineage (GTDB taxonomy): Bacteria > Pseudomonadota > Gammaproteobacteria > Methylococcales > Methylomonadaceae > Methylomarinum. The sequence continues at coordinate 38,664 of CAJXMF010000025.1, read as the reverse complement.
AATAGCCTATGCCTTCAGCCCCAAACACGCTGAGTAGTTACGATATTTCTAAATTAAAAACGGGAATATCTCTGATGATTTTAAAGTCAATGATTCAGGTGTCTGTGTAAACGAATCAGACACAAGTTTTTCATCAATGAAAAAAATTATTTACTGATGTTTTTTAGGGAAATGCTGAACAAATTCATTCTATGGACGTTGATTGTGGAAAAGCGCTATTTTTTTGATCAGTTATACGGTTTTTTACCTTTTTTGGCGTTTTACCCGTTTCTGGGCAAACGCCAGGCGCACGAAGGCCTCAACAGGCCATTAACAGTTTTGTAACAGCGCTATCGGCCCTACGCTGTCCATGGCAAGGCTGGGTTAAGCCGAATAGTGTGCCGGGCTAATGAAATGCTTGTCAGCCGTGTTCATTTTCTGGGATGATGAGAGGCATTGATGTCTTCAATTGATTTCTTGCGATGCAAATACTGACGTTTTCCGAATATCAAGCACAATCTGAACGCCTGGCGGCGATACTGGACAGAGATTGCCATATCATCGAGTGTCATCATTTTCCGGATGGTGAGAGCCTGGTGCGGCTGCCGACCGATCTGGCTGAGCATGTGGTGATTTGTCGCAGTTTGAATCAGCCAAACGATAAGTTGATCGAGTTGTTGTTGACGGCGAAAACGGCCAGAGCGCTGGGCGCAAAACGCTTGACCCTGGTGGCGCCATATTTATGTTATATGCGCCAGGATATTGCGAACCGGCCGGGTGAGGCGGTGAGTCAGGAGATTATTGGGCACCTGTTGGCTGAATTATTTGATGATGTGATTACAGTTGATCCTCATTTGCATCGTATTCAGCGCTTGTCTGAAGCCATTCCCCTGAAAAATGCAATCACCTTAACGGCCGCCGTCGATATTGGTGATTTTTTGCGGCAGCAGTTTGATTCGGCCGTGCTGTTGGGGCCAGATGCAGAATCGAAGCAGTGGGTCAGCGCCATTGCCGAGCAAACCGGTTTTGACTATGCGGTGGCGCATAAACAGCGGTTGGGTGATAAAAAGGTTGTTGTAACGTTGCCAGAGTATGATTTTTGCAGCAAATCGGTGGTGTTGGTCGATGATGTACTCAGTACCGGCCGCACCTTGACTCAGGCCGCGACATTATTGCAAAAGGCGGGGGCTGGTGAGGTTTATGCGGCTGTCACCCATCCATTGTTTTGTGGCGATGCGGAGGCGGCATTGTATCAGGCGGGCATTAAACAAGTCTGGAGCTGCGACAGTGTGGCGCATAAAACAGCCTGTATTTATCTGGCGCAGCGGCTGGCGCAAGCGCTTTTGAATCTTTAATGAAAGGTTTTAAACATGAGCAAGACTCAAATTCTGGCATTTTCCGGCAGTAACCGGAAGGCTTCGTTCAATCAGAAACTGGTAACTGTCGCGGCCGAAGGCGCGATGGCGGCAGGTGCCGGCGTGACGATTATTCATTTGGCCGATTACGATGTGCCCTTGTATAACGCCGATCTGGAAGCCGAACAGGGCATACCGGATGCGGCGCTGGCGTTTAAGGCATTGTTAATGGCTCATGATGGTTTTTTGATTGCGTCGCCGGAATATAATGGCATGTTTACGCCGGTGTTAAAAAATATGCTGGATTGGGCCTCGCGTAAACAGCTCGCGGATGAAGCGCCATTGTTGGCGTTTCGCGGCAAATTCGCAGCGATTATGGCGACATCGCCGGGCGCGTTGGGCGGTGTTCGTGGATTGATGGTCTTGCGAATCTTATTGAGTAATTTAGGTGTGAATGTTCTGGCTGAGCATCAGGCAGTGCCTTTCGCTATGAAATGTTGGGACGGCGATGTTATGAAAGATGACCCACAACGACAGGCAATTTTGCGCTTAGGGCAGCAATTGGTTTCGACTTTGGGTGCTGATGCGCGATAGCATGACGAGACGGCGAAAAAAAACGCATTATAATGAGGGAGAACCTTTTTCAGGCTGGCGGGAAACGTTACACGAAATCATTTTTGGTGTAGAAACGCCCCTGGCGAAAGCCTTCGATCTGGTTTTGATTGTCTGTATTCTGCTCAGTGTGTTGGCGGTTATGCTGGGCAGCGTCGGCAGTTTGCAGGCGCGGTTTGGGCAATGGTTTTATGCGCTGGAATGGTTTTTTACCCTTTTATTCAGTATTGAGTTTATTCTGCGCTTGCTGTGCGTCCGTAAGCCCTGGCTTTATCTGCGCAGTTTTTTTGGGGTCGTTGATTTTCTGGCCATTATTCCGACTTATCTGGCGGTTTTATTTCCGAGTATCAAATATATGTTGATGATTCGGGTTTTGCGACTGCTACGCATTTTCCGGGTGCTTAAATTATCTGAATATATGGGCGAGGCTCGGCTTTTGTTGGTCGCGCTGAGCCAGAGTCGGAAAAAAATTCTGGTATTTTTGTATGCGGTCGGGACATTGGTTATCATTTTTGGCTCGATCATGTATGTCGTCGAGGGGAGTGAGGCGGGCTTCACCAGCATTCCAAGGTCGGTTTATTGGGCGATTGTGACGATGACGACCGTAGGTTATGGCGATATTGCGCCGCAAACCGTGGTCGGGCAGATGGTTGCGTCGCTGATGATGATCGTCGGTTATGGCATTATTGCCGTGCCGACCGGAATTTACAGTGCGGAACTGATCAAGGTGAAGCGTGAAATCAATAATAATGCCTGTCCGGACTGCGGTGCAGTGGGGCACGAATTCGACGCTAATTTTTGCAGGATTTGTGGTCATGCATTGGCCGATGATGAGACAGAACAATCTAAAAGAGGATAAAATCATGATATTTAAAACATTACTTTCGATCACTCTGTGCGTCGTCTTCAATGCGGCGATGGCGGCAGAATTAAGCCGAGCGCAAGTCGTTGAAATGCTTGAAAACGCCACGCCGGGCAAAAAAGTCAATTTGAGACGGAAGGATTTAACCGGCCTGGATTTGTCGGGGTTGGATTTTCGGCAGACGGATTTATGGGGGGCGGATTTGCGCCGGGCCAATTTGAGTCATAGCAACTTGTCAGGCCTGAATCTGGATCTGACTGTGATGGTGGGGGCAAATTTTGAAGGCGCGAATTTGTCGAAGGTGAGTATTTTTGCGGTCAGCATGATGCGCTGCAATCTGAAAAATGTCGATTTTTCAGGCAGTCGGGTCATTGCCAATCTGGATAATTCTGATTTAACCGGGGCGAATTTACGTCATGTGCGTTGGGGTGCAGATATGAAAAATCAACCTATGGGCCTGATGCGTGTCAGTCTGAAAAAGGTCAAGCTGGTCGATGCGGATTTGACCGGGGCCGATTTGAGCCGGGCGATGTTGATGTTTGCGGACTTGACCCGAGCCAATTTGCAAAAGGCCGTGATTCACGTGGCTGATTTACGCTCTGCAGTGTTAAAGGATGCCAATTTGCAGCAGGCCGATCTGACTAGCAGTAACCTGATGGGGGCTGACGTCAGTGGCGCGAATTTTGAGGCGACGATTTTGAAAGACGTCAAAGGCTGGGATCAGGTTCGTGGCTTGTCACAAGCCAAAAATGTTTCTCGCGCGATCCTCTTGGATGAATAGTGCTGCACTTGGCGGTGTTTTTGAGTGAAGCCGGCAAACAAGTTGACGGTAAATAGAATAACGTATATCATTCCGGAGTTATGTTGGACAGATTGCCTGAATTTTTAGACCCCATTCTTTATGCGGAGCAGCGTAGGGAAACTATTGGCCGGATACCGATCAGTGGGTTTTCTCGGCTGGCTGAAAAACTGGGTGCAAATACAGGCGATGTGGCGATTGATTTCGCCTTTGAAAAAAAAGGTCGGGTAGCGACCGTACAAGGGCATATCAAGGCAGAATTAACCTTGGTTTGCCAAAATTGCTTGAAAAATTTACCGTGGGCGCTGGATATTCCGGTCAATTTGGGTGTCGTGTCCTCGGATGAACAGGCAAACAGATTGGCGGAGGAATTCGATCCTTTGTGGCTGGAAGGGGAAACTCTGGCCTTGAAAGATATTGTGGAAGATGAAATTCTACTGGCGTTGCCCGATTTTCCTCGACATGCACATGAATGTCTGGTCAAGCAGAAGACGCAAGCTAAAACCCCGGAAGATTCAATAATCAGGTCTGACAACCCCTTTTCCATTTTGGCACAACTTAAAAATACTGGAGACTCTTAGATGGCCGTTCAAAAAAGTAAAGTGACCCGTTCAAGACGGGGTCAACGTCGTTCACATGATGCATTAAGCAGTAAAGCCTTGTCACAAGACCCGTTAACCGGTGAAATGCATCTGCGTCATCATATGACGCCTGATGGTTTTTATAAAGGCCGTCAGATTGTCGCTGTGAACGAAGAAGATTAAACCGACAGCGTTTAATCGATCAACGAGGCCGGCCTGCATTGCAGGCCGTTTCTTTTTCTGACCGTTTCAAGTGGAATATTTTTCACACATTGGGCTGGCCGTTGTTTTGGCCTGAATGAAACGAATTTCGGAGTAACGAGCAGGCGTGACAACAACTATTTCAATCGATGCGATGGGGGGCGATCATGGTTTGGCGACAACCATTCCGGCATCGCTAAATTGTTTACAGGCTAATCCCGATTTAAAACTGGTATTGGTTGGGGATGAGGTGCAAATCAAGACGTGCCTGGGTAATGCGCTGAATACGTATAAGGACAGACTCAGGATTCAACATGCTTCAGAAGTTGTTGCAATGGATGAATCACCCCAAAAAGCCTTGAAAAACAAAAAAGACTCGTCAATGCGTGTTGCCATCAATCTGGTTAAGGAAGGCGTGGTGGATGCCTGTGTCAGTGCGGGAAATACCGGTGCTTTGATGGCGACGGCAAGATTTGTACTGAAAATGATTCCCGGTATCGAGCGCCCCGCGATTATTTCGACGTTACCGTCTATTCATGGGCATACCCATATGCTGGATTTGGGCGGTAATGTCGATTGTACCGCCAAACAGCTTTTTCAATTTGCCATCATGGGAGAAGAAGTTGTCAAGGCCGTGGAAAACATTGAACAGCCTAAAGTTGGACTGCTTAATATCGGTGAAGAGGATGTCAAGGGTAATGAGCAGGTTAAATCGGCCGCAAGACTGCTGGAAAATGCCAGTCTGAATTATATTGGTTTTGTCGAAGGCGATTCGATTAATGCCGATGCCGTGGATGTGGACTTGATTGTCACCGATGGTTTCGTCGGCAATGTTGCGCTGAAGTCGATTGAGGGTGCGGCCAAAATGATTGGCTTCAAATTGAAGCAGTCTTTCAACAAGAATATGTGGACGAAACTGGCAGGCCTTGTCGCTTATCCTGTCTTGAAATCATTTAAGGACAGTATCGACCCGAGACTTTATAATGGTGCCAGCTTTGTCGGTTTACGAGGGCTGGTGATTAAAAGTCATGGTGGTGCAGATGCGCTGGCCTTTGAAACGGCAATTCACTTGGCCGAAGTGGAAATACAACAAGACGTGACCCGAAAAATCAGCGATAAAGTTGAGCGTGCGCTGGCGCAACAGGAGTTTGATTGATGCAATATGCAAGAATTAGCGGAACCGGAAGTTATTTGCCGGAGCAAGTTCGCACGAATCATGATATTTCGGAAATGGTCGATACTTCGGATAGCTGGATTGTCGAGCGCACAGGTATTAAAAGCCGCCGGATAGCCGGGCCGGAAGAAACGGCCTCCAGCATGGCTGAAATTGCCGCGAGGCATGCTATTGATATGGCCGGTGTTGACGCAAAAGACATCGACTTAATTATCGTTGCAACAGGAACGCCGGATCGGGTTTATCCCAGCACCGCATGTTTATTGCAGCGACGACTGGGTATTTCCGGCTGTGCGGCATTCGATATTCAGGCAGCCTGCTCGGGATCACTCTATGCCTTGAGTATCGCCGATCAATACATCAAATCCGGTATGGCCAAAAAAGCTTTGGTGGTAGGGTCTGAAATCTGCTCCCGAATTGTGGACTGGCAAGACCGGGGGACCTGCATTCTGTTTGGTGATGGTGCGGGTGCTGTATTACTTGAAGCATCTGAGCAGCCTGGAATTTTATCCACCCATATTCATGCTGACGGCGCTTATGAAGATTTGCTTTATTGTCCGAATCCTGCTGCAGCGAAAGAAGACAAACGGGACGAAGCGCCATATATTCGCATGCGCGGCAATGAGGTTTTCAAAGTGGCCGTGAATACCTTGGGCCGGATTGTCGACGAAACGCTGGCAGCCAATAACCTGGAAAAGAATAGCGTTGATTGGCTGGTGCCGCATCAGGCAAATATCCGAATTATCGCGGCGACGGCCAGGAAATTACAAATGTCGATGGAGCAGGTGGTGTTGACGCTGGAAAATCAGGGCAATACCTCATCGGCATCGGTGCTATTGGCATTTGATGCGGCGGTTCGAGATGGTCGAATTCAGCGTGATCAGGTGGTTTTGTTCGAAGCTTTTGGTGCTGGCTTTACTTGGGGTTCGGCCTTGATCAAGTATTAAATATGAACTAAGCGTAAACTCTGATTCCTGACACTTTGATGTCAAATTTTTCAGTGGACTACAATTTTAACCCATTACCGTTATTTTGAGCGAACAACCAAATGGGTGGAGAAATTATGATAAATGAACAAAATTACGGTCTGGCGTTTGTGTTTCCAGGCCAAGGTTCGCAGTCCGTAGGTATGTTGGCAGATTTGGCCGAAGCATATCCTGTTGTCAAGCAGACTTTTGAAGAAGCATCGGACGCGCTGGGCTATGATTTATGGGCGTTGACGCAAAATGGCCCAGCCGAGGAATTGAATCAAACCGATAAAACGCAGCCAGCCATGCTGGCGGCGGGTGTGGCGGTCTGGCGAATCTGGTGTGATTTGACCATTATGCGGCCGGCCTGGATGGCGGGGCACAGCCTGGGCGAATATACGGCTTTGGTTTGCGCGGATGCCATGGCGTTTGGCGATGCTGTCAAGCTGGTTGCCGATCGCGGCAGATTTATGCAGGAAGCGGTACCCGAGGGAGTTGGCGCGATGGCGGCTATCATTGGTCTGGAAGATCATGTTGTTGTCAATCTGTGTGCTGAACATGCTGGCAATGAGGTGGTTTCGGCCGCTAATTTCAATGCGCCCGGGCAGGTCGTAATTGCAGGGCATGTGGCTGCAGTAGAGCGCGTAATGGCTGCAGCAAAAGAAGCAGGCGCCAAGCGGGCGTTAAAATTGCCGGTCAGCGTGCCGTCGCATTGTGCTTTGATGAAGCCAGCGGCAGAAAAACTGGGGGCGCGTCTGCAAGACATTAAAATTGAGTCACCACAGGCTTCATTGTTGCATAATGTTGATGTGGCCGCGCATAGTGCCCCTGAAGTCATTAAGGGTGTCCTGCAGGAGCAGTTGTACAAGTCGGTGCGTTGGGTTGATGTGATCCGTTTCATGCATGATCAGGGTGTGCAGGCCATTGTTGAATGTGGGCCGGGAAAGGTGTTGATGGGACTGAATCGACGCATTGTTAAAGATCTGGGTCATTTTACAATGTATGATCCGGCGACCTTGGAGAAAGTTCTGGAGCAAATTGATGGATAAAAAAATTGCATTAGTGACCGGTGCCAGCCGGGGGATTGGCCGAGCGATTGCTGAAAAATTGGCGGCAGATGGTCTTTTTGTGATCGGTACGGCAACCAGCGATGCCGGCGCAGAAGCTATTTCTGACTGGCTGGCTGAAAATGGCACGGGGTTGCGTTTGAATGTTGCAGACCCGGATTCAATTGCCGAGGTGATGACGACAATTAATGATGAATACGGTGTTCCTGTCGTATTGGTCAATAATGCGGGCATTACCCGGGATAATTTATTGATGCGGATGAAAGATGAAGAGTGGGATGACATCATCAACACCAATCTGACATCAGTATTTCGGATGAGCAAGGCCGTATTGCGCGGTATGATGAAGGCCAAAGGCGGGCGGATTATCAATATATCCTCTGTCGTTGGTGCAACAGGCAATGCAGGTCAAGCGAATTATGCGGCGGCCAAGGCCGGCATGGTGGGTTTTGCCAAATCTATGGCTAAAGAGGTGGGGTCCCGTAACATCACCGTTAATACGGTCGCACCTGGATTTATTGATACCGATATGACTAAAGATTTGGCTGATGAGCACAAACAGGCGTTGATGTCGTCTATTGCGTTAGGTCGGTTGGGTGATCCGAAAGAGATTGCGCATGCCGTGTCTTTTCTGGCCTCAGACGGCGCGTCTTATATTACCGGTGAAACCATTCATGTTAATGGTGGGATGTATATGTCATAATCTTGTCGCATTCGGGTAAATTCAAGTATAATGCACCCGCCGTCTGGAATAGCCAGTGACGGGGTTTCTAACAATAATTTTATAGCAAATATTGAAGCGAGTGTGTGTGTAACATTTGCATTGTTTGGGGAAAATAATTATGAGTAATGTTGAAGAACGAGTAAAAAAGATTGTCGCAGAACAATTAGGTGTTAAAGAAGATATTTCTAACGATGCTTCTTTCGTAGACGATCTTGGTGCTGATTCATTGGATACAGTGGAACTCGTCATGGCGCTGGAAGAAGAATTCGAATGTGAAATTCCAGATGAAGAAGCTGAAAAAATCACGACCGTCCAGCTGGCTATCGATTACATCAATAACAATCTGTAATTGAATCCCTCGGCAGGTTGTTGCCTGCCAGATGATTGTCTCCCTATCTTCTAAAAACCTGTTCAATATCGTGTAAGTCATTGTCGGTTGTGTGCGTATGTCGGCGGTTCTTGAGTACTGCCAAAGCATACATTTGTCGCGCAGTAGATAAACAGGTTATAAAGACAGGGCAAAAACCACCGTTTAGCACGCTAAATGGTGGTTTTTGAGCTTCGTCTATTCCGCACGGAAATCCAGACGATTTGGTTTTTCGGTAATGGGTTAGCGTTGTCGTGATAAAAAATAATGCTTAGCTGTAGGATGGGGAGAATGTAGTGAACTCCATCATTTTATTGTTCGTTTTGATGGGTATTTTATTTATTGCGAATTGCCTGAATCCATTACCTGGTTTTTCTTAAATCTTATTAGACAGGACACCACCTTGAGTACACGTCGAGTTGTTATAACCGGATTAGGCGCAATTACGCCTTTAGCCAATAATGTTGCCGATACCTGGGATGGTATTTTGAAGGGTAAAAGCGGAATTTCGACCATTGATTCCTTTGATATTTCCAAATTTGCCACAACTTTTGGGGGTGTCATTCGTGATTTTGATATCAGCCAATATATTCCGTTAAAAGATGCCAGACGCATGGATGGTTTTGTTCATTATGGCATCGCGGCGGGGTGTCAGGCGCTGGAAGACTCAGGTCTGGATATTACGGATGAAAATGCCGAACGTATTGGTGTCGCCATTGGCTCGGGTATCGGTGGGATTACCGGGATTGAAGAATGTTTCGCGACATACGAAAAAAGCGGGCCGCGTCGTATCTCGCCTTTTTTTGTACCCGGGAATATTATCAATATGATTTCCGGTAACCTGTCAATCAAATACGGCTTAAAAGGTCCTAATTACGCTATCGTTACAGCGTGTTCAACGGGAACGCATTGCATTGGGGATGCGGCGCGTATGATTCAGCATGGTGATGCGGATGCCATGTTGGCAGGCGGGGCGGAACGTTGTACCACATCACCGACGGCAATGGGTGGGTTTGCGGCGGCCAAGGCGCTTTCGCGTCGTAATGATGAGCCTCAGCGTGCCAGTCGGCCGTGGGATAAAGACAGGGATGGTTTTGTCTTGAGTGATGGTGCCGGTGTCGTCATGTTAGAAGAGCTGGAACACGCCAAAGCACGTGGCGCCAAAATTTACGCTGAAGTGATTGGTTTTGGCATGAGCGCCGATGCCTATCATATTACGTCGCCAACCCCGGGCGGCGAAGGTGCGGCGCGCTGTATGAAAAATGCCATACGTGATGCGGGCATCAACCCGGAACAAGTTGATTATATCAATGCGCATGGTACCTCGACACCGGCTGGAGACATCGGTGAAACTCAGGCGATGAAAGTGGCCTTAGGCGATCATGCCTATAATACGGCTGTCAGCTCGACTAAATCGATGATTGGACATTTATTAGGTGCGGCAGGGGGAATCGAAGCGGTATTGACGACATTGGCGATTAGAGATCAGGTGGCGCCGCCAACGATCAATCTGGAGAATCCTGATCCAGAATGTGATCTGGATTATGTGCCGAACCAGGCGCGGGAAATGGCTATCAATATCGCTATATCCAACTCATTTGGATTCGGTGGAACGAACGGAACCCTGATCCTTAAACGCTATTCGTAAGATATGACGGGATCCGCAGACTTTTTATTGAATGGGAAGCGCGGATCCGGTCTCGATGTTCATGATCGGGGGCTGCAGTATGGCGATGGCTTGTTTGAAACACTGGAAGTTTATCAATCAAGGCCGTTGTTCTGGGATTTACATCTTCAACGCCTGACCAAAGGCTGTCACAGATTAGCAATCCCCGCCCCGGACCCTCTTGTCTTGCGACAGGAGGGCGATCAGCTTATCCGGCAGTGCACTCACGGTGTATTAAAACTCATTGTCACTCGTGGCTGTGGCGGCCGAGGTTATCGTCCACCTGAAAAGCCCGAACCCACTCGATTACTTAGCCTGCATCCCTGGCCGGACTATTCCGAGCAATTAACACAAAACGGTGTTCGTGTCCGTTTTTGTCAGACGCCCTTGGGCTTAAATCCGCAACTCGCCGGGTTAAAGCATCTCAATCGTTTGGAGCACGTATTAGCGCGGAGTGAATGGTGGCAGGCTGATATTCACGAAGGCTTGATGCTGAATGGACAGGGCGAAGTGATTGAAGGCACGATGAGCAATGTATTCTATTTTTCAAATGGCGATTTGTTTACGCCGGCTGTCGATCAATGTGGCGTCAAAGGCATTGTTCGGGATTTAATCATCACATTGGCCAGGCAGTTATCTCTATCCGTAAGCGAAACCTCTGTTTCACCTGAGCGGCTATTACATGCGGATGAGATTTTTTTGACCAATTCAGTGATTGGCATCTGGCCGGTCAGACAGTTGGGTGATCATCGTTTTATCCTTGGCGAAAATACCCGTCGGTTACAGGCCGCTTATCAACAATTATGGCAGCAGCAGGCGGGGTATGCTTAAAAAAGGCCTGCTGTTGTTAATCATCATGGGCGTGATGGTGATTTTTTGGGCAAAACGAGACTATGAGCGCGCTTTGAGCCAGCCGGTCGTGACAGACAGTGATGTATTCGTCATTAAAAAAGGCGAGTCATTCAGGCAGATAACACGCCGACTGCAACAAAAATGGGCCATCAATCCGTATTGGTTTCGCGTTATCGCCTATCAAAAAAAGGTAACCAATCAACTGAAAGCCGGAGAATACGTCTTGCAGCCCGGTATGAGCCTGCCCGATATTCTGGCGGTTTTTGTGCGTGGAAAAGTGCGACAATATGCCATAACCTTCCCCGAAGGCTGGACATTTAAACAAATTCGCCAGCGCTTGTCGGAAAATGCAAATTTGACGCATACGCTGGATAACGTCGATGACAAAGTCATGTTAAAACGGCTTGGGAGTCCTTATAAGCATCCTGAAGGACTGTTTTTTCCAGAAACCTATTTTTTCGAAAAAAATACCAGCGATTTTGAATTATTAAAAAGAGCCTATCAAAAAATGCAGCAGGTACTTCAGCAGGAATGGGCCGGAAGAGAGCCGGGGCTACCGCTTGAAAGCCCTTATCAGGCGCTTATTTTGGCCTCGATCGTTGAAAAAGAAACCGGAAAACCCTCCGAGCGGGCGAGGATTGCCGATGTATTTATCCGGCGACTCAGAAAAGGCATGTTGCTGCAAACTGACCCCACCGTCATCTATGGGATGGGGGATCGTTATCAGGGCAATATTCGGCGTCAGGATTTAAAGCAGGCGACGCCTTACAATACCTATGTGATTAAAGGTTTGCCGCCTACACCGATAGCCATGCCTGGGCGCGAAGCCATTCATGCGGTCATGCATCCTGCCGCTGGGAACAGTTTATATTTTGTCGCCCGTGGCGATGGCGGTCATGTCTTTAGTGCGACATTGCGGGAACATGTCAATGCAGTCAATAAATATCAGAAGAAACGTCGATGACTAAGGGTCGATTTATTACCCTGGAAGGCGGCGAAGGGGTCGGCAAAACGACAAACCTGCTCTTTCTTGATCAGTTGTTAACTGCCCAGGGTATTAGTGTGGTTAAAACGCGCGAACCCGGCGGTACGGTATTGGCTGAGAAAATTCGCCAGTTGTTGCTGGAAACGCATGATGAAGCGGTTGATTCGATGACCGAGCTGCTGATGATGTTTGCCGCCAGAGCGCAACATATTCGACATGTTATCAAGCCGGCTTTAGTGCGGGGTGATTGGGTCTTATGTGATCGTTTTACCGACGCAACCTATGCCTATCAGGGCGGTGGGCGTGGCATGGCGATGGATAAAATTGCCTGGCTTGAGCGTGCTGTGCAAGGCGATTTGAGGCCCGACTTGACCTTATTACTGGATGCGCCGGTAAAAATTGGTATGGTGCGCGCAAAAGGGCGGGGTGAATTGGACCGATTTGAACAGGAACGCTACGATTTTTTTAAAAAAGTCCGGCAAGCCTATCTAAATCTGGCTCAGCAACAGCCCGAGCGTTTTGCTGTCATTGATGCCAGTCAGCCTCTCGATGAGGTTCAACGTGCGATCAAATACCGTATTGAATCCTTGATAGCAAATGGCTGAGCCTATTTATCCCTGGCTGACGCCCTATTGGCAAACATTGGAACACTACCTGCGCCAGCAGCGTATCCCGCAAGCGGTGTTGATTACAGGCCGAGCAGGCATCGGTAAACGCCAGTTGGCCGAATGTTTTGCCGCCAGTGTGTTGTGCGAGCGGCCAAGCGAGGCGTGGTTGGCCTGTGGGCATTGCCATGCCTGCGTTTTGCGGCGGGCGGGCACGCATCCTGACTTTATCGTGCTGGAACCGGAAGCCGGGAAAGGTTTGGGCATTGATAGCGTTCGGGACTTGTTAGCCAGGATGGCGCTAAAGCCTCAGTTTGAGGGTCAGAGGATGATTTTAATCGATGCCGCTGACACGCTTAATCCAGCCGCCGCTAACGCTTTTTTAAAAGGCCTTGAAGAACCGGGTGAGCGTACCACAATCATTATGGTGACGGATAAGCCGGCGCGTTTGCCGATAACCATTCGCAGTCGCTGTCAACATATTCAAATCACGGAGTTGGATCAAGCGCAGATACAAACATGGCTGGCCCAGTATCAGGTAACCCAGGTCGATGCGCTATTGGCATTGGCGAATGGTTCACCATTAAGGGCATTGGACTACCATGAAAAGAATTATCTGGCTTTGGCAGAGCAATTGTTTGATGAATGGCTGAGCCTGCGGTGTGAGCGTGGGCACGTTAACGTGGTGAAAATCGCCGAAAACTGGCTGAAACAGCCCGTAGATGCTGTGATCCTATTAGACTGGATATGTTTATGGCTGGTTCGGTTATTGAAACTTTTTTATGGTGAGAAGGTGCAGACCGGGTTTGATTCAGCCTTGCAAGAAATTAAAAGCCAGCTAGAATTAGCCCAACTGTGTCGATATTATCAATCGGTACTGGAGGGTCGGCAATTAGTGTTGACGCAAAGCAATCAACAATTACTGCTGGAAAAGCTATTGATCGAATGGTCTCAACTAGGTGTCAAGCATGGCTGAAGCATCGCCAAGACAAGGTATTTTGTCACTTTCCATTAAAGATAAAAACGCCTTATATGCCGCTTATATGTCGTTCGTTGAAAACGGCGGATTATTTATTCCGACCAAGCGCAAATATAAAATGGGCGAAGAGGTTTTTATGTTGTTAAGTCTGATGGAAGAAACCGAACGTTTGCCCATCGCCGGTAAAATTATTTGGATCACGCCTGAAGGTGCCGAAGGCTATCGGGCATCTGGGGTTGGGGTACAATTTAATGATCAGGATCAGGGCGCTGCACGCAATAAAATAGAAACCTATCTGGCTGGCGCATTAGAAAGCGAGCGGCCGACGCATACCCTGTAATTTGAATCCATTGGCGATGATTTGGGCGCAAGAATGCGGCCATTTCGTCTGTTTGTCTAACTTTCGCAGTCTTTCTTTATGTTTATTGATTCCCATTGTCACTTAGATCGCATCGATCTTACGCCTTATCAAAATGATTTTGCTGATTTTATGGCTGCCGCCAAAGCGCAACAGATCGACCAAATGCTGTGTATCAGCATTGATCTTGAGGCCTGGCCAGACATGGTTGAGTTGGTTGCGCCTTATGACTCGGTGTATTTATCGGTAGGTGTGCATCCGAATGAGACCGAAGGGGAAGATCCGAGTGTAGAGAGACTGATGGTACTGGCGGATACGCCTAAAGTTATTGCGATTGGCGAAACCGGTCTGGATTATTTTCGCAGCGAAGGTGATCTGGACTGGCAGCATCAACGTTTTGAGCGCCATATTGAAGTGTCTAAAATGACCGGTAAACCATTGATTATTCATACCCGGGAAGCCGGTCAGGATTCATTGGATGTATTGGCGAAACAAGGTGCTGATCAAGTCGGCGGCATCATTCATTGTTTTACCGAAGACTGGGCGTATGCAGAATATGCGCTGGATTTAGGCTTTTATATTTCCTTTTCCGGCATCGTAACCTTTAAAAATGCTAAACAAATACAAGAGGTTGCCAAAAAAGTTCCGGCAGAGCGTTTTTTAATCGAAACCGACTCGCCCTATCTGGCGCCGGTGCCGCATCGGGGTAAACCCAATTATCCGACCTATGTGCGTTATGTCGCAGAATACCTCGCTCAGTTGCGCGAAACCAGCGTTGACGACATCGCACAGCAATCGAGCGAAAATTTCCATCGCTTGTTTCCAACGACTCATCAATAGTCCGTGTGCGGCGTGACTAAGCTGTCAGACGGCGGCTTCAGCCGCAGTGACCGCCTTATCGAGTTCCTCAAAGCTGTTGTAAAAATGCGGTGAAAAACGAATACCTGCACCGCGCAATGCACAGGCGATGTTTTGTCGGCTGAGTGTTTCAAACAAGGCTGGGTTGTCGAGGGTATTATGCCGAAAAATGACGATAGCGGATTTTAACGGGGCATCAGGGGCAGACAGTAATTGTAAATGCGGACTGTGAAGAATGCGCTGAACCAGGAAATCAACGCGTTCAAAAACGGCCTGCTCAACCTTATTCATGCCGTTTTCCAGTAATAAAGACAAACTGGCTGACCAGGCGTGGATGCCCAGCATATTAGGGCTCCCGCATTCAAAGCGTTTGGCGGTTGGATGGATTTTCCAGGGCTTGTTTTCGTAATTTTGGGTGTCAGCAATCATATGCCAGCCATACTGGGTTAATTTCAGTTTTTCCCGCGCCGATTTGCGGCTGTAAAAAACGCCCAGTCCTTCCGGCCCCAGCATCCATTTGTGGCCGTCGGCCATGACAAAATCGGCCTGGCAGCGTTGCACATCGAATTGGACGCAGCCCAGGCTTTGAATGGCATCGACGCAGAATAGAATGTCGTGTTCGCGGCAAAAACGGCCGATTTTATCTAAATCCAGGCGCAGGCCGCTGGCAAACTGAATGGAACTGATGGTGATCAGCCGTGTATGGCTATCCACCTGTTCAAACAAGGCTTGCTCCGGGCTGTTCGTGTGGTGTAAATCGGCTTCCCTGAAGTGGACACCCTGGTCGCTCAAGGATTGCCAGACAATGCGATTGGATGGAAATTCTTCATTGCTGCTGACGATATTGTCTCCGGAGCGCCAGTCTATGCCATAAGCGACAAATGACAAGGCTTCGGAGGTATTTTTAACCAATGCGATATCAGCGGTTGATGGCGCGTTTAAAAGTGCAGCCAGTTGTTGACGGAGTTTTTTTTCGGTTTCCAGCCATTGTAAATAAAACTGGGAACCATAGTGACAATTCTGTTCGGCAAAGTCAGTGACAGCTTGTGCGGTTCGTTTCGGCCAGGGGGCTACGGCAGCATGGTTAAGATAAATTAAATCGGCGTTGAGCGGAAATTCAGGGTGTGACATGTCAGGATACCGTGCGGCGGTTTTGAAAGCGGCCAAGCCGGGGTAATCTTCGGGTTAACCGCTTTCGGACAAGCGAAGCTTATTCCATCACTTCAACGCGGTCGCCTTTGCCTATCAACACAACATCGGCATCACGCATGGCGAAAATACCAACGGTGACGACGCCTACGATGTTATTGATTGTCTTTTCCATGGCGACAGGGTCCAGAATTTCAAGGTTATGAACATCCAGAATTTCATTGCCATTATCGGTGTAATAATCTTCACGCCAAACCGGTTGCCCCCCCATTTTAACCATTTCGCGGGCCACATAGCTGCGCGCCATCGGAATGACTTCAATGGGGAGCGGGAACTTACCCAGCACATCCACGCATTTGGTTTCGTCTGCAATACAGACAAATTTACGGCTGGCGGCGGCGATGATTTTTTCCCGGGTCAATCCGCCGCCTTTAATCAGCTTTTTGCGCGGATCGACTTCATCAGCGCCATCAACATAGACCTCGATATCACCGACGCTGTTTAAATCCAGCACCGAAATGCCAATGTTTTTAAGACGTTGCGTCGTGGCTTCTGAACTGGATACCGCACCTTCGATGTCGGCTTTGTGGTCGGCCAACATCTCAATGAAAAAGTTCACGGTAGAGCCCGTGCCGACACCGACAACGGGGACATTTTTAATGTATTTGATGGCTTCTTGCGCGACTTGTTTTTTTAATTCATCTTGAGTCATTGTTTTTCCTGCAAGGTTAGAGTTATCGAAGATATCAAGAATTGTATGGGATAATACCTGATTAAGACTAATTTTTCAGCACTTATCCATGATACAAAAGTATATCGAACGTATATTGCGAGCCAGGGTTTACGATGTTGCGATTGAGACGCCGCTGGATTTTGCGCCAGCCTTATCGGCGCGTCTTGATAGCCAGGTGTTTTTGAAGCGAGAGGATTTACAGCCTGTTTTTTCGTTTAAACTGCGGGGTGCCTACAATAAAATAATTCAATTGACGGATGCTGAAAAAGCCTGTGGCGTCATTGCGGCATCGGCGGGGAATCATGCACAAGGTGTCGCCTTGTCGGCTAAGAAACTGGGTATCAAGGCTTTGATTGTCATGCCTAAAACAACCCCGGAAATCAAAGTGCAATCGGTCAGGGCGCGAGGCGCCAAAACGGTATTGTTTGGTGATTCTTATGATGACGCCTGCGAGCACGCACGGCAACTGGCCGATGAAAAAGGTCTGGTTTTTGTACACCCTTATGATGACCCGGATGTTATCGCCGGCCAGGGCACTATTGGCATGGAAATTTTGCGGCAACACAACGGCCCTATTGATGCGGTGTTTGTGCCGGTTGGTGGGGGAGGCTTAATTGCAGGCATCGCCGCCTATATTAAATTTGTGCGTCCGCAAACTAAAATAATCGGTGTCGAGCCAGATGATGCGGATTGTCTAAACCGCGCGTTAAAAGCGGGTCGTCGCACCATTATCAAGCAAGTCGGCCTGTTTGCTGATGGCGTGGCGGTAAAACAGGTTGGTAAAGAATCTTTCAGTCTGGCGCGTCACTATGTCGACGATGTGATTGTGGTCAATACCGATGAAATTTGTGCGGCGATCAAGGACATTTTTGATGATACCCGCTCGGTTGCTGAACCCGCTGGTGCACTGGCTGTTGCCGGGGTCAAGAAATACACCGAACAGCAAAATGCCAGCGGCCAAACCTTTATCGCCGTCGAAAGTGGCGCCAATATCAATTTTGACCGTTTACGGTATGTGGCCGAGCGCACCCAGGTCGGTGAACATCGTGAAATACTGCTGGCTGTCGCAATTCCTGAGCAGGCCGGTAGCTTTCTGAGGTTTTGTAAGATGCTGGGAAAGCGCAATATTACCGAATTTAATTATCGTTACTTTCATGACAGTATCGCACAAGTTTTTGTCGGTATCAGCAGCAGCGGGGAAGAATCCGACAAGGCCGCGTTGATCGAGCAGCTGGAAGTCGATGGATTTAAAGTGACCGATATGACCGAAAATGAGATGGCTAAGGATCATATTCGATATATGGTGGGCGGGCATGCACCGTGTACATTGAATGAAATTATTTACAGCCTTCAGTTTCCAGAGCGTCCGGGGGCGTTGTTGAAGTTCTTGATGGCGTTGGGCGGGCGTTGGAATATCAGTTTGTTTCATTATCGAAACCACGCGGCCGCGTTTGGCAAAGTGTTGATCGGATTGCAAATGAAAAAATCCGAACGGCATCAATTTCAGCATATGTTGACGGATTTAGGCTTTGTTTTTCAGGAAGAAACAGGCAATCCTGCCTATGTGTTTTTTGCCGGCGGACAAGAAAAAAACTGAGTTTTTGCTAGACTTATAATCCATTGGTGGCTGCGCTTTTAACAGTGTCAAAGAATCGGCGCTGACGATAGGCGATATTGAAGGTATTGTTTATCCAGTAAAAAAACGTAGTGGCCTGTATTTTGCTTGAACTTCTTAAAAACAGGAATTGATCAATGGCCGAAGAATCCGAAAACACAGAAGAACCCAAGTCTTCCAAAAAAATGATCATCATTATTGGCGCCGTCGTGTTGCTGTTAGCCGGTGGTGGTGGGGTTTATTTTTTTATGAGTGGTGACGAGCCGGTTACCGAAGGTGAAAATGCCGGGCAGGCACAAAAAGAAGCCGAGGCGGCTGACGAGGACGAGGAAGAAGGCGCTGAAAAGGTATTGAGCTACTATGAGCTGGATCAACCGTTGCGGGTTAATTTTCCGCAAGGCAGCCGTTTTAGCCTGATTGAGATCCGTGTGTCCTTTATGATCGAAGATCCTGAAGCAGAAGAGCTGTTGAAAAAACATAAACCGATGATCGTGAATAATCTACTGATGGCAATCAGTGCGGCAGGTTCTGACAAGCTGGCAACGAAAGAAGGTAAACAGGAATTACAGAAAATCATTTTGGATGATGTGAACAAGGTGATGAAAAAAATGACCGGTAAGGAACGGGTTAAGAATGTATTTTTTACGCGCTTTGTAATGCAATAAGATGTCTACGGCTGACCTTCTCTCACAGGATGAAATTGATGCGCTGCTGCATGGCGTCGATGATGGCGATGTAGAAACCGAAGCGCCAGAACAGGACGTCAATAGTCAGGAATTACGCTCCTATGATTTCGCCAATCAAGAGCGGATTGTTCGTGGGCGTATGCCGACGCTGGAAATGATCAATGAGCGGCTGGCGCGATATTTCAGGGTTTCGGTGTTTAATTTTTTAAGGCGTTCGGCTGAAATTTCTGTGTCTGGCATCCAGATTCAGAAGTTTTCTGAATTCATCCAGAGCCTGTTTGTACCGACCAACTTGAATATCATCCGCATGTCACCGCTTAGAGGGAGGGCTCTGGTTGTGATGGAGCCACGACTGGTGTTTACGGCGGTGGATAACTTTTTTGGCGGCGGCGGGCAATTCTATAATAAGGTTGAAGGCCGCGAATTTTCACCGACCGAAATGCGCATCATTCGCTTGATTCTGGATTTGTTATTCAAGGATATGCAAGAAGCCTGGAAGCCGGTAATGGATATTGATTTTGATTATGTCAATTCAGAAGTCAATCCACAGTTTGCCAATATCGTCAGTCCCTCTGAAATTGTGGTGATTTCCACGATTCATATTGAACTGGAGGGCGGCGGCGGTGATTTGAATATCGTTATTCCTTATTCAATGATTGAGCCGATTCGTGAATTACTCGATGCGGTGACCAGCGATCGCGGGGAAATCGATAATCGCTGGCAAGAGTCACTCAAAAACGAAGTAATGCGTTGTGAAGTGCCGCTTACCAGCGTCCTGGTTGAAAAAGTGATGGCCGTGGAAGATGTTATGAGTTTTAAAGAGGGCGATATTATTCCGATTGATATGCCGGAATCGGTGGTGTTGACGGCCGAAGAGGTGCCGGCTTTTCGCGGTAAGCTAGGCGTTTCAGATGGTAATTATGCCATTCAGGTCGAAGAAAAACTGACTCAGGATTCAATTTAGGAACGTTTCTTAATATAGGCGCTTGAACAGCGAACTCAGGTTATAAAACTTTCGGGACAAATCAAGATGAGTGAAAACGATAACGAGAATGCAGAGCCAGTTGGTGATGATTGGGCGGCGGCGATGGCCGAGCAAGAGCAGGTCGATGGTGTTGGCGAGGATGCGGCCGAGGCTGAAGCGGACTGGGGCGATGCGCTGAATGAACAAGCGGCGAGCGAAGCGCAAGGTCGTGTGGATTCGGCGACGTTTCCGGATTTGCAGGATGCAAGTGGCGATAGCGCAAAAAGCTTGACTGGCGGGGATGATGTCAATCTGGATATTATTCTGGATGTGCCGGTAACGATTTCGATGGAAATTGGCCGTACCCGGATCAATATTCGCAATTTATTGCAGTTAACCCAAGGCTCGGTGGTGGAGCTTGACAGGTTTGCCGGCGAGCCGATGGATGTGCTGGTGAATGGTACCTTGATTGCGCATGGCGAGGTGGTCGTTGTCAACGATAAATTCGGGATTCGACTGACCGATGTGATCAGTCCATCCGAGCGTGTTAAAAAATTAGGCTGATGCGTTTTTTTAGTTATTTTTCGCTTATCTTTTTTGTCCAGCAGGCGAGCGCTGCGCAAACGCCGTTTCAAGGCACAACAAACAAGCTGTCATTGCAGGATGTTGCCAATTGGGCGGCCAGTCTGATTGTCGTGCTGGCAATATTTTTATTTTGCGTCTGGGTGATCCGAAAAACACAACATTTGACCTCAGCGCAAGGGCAAACGCTTAAAGTGGTGACAGGTCTTGCGCTCGGTATGCGAGAAAAGCTGGTATTGATTCAAGTCGGTGAGAAACAGGTGTTGCTGGGGGTGACGCCGGGTCGGATTGAAAAGTTGTTGATTCTTGAAGGCGATGCGCAATTAAAATCCGATAGTACAGCGGCGGCAGGTACATTTGCTAAAAAGCTCGCTCAGGTTATGAAAGGCGCTGAATAATGAAGTCAATAGTCTTTGCTGTGTTTGTGTGGATGCTGCTCATGCCTGATCAAGCGGCACTGGCGGCGCCCGGCATTCAGGCCATCACGGTGACCAGCAATCCTCAGGGTGGACAGGAATATACGGTCACGATCCAGATCCTGGCTTTGATGACGCTAATGACCGTGCTGCCGGCATTGTTGTTGACCATGACTTCATTTACCCGCATCGTCATCGTACTTGGCCTGCTCAGGCAGGCGATCGGCACGGCACAGGCACCGAGTAACCAGGTGCTGCTCGGTTTATCGTTGTTTTTGACTTTTTTTATCATGATGCCGGTGTTTGACAAGGTCAACAGCGAAGCGATTCAGCCGTATATGAATGAAAAAATAACCCTGACCACAGCATTGGAAAAAGCCTCGGGGCCTTTCCGAACCTTTATGTTGAGACAAACCCGGGAAACCGACCTGAAAATGTTCATGCGGATTGCCAATCGGGAGGATTTTCAATCGGTCGATGATGTGCCTTTTTCCTTGTTGTTGCCGGCTTATCTGACCAGCGAGTTAAAAACCGCGTTTCAGATCGGCTTTTTATTGTTTTTACCGTTTCTGATTATCGATCTTGTTGTCGCCAGTGTGCTGATGTCGATGGGCATGATGATGCTGTCGCCGATGATTGTTTCTCTGCCCTTTAAAATCATGCTGTTTGTGCTGGCTGATGGCTGGTCGATCGTGATGGAAATGCTGGCGGCCAGTTTTTATGTTTAAAGGTGCTTTGTCATGATGACGCCGGAAACCATATCTGTGATTGCCGAGGAAACCGTTATGGTTGCGGTTAAATTATTGGCACCGATTTTATTATCCTCCTTAGCCGTCGGGCTTTTGGTTTCAATGTTTCAGGCGGCCACCTCCATTCAGGAACAGACATTGACCTTTATTCCTAAACTGGCGACGATCATCGTTGTATTGATGGTTGCAGGCCCCTGGATGTTGCAAATGCTCATCGATTATTTTCAAACGCTGGTCCGGGAAATTCCTAACTTGATCGGATGACTCTCACCGAGCAACAGATTTTAAGCTGGGTAGCCGCATTTATCTGGCCGTTTTTCCGTATTGGTGCCCTTTTCATTTCCGTTCCTGTTTTTAGTGGTCGCCGTGTTCCCGCGCGGATCCGGGTGATACTGGCGGCCTTGATTACCTTTGTCATTGTTCCCGTATTGCCACCCTTGCCGACGATGGAACTCTTCAGCTATCGTGGTTTTATGGTGGCTGTCCAGCAAATTTTTATCGGTATTGCAACCGGCTTTATTCTACAAATGGCCTTTTCGGTCATGCTGGTTGCAGGCCAGTCGATCGCTTACAGCATGGGGCTCGGCTTCGCTTCCCTGGTTGATCCGGCCACAGGCGTACAAGTTCCGGTAGTGGCGCAAATCTTCATTATTTCAGCCAGCTTGATTCTATTGGCGGTAAATGGTCATTTGATTCTGATTGAAATGCTTGCACAGAGTTTTACCACGCTGCCGATTGGCGATATTGGCATGAATAGTGCTGATCTATGGAAGATAGTCCGTTGGAGCCGTCAGATTTTTGTCGGTGGTGTTTCATTGGCATTGCCGGTTCTAGCTACGATTTTATTTGTCAATATCAGTTTTGGTGTGGCCTCACGCGCGGCACCGCAGCTACAGATTTTTGGCATCGGTTTTCCCATTACCATTATGATGGGAATGGTTTTAATCTGGATCATGATGCCGGATATGCTGGACGGTTTTCAGGGTATATTGGCGCAAAGTTTTGCTCTGATCCGTGATATTTTGAGAATACCCTGATGGCAGAAGATGCTGGACAAGATAAAAGCGAGCAGCCGACGGCGAAACGACTGGCCGATGCTCGCAAAAAAGGTCAGATTCCGCGCTCGAAGGAATTAGACACCTTTGTGTCGCTGATTGTCAGTGCGGTGATGTTGCTGTTTTTAGGCAAATCCATGGCACTGGGCCTGGCTGACATCATGGTCAAGCATTTCAGCCTCAGCCGCCGTGAAATTTTCAATCCGAAAGCACTGACCGAACATTTCAGTCAGGCCATATTTGATGCTGTGTCGTTGATTGCCGTTTTTGGCCTGACCATGATGGTGGCGGCGTTGATTACGCCAATGATAATGGGCGGCTGGAATTTCAGCAGTGAAGCGATTCAGCCTAAATTTTCCAAATTCAATCCCTTAAAAGGGCTGAAGCGGATGTTTGGCCTGCAAGGGCTTGTGGTGCTTTTGAAAGCCATTGTCAAGGTGAGTATTGTGTTTCTGATGGCCTGGCTGTTATTTGATGTGTATCGGCATGATTTTATGCAGATGAACCGCTTACCGGTTGATCAGGCCATTTATCAGACCGGCGATATCATTACCCGGGGCTTTTTGTTATTGAGTGCGGCATTATTATTGGTTGTATTGATCGACGTGCCGTATCAGTTATGGAATCACACCAAGCAATTGATGATGACCAAGCAGGAGATCAAGGATGAAAGCAAGGAATCGGAGGGAAATCCAGAAATTAAAGGTCGGATTCGACGCGCGCAGATGGAAGTTTCCCAGCGTCGGATGATGGATGAGGTACCAAAAGCCGATGTGATAGTGACGAATCCAACGCATTTTGCTGTTGCTTTACGGTATGACCAGAATGGCGAGGGGGCACCGATACTGGTCGCTAAAGGCACCGACCTGATTGCCGCACAAATTCGGAATCTCGCGATTGGTGCCGATGTGCCATTGGTCGCTGCCCCCCCTTTAGCGCGGGCCTTGTATTATTCCACTGAATTAAATCAGGAAATTCCACAAGGCTTGTTTTTGGCGGTGGCTCAGGTACTGGCCTATGTATTTCAATTACAGGCGGCGACCGAAAATGGCTGGGAGAAACCGGTGCCACCCAATAAGATTGATGTACCCGATGAGTTCAGACAGAGGTAAGCAATATGGACATGACTAAAATAACGGCGTTTTTTCGCAATATGTCCAGCCTGGGATTAGGCGCACCGCTGGTCATCGTGATGATTTTGTCGATGGTTATTTTACCGCTGCCGCCGTTTTTGCTGGATCTTTTTTTCACCTTCAATATTGCATTTTCGCTGATTATTTTATTGGTGGTTTTATATACCATGAAACCGCTGGAATTTGCCGTATTCCCAACCATTATTCTGGTGGCAACGTTATTGCGGTTGGCGCTGAATGTTGCTTCCACCCGAGTCGTTTTGCTGAAGGGGTATGAAGGTGGGGACGCCGCCGGCAAGGTTATTGAGGCGTTCGGCTCTTTTGTCATCGGCGGTAATTTCGCCGTCGGGCTGGTTGTATTTGCTATTCTCGTCATCATCAATTTTGTCGTCGTCACCAAAGGCGCGGGGCGTGTGGCCGAAGTGGGTGCCCGCTTTACCCTCGATGCCATGCCGGGCAAGCAAATGGCGATTGATGCCGATTTGAATTCTGGCCTGATTACCCAGGAGCAAGCCAGAGCCAGGCGGGAAGAAATTGCTGCTGAGGCTGATTTTTATGGGTCTATGGATGGTGCCAGTAAATTCGTCCGGGGCGATGCCATTGCGGGCATTATCATTTTATTCGTCAATGTCATCGGTGGTTTGGCGATTGGTGTGGGCCAGCATGACATGAGTTTTGCCGATGCCGGTAATGTGTATGTTTTGCTGACCATCGGGGATGGACTGGTCGCACAAATTCCGGCATTGTTACTGTCAACGGCATCTGCGATTGTTGTGACGCGGGTGCGAGGCAGTGATCAGAATATAGGCAGCCAGGTATCTCGTCAATTATTCGATGATCCGAAAGTGTTGCTGATTACGGCGGCGGTGATGGGGCTATTAGGCATTATTCCCGGCATGCCTAATATGGTATTTATATTGTTATCGGTCATGTTGTTGGCGGCGGCCTGGATGATTCGGCAACGTCATCAGAAGGAAGCGGTAGAACGGGACAGGGCCGATGCCTTGCCCGCAGAGCAAGGCCAGCCAGAAATCAAGGAATTGGGCTGGGATGATGTCCAGCCGGTCGATATGATCGGTTTGGAAGTGGGTTATCGTTTAATTCCGCTGGTCGATAAAAATCAGGGCGGGCAATTGATGTCGCGGATTAAAGGGGTTCGGAAAAAACTGTCGCAAGAGCTGGGTTTTTTGATTCCGTCGGTGCATATACGCGACGATCTTGAGTTAGCACCAACCCATTATCGAATATCCTTGCAAGGCGTGATTGTTGGCGAAGCCGAGATTTTTCCCGATATGGAACTGGCGATCAATCCGGGCCAGGTATTTGGTGAATTATCGGGCCAACAGTGTAAAGACCCGGCCTTTGGGCTGGATGCGGTGTGGATAGCCCCGTCTTTAAAAGATCATGCACAAACCTTGGGCTATACCGTTGTTGACCCCAGCACGGTGGTGGCAACGCATTTAAGTCATCTGCTGCAAGAACATGCGTATGAATTATTTGGTTATGAGGAAGCGCAACAGATCCTGGATAATCTGGCTAAAGTTGCGCCGAAACTGGTCGAGGATTTGGTGCCCAAAACCTTGCCTTTGGGCGTGGTGGTCAAAGTGCTGCAAAATCTGTTGCAGGAAGGTATTTCTATTCGCGATATTCGGACGATTGCCGAAACTTTGGCCGAATATGGGGCTAAGAGTCAAGATCCCGACATGCTCACATCGGCAGTCCGCGCCGCATTAGGGCGCTCAATTGTCCATGAAATCAATGGGGTAGAACCGGAATTGGCCGTGATGACGTTAGATCCGGAGTTGGAACGGATTTTGCAGCAGTCTTTGCAGACGGCGACCGAAGGCGGCGCTGGCCTGGAACCTGGACTTGCAGAACAAATGTTAAAATCACTCGAAGATACTGTTCAACGCATCGAAATGGAAGGAAAACCGGCGGTTTTACTGGTTTCCTCTTATGTCAGGCCTTGGCTGGCACGCTTTGTACGCCACTCTATTCCCGGATTGCATGTTTTGGCTTATAACGAAATTCCACAGGATAAGCAAATTCGTGTGATTTCAACGGTGGGTCAGCAGGCACAGAGTGTTGAGGAAGCACAATGAAAATAAAACGTTTTTTTGCCCCGGATATTCGCAAGGCCATGGCGATGGTCAAAGAAGAATTGGGTAGTGAGGCGGTGATTATGTCGAATCGCTCGGTAGACGGCGGCGTTGAAATTGTTGCCGCGCGCGATTTTGACGAGCAGGCGGTTCAAAACAGGTTGAAAACAGATATTGATGATGGCGTGCAAACGACTGATCAGCCTAAACCGGATAAAGTTGAGCTTACAGATTTTGGGCGAGCATCAAAAAAACCGGCACATGTGGTGCCCAGTGCGCGTAAAAAAGGTGCCGAGGGTACGATACCTCCAGCGCGCCGTTGGCCGGCCGATGCTTATGTCGGTTATGCAGAAAATATCAACCTGGCCAGTAGTCGAAAACGCAGTCGCCATATCGCCTCTAAGCTGGATAAGTCACCGCATCTGGATCAATTACTGGATGAGTCTCTGACGCGCAAAAAAGTAAGCAAGCCCGAAAAAGTGAAAAAGGACGCTGCGCCATTTCCAGTTGACGAGATGATGCAGCAAATGCGGCAGCAGCTGGGTAAAGAAATGAAATCGCTGAAATCAGTACTCGATGCGCGCCTGGCCGAAATGAACTGGCATCAGGACCGACAGCATCATCCGGTGCGACTGGATTTATTGCGACGCCTGGCGGATATGGGTTTTTCTAAAAAACTGGGTATCAAAATCGCCAATCGACTGGGCACGCATAAAGAAGCCGAGTTTGCATTTGAAAAAGCGCAAGAGATGTTAGGTCGGATTTTGCCTGTCGCAGAGGATGATATTTTGGAACAGGGCGGGGTGGTGGCTTTGGTCGGGCCGACGGGTGTTGGCAAAACCACTACATTAGCGAAACTGGCGGCGCAATTTATTCTGCAGCGTGGGCATCGGCAAGTGGCGTTGATTACGACGGATAATTATCGGATCGGGGCGCATGAACAAATCAATACCTATGGGCGGATTCTGAATGTTCCCGTCAGAGTTGCCAGCAATGCCGATGAGTTGAGTCATCATATCCATAGTTTTAAAGATAAGGCGTTGATTTTAATCGATACCGCCGGTATGAGTCAGAAAGATATGCGGTTGGCCGAACAAATCGATACCTTGCAACAGGACGACAGGCCGATTCAACGTTATCTGGTGATGTCAGCCACAACACCGTATCGTGTGGCAATGGATATTATTGAAGCCTTTAAAATATTTTCCCCAAGTGCCGGTATTTTGACTAAACTTGATGAGACGATATCGCCCGGTGCGGTTTTGTCTGCCATTATGGAACAGCAATTGCCTCTGGCTTTTGTCACCAATGGTCAACAAGTACCGGAAGATATCGCTGAACCAGATCCTGAACATTTGCTTCAACACTGTACAGAGGCGTTGGATCAAGCGCAGGACGAATTAGACGATTATGAACAATGGGTGGCCGAAGGTCATGCCTAACGTACAGGACCAGGCAGCTGGAATTAGAAAAATGAGTCAAACAAAACCGGTTCGTGTCATCGCAGTGACCAGTGGTAAGGGCGGTGTCGGAAAAACAAATCTATCCGTTAATTTAGGCGTTACCCTGGCGCGCATGAGGCGTCAGGTTGCTTTGCTTGATGCGGATATGGGCTTGGCGAATGTCGATATATTGTTGGGTCTGTCGCCTGAATATAATTTGTCACATGTTTTGAGTGGCGAGAAAACACTGTCCGAAATTATGTTGACAGGCCCTGCCGGGTTGAAAATTATTCCGGCATCCTCTGGAGTTCAGCATATGTCTGAATTATCGACGGTTGAGCAAGCCGGTGTTATTCGGGCTTTCAGCGAGTTCGATAAAGATTTGGATGTGTTAATCGTTGATACGGCGGCCGGAATTTCGGCAAGTGTCGTCAATTTTGCCCGTGCCTGTCAGGAAATCATCGTCGTGGTTTGTGATGAGCCGACCTCATTGACCGATGCTTATGCCTATATCAAATTATTGAACCGTGATTATGCACTGAGCAAATTTCATATTGTCACGAATATGGTGCAATCGGCGCAGCAAGGGCACAATTTATTCGCCAAGCTCTGTAAGGTTACCGATCGTTATCTGGATGTAAATTTACAATTTGCAGGCGCTATCCCAATGGATGAGAGTTTACGTAAGGCGGTGCAAAAACAAACTCCGGTTGTCGAATTGTTTCCACAAAGTCAGGTGTCCATGGCGTTTAAACAATTGGCAAAAACGATCAATAACTGGCCTATTAAGTCACAGGCCGGCGGATATCTGGAATTTTTTGTCGAACGCATGATTCAATACAGTTCGGAAGAGGATGTGGCGTGAATGGCGCAGCAATGTATGCCTCAATTCAAACGGGAAGTGCCGAAGACCAAATCCTTCAGTATATTCCTCTCGTTAAACGTATAGCCTATCATTTACAAGGGCGATTGCCTGATACGGTGTTGGTCGATGATTTGATTCAGGCCGGCATGGTGGGTTTGCTGGAAGCGTTAAGAAATTACGATACCTCACAAGGGGCAAGTTTTGAAACCTATGCCGGCATTCGTATTCGCGGGGCGATGCTGGATGAAGTCAGGCGATCAGACTGGACGCCACGCTCTGTGCATAAAAAAGCACGGATGGTTTCGGAAGCCATACACGAGGTAGAAAATAAACTGGGGCAGGAAGCGCAGGAAAAAGATGTGGCTGATTATATGGGTATTTCTTTGAGTGAATATCAGCATATTTTGCAGGATACTGTGAGTTGTAAAGTCTTCAGTGTGGATGAGATGGATCAGCACGGTGATGCTTTTCTCAGTGAATCGCAGTGTAGCCAGGAACAGCCTGTTGACAGTTTAATGGACAAAGGTTTTCATCATGCCCTGGCTGATGCCATTCGGCAATTGCCAGAACGTGAAAGACTGGTTGTTTCACTTTATTATCATGAGGAATTGAATTTACGGGAAATAGGCCAGGTTCTGGAAGTCAGTGAATCCAGGGTGAGCCAAATTTGTTCACAGGCGGTGTTACGGCTCAAAGCCCGATTAGCTGAATGGCTGGATAAAGAATGATCAGAGGTAATTTTAAGTACATCGATCGGAAAATTTTTTTAACTGGTTTATACTTAAATCCCAAAAGGGGATAGCTAAAAAAAATATCATGCAAGCAATGAAAAGACAGTTGGAGATGAACGTTGGATAAAAATATGAAGATTTTGGTTGTCGATGATTTTTCGACAATGAGACGTATCGTTAAGAATTTATTACGTGATCTTGGGTTCACCAATACTGTAGAAGCGGATGATGGAAAAACCGCATTACCTATTCTGGAAAAAGGTGGAATTGATTTTCTGGTCACAGACTGGAATATGCCTGGAATGACGGGTATTGATTTGCTCAAAGCAGTACGTGCTAATCCGGATCTTGCGAATCTGCCGGTATTAATGGTAACTGCGGAAGCAAAACGTGAACAGATTATTATGGCGGCTCAGGCTGGTGTGAATGGTTATGTCATTAAACCGTTTACGGCGGCGACACTGAAAGAAAAAATCGAAAAAATCTTTGAACGCATTGATGGATAGCCGCCAATCACGGAGAAAGTTATGAGTCAAGAAACACGTCTGGCGCTTGCAAAAGATCTGGTTAAAGCGCTGGAAGACGATAATGAAACAAAAGCAGATGAAATTTTGGATGAAATTGCAGGGCTTAGAGAAAGCCAGTTATTTCAGGAGATTGGCAAACTGACCCGGCAATTGCATGATACATTGGGCAGCTTCGAAATTGATGCCAAAGTCGCCAAATTAACCGAAAATGATATTCCGGATGCCAAAGATCGCTTGCAGTATGTGATGACGATGACAGAAGAAGCGGCAGATAAAACCTTGACCGCCGTGGAGCGTTTGTTACCTGTGTCGGAACAATTAACACAACAAACGGAAGAATTGGCTCTTCAATGGGGTCGTTTTTTGGATAAGGAACTGCCCTACGAAGAATTCAGGGTCATGAGTAAGCAGATTACACAGCATTTTATGCACGCGCAAAAAGGCTTGAGTCAAATACAGTCTGGTTTAAATGAAATTTTGATGGCGCAAGGCTTTCAGGATTTAACCGGCCAGATTATTCGGCGTGTCATTGATTTGGTACAAGACCTAGAACTCAGTATGGTGGATTTGATTCGTCTTTCCGGTGGTAAGAGCAAGGACAAGCCTGCTGGCACAGAAACCGTTGACGAAAAATTGCCCGGGCCTGCCGTACCGGGAGTGGATGACAAAAAAGGCGATGTTGCACATTCGCAGGATGATGTCGACGATCTGTTATCCAGTCTTGGCTTCTAGAGGAAAAAGGGTATGGCGATTGATTTAGATGATGAAATTTTACAGGACTTTCTGGTCGAAGCGGGCGAGATTATCGATCAGTTGGGCGAGCAGTTGGTTGAACTTGAGCAAGCCCCGAGCGACCTGGAATTATTGAATGCAATTTTCAGGGGATTCCATACTGTTAAAGGCGGTGCGGGTTTTTTAGCCATTGATGCGCTGGTTGAAGTGTGTCATAAAGCCGAAGATGTTTTTAATGTGTTAAGGCAGGGCGAGCGGCAGGTGACGCCAGACCTGATGGATGTTGTGCTGCGTGTGGTCGATGTCTTAGTTGATATGTTCGATCAAATCCGTGTCGGCAATGATCCTGAAGAAGCCAACCCCGAATTGTTGCAGGCACTATTGAAATTTACCACGCCCGATAACGGTGAAGATGCGACACCGGAAGATCAAGATGATCAGTTGCAGGACGATCAGGCGACGACCACCGTTGACGTTGATGATAAAGCCTCTGAAACATCTGATAGCACCGAAAATAGCACAGGTATTGCTGATCCTGAACAGGTAGCCGACGTGGTTGAGCAGGAATTTGAATCCATGCTCGGCGGAGATGTCAGCAGTGCTGAATCCGGCGATGATGAAATCACCGAAGATGAGTTTGAGGATTTACTTGATGCATTACATGGAAAGGGCAAATTTTCAGCGGAGAAAATCGTTGCCGGTGCGACTGAGTCGGCTGATGAGAAAACAGCGGAAAATACAGCAACGTCATCCGATGAAATTACCGAAGAAGAATTCGAAAAAGTTATGGATGATATACACGGTAAGGGAAAGTTCAACCCCGAAGTCGTTGCCAAAACAACTGAATCGAAGCCTCAGTCATCGACCGCGAATACTGCATCGTCCGCTCAGCAAACAGCAGCAAAAAAACAGGCCGATAAACCAGCGCCAAAATCGACGCCCACTGCATCGACTAAATCTGCATCAAGTAAAAAGGACACGACGGCTAAAAAACCAACACGCAACCACCAACCTTCGGCAGAAACGACCGTTAGGGTCGATACCGAAGTTCTGGATGAGATTATGAATATGGTTGGCGAACTGGTTCTGGTGCGTAATCGTTTTCAAACACTGAATGCAAACTCAGGTCCAAGTGAAGAGTTTTCCAAGGCGGTGTCCAACCTGGATGTGGTGACGGCGGATTTGCAATTATCTGTCATGAAAACGCGAATGCAGCCCATTAAAAAGGTATTTGGTCGTTTTCCGCGCGTGGTCAGAGATTTGGCTCGGAGCCTGAAAAAGGAAATACGCCTTGAAATGGTGGGTGAAGATACCGATCTGGATAAAAACCTGGTTGAAGCGTTGGCAGACCCTTTGGTGCATCTGGTCAGGAATGCGGTTGATCACGGTATAGAGTCGCCCGAAGAGCGGGTCGCGGCGGGTAAGCCACGGGAAGGTTTGGTCGTTTTAACGGCCTCGCAGGAAGGCGATCATATTTTGTTATCCATCAAGGATGATGGAAAAGGTATGAATGCCGAGGCCTTGCGAAAAAAAGTTATTGAAAAAGGCTTGATGGATGAGGAAAACGCGTCAAGACTGGATAATAAAGAATGCTATAACTTGATTTTTATGCCCGGTTTTTCGACCAAGACCGAAATTTCGGATGTATCCGGCCGAGGCGTGGGAATGGATGTGGTTAAAACACGCATTTCACAGATGAATGGTGTGGTCGAGGTCGATTCAGAAGAAGGCAAGGGTAGTACGATCATCATTAAGGTGCCGCTGACGCTGGCGATCATGCCTACATTAATGGTCAAACTGGGTGGACAGAATTTTGCCTTACCGCTCGCCAATGTGCTGGAAATTCTGGATCTGGATTTAAAAAAGACGAATGTTGTCGATGGCCAGCAGGTTGTGATGGTCAGAGAGAAAGCCTTGCCGTTGTTTTATTTGAGCGAATGGCTGGTCAATGACCCGTCTTATGTGCTCGATAAATATTCAACCGGGCATGTTGTTGTCGTGAATGCCAGTGGCAGGCAGGTTGGTTTTGTCGTTGATCAATTAATTGGTCAGGAAGAAGTCGTGATTAAACCGCTCGGTGCTAAATTGCATGGTTTAGATGGCTTGTCCGGCGCAACGATTACCGGTGATGGGCAAATTGCTTTGATTCTTGATGTCCCTGGGTTGATGGTCAAGTATGCCGCTTAATGCGAGAATGCCGTAGATGTCTGGCGCTGTAATGTTACACATCCTCAAACGGAAATGTTTTAATGCTGGCAGCCCGGTATAAGGCGATGACCCTACGTGTATTAATCGTCGATGACTCAACGTTTATGTGTCATCGAATTCAGCAGATTTTAGAAGAAGAGTCAGGCTTTCAGGTTGTCGGTATGGCTGAAAATGGTAGGCAAGCTGTACGCCTGGCGGCGGAGCTAAGACCCGATGTGATTACCATGGATGTTGAAATGCCGGTTATGGATGGCATTACCGCGGTAAAAAACATAATGGCGAATACACCGACGCCTATCTTAATGTTTTCTGCTATGACTCACGCTGGTGCGCAAGCGACATTAGATGCCCTAAATGCCGGTGCGCTGGATTTTTTGCCCAAAAAACTGGACGATATCGACAGCGACAAAGCCGTTGCCAAGATTATTTTACGACGACGCGTCAGGATGGTTGCGCAGCAGGCAGAGCGTTTGCACAACCGCAAAAAAGCGATTACACCTCAGTCAAAATCAGTCGCGACATTTAAAAACAGATCGGCTAAATTTGATTTGATTTTGATTGCGGCATCCACCGGTGGGCCTGTGGCCGTACAACAGATTTTAAAACATATTCCAGCACATTGTTCGGCACCAGTGCTAATTATCCAACATATGCCAGGAAGTTTTACCCGAAGCTTTGCCAAACGGCTTGATGATGTCTGTAAGCTTCATGTGGTTCAGGCCGAACAGGGTGATTTATTGAAGCCGGGGATGGCGATGGTTTGTCCTGGCGGTAAACAGTTGGAAATCAGTCCACAATCCAATAGCGGTCAGGTGATGTTACGGGATAAACAAGCCGGTGAGATTTACAGCCCTTGCGTAGATTTGACCTTTATGTCAGTGGCTAAAAATTTTAGCGGAAAAATCCTGGCCATTATTTTAACCGGCATGGGTTCTGATGGTACGAAAGGCGCGCAGCAATTGAAAAAACGAGGTGCTGAAATTTGGGCGCAGGACGAAGCCAGCAGCGTTATTTATGGTATGCCTAAGGCCATAGCCAAGGCAGGGCTTGCAGATAATATTCTGAATCTGGAGCAAATTGGGCAAACTTTTGATAGGTTTAAGTGATGGATTTTTTAAGCATATTAGGCGTATTAGTCGGTGCGGCCTCCATTATTGTCGGGAATTCATTAGCGGGTGGTTCACTGTCTTTTTTGCTGAATCCTCAAGCCTTCCTTATTGTGGTGGGGGGTACCGTAGGCGCGACATTATTGCATTTCCCACCGGCGATTATTTTGCACAGCACCAAAATTCTGCGATGGGTGATTGTGCCGGAGAAGATCAATTTACAACGGCAGATAAAAAAAATTGTCGACTGGAGTGCGCTGGCGCGAAAAGAAGGCTTGTTGGGACTGGAAAGTGTGGCTGAACGTGAAAAAGATCCCTTTGCTGCAAAAGGCCTGCAATTATTAGTGGATGGTAACGAACCGGATGTGATTGCAGACTGTTTAGCCGTTGAAATCAACACCCGGGAAAGAACGATTTACAAAGCCGCCAGCGTTTTTACCGCGATGGGAGGCTATTCACCTACGATTGGCATTTTAGGTGCCGTTATCGGATTGATTCATGTGATGCAGAATTTAGCCAACCCCGAACTGTTAGGTTCAGGTATTGCGACTGCATTTGTAGCCACGATTTATGGGGTCGGATTCGCTAATTTATTATTTTTGCCGATTGCCAACAAGTTGAAAAACCAGGCGTTAGTGATTTCCCATGCACAGGAAATGATGCTGGAAGGCATTCGCTCAATTGCCGAAGGCGAAAATCCGAGCAATATTCAATTAAGATTGTCAGGCTATCTGGTCTAAACGCCGAGTTCCGTAACATACCGCATCGTGTCTTTAATCAGGAGCGCTGAAAGATAACGGTTTCAGCAACATTTGTTTTTCTTCTTCTGTTAAAAGGTCCTGTAAATTTTGTATGCTCTTTTTTCTATAAAGGCGTCGTCCTGATTGCCCTGTTCGTCGTTCGTTCATTATATAGCGTCGTTCTTGACAACGTCTATCGCGTTGGCGGCGATCCTGTTTTGGCCACAGCAGATAATTTTGTTGAATGTTGGCAATCCATTCAGGCGAACCATAAGGATATTGAATGGTGCGGCGCTCATGATGGCGGCGTTCGGTTTGGCGTCTGTTTTGCGAGAGACGAGGGTCGTTTGTGGTGTTCATGTCATAAGGTTAAATGCACTCTTTTAAAAAGGGTTATATTATCTCTTTATACATGAATTGTCGTTACCTCCAAAAAGAAATCACCATTATGTCGAGTTTATGTGTGAAGAAGCCTGGTCAGACAAGCTCAAGATACAGCTGAAAAAATAATCGCTTAGTGCAACATCAGGTCGAAGGTTTAAGGTCAACCACGATTTTCAATGTTTGACCGGGCTGTAAAAAATGGTTAATAGTCTGGCGATTCCATTTTTTAAGATCTGAAACCGAGACGTTGAATTTTTTCGAAATCAGGAATAAGGAATCACCTTTCTTGACGGTATAGTGAATGTTTCTATTGCTTCTGCTCGTCAATGTCAAAGGACGCTTAATCAGCAAACGTTGTCCAAGGCGCAGTGGTTTTTTGAAAGACAAACGATTCCAGCGCACAAGATTACGTTGGGATACCGAAAATCGGCGCGCAATTTTCCAGATGCTATCACCTCGTTTAACGGTGTAATGCTGCATATTCTGCGAGCCCGCGACCAGGCGGGGACGGTCGGATAAAGGAATAAGCAACTGATTGCCGGTTTTTATCCGGTTACTGTGCAGATGGTTCCTGCTTTTGATTGACGCGATGGATACCCTGTATTTTCTGGCAATGAGGTTTAAACTTTCACCTTTTTTAACCGTGTGATGGCGCCACTCTACCCGTTCAGTTTTAGGCAGTTTAGCCAGGTTTTTCTTAAATATAGCCGCTTTATCTTTAGGTACCAGCAACCGATGTGGGCCGTTAGGTGATGTCATCCAGCGATTAAATGCCGGATTGAGTTTAAGAAAATCATCCACGGGCAATTGCGCTAATTCAGCCGCTTTTTTGATGTCAATTTGTGAGTCAAGCGTGATAATTTCAAAATGGGGCTTATTGGGAATATCATTTAACGCAAGATGATATCTTTCAGGATCAGAAAATATTTTAGCGATGGCCAATAATCTTGGTACATAATTCATGGTTTCCCGGCGCAGACGTAAAGACCAATAATCCGTTTTCTGACCCTTTTTACGGTTTTTGCGTATGGCTTTACGAATATTGCCCTTGCCAGCATTATAGGAGGCCAATGCCAATAGCCAGTTACCTTCAAACTCCTCGCTCAATTGTTTTAAATAGCTGACGGCAGCCTGTGTTGAGGCGACCACATCGCGACGTCCGTCGTACCATGGCGTTTGTTTCAGGCCGAAATAGCGGCCGGTTGAGGGAATAAACTGCCACAGCCCAGAGGCGTGACTCGGCGAATAGGCCTCTGGTTTGAAAGCGCTCTCAACGGCAGGTAACAGCGCAATTTCGCCTGGAATGCCCTGCTTTTCAATTTCGTCAAGAATGAAATGCAAATAGGGTGTGGCGCGCGTTTGAATACGCGATAAATATTCGGGGTGATTTAAATACCAATTAACATGGCGCTCAATCCGGTCATGCTGTATTTCAGGCAGGGCATATAAGGTCTTCATGCGTTGCCAGATTGTTTGCGATTGGGATGACGTTTCGATTGATGGGTGATTTACAGTCGATTCGATAGCATTGCGGGTGGCGTTATCGCCAATTCCTGTTTCTGTTGCTTTGTCGATAGCCGCATACAAGTCAGGTGGATTCTGAATAGCCAGGTGTTTAGGTGTCGATTGCTGCGCACACCCTGTGATCAGAATAAAGGCCAGACTCGAAAAAAAATGATTGAATTGACGCATACCCTGTTTTTTCAAATGGAATAATCTATCAATTATAGCGGGTTGGACAGGAGGAGGCTATTTTCAGACACGATGCGCCACATCTTTAATCCGTGTTTGATGGCATGATGTAACATTTTTTGAAAATGTAGTATAAATACAGTGCAAAGATAAATTATCAACTGCTGGTTGAGACCTGATATGATTTTATCAGGCTGATTTTACCTGAATTTCAGGATTTGGGTGGATGTTCCTAAAAATTAGGCTGATATCTCATATTGGGTAGTTTATACTTGATAAGTAATAGTTCGAAGCTTGCTCCGCTATCGCTCCGCAACCTTCGAATGCCCGAGTTGACAGGAACCCCTGTCGACCGCCTGCTCCGCAGTCCGCTACACTACCTGCGAACCAGTCGTTCGACAGGACAATTTGTGCCTGATAATCGCGTTGCGTTTCACGCACCCATTATCAGGCAAAATTGCCTGTCAACTCAGGCATTAGGTTTTTTTAAAATTTTAAATGAGTAGGATAAATAATGACTCATCTTTTTAAAGCATACATTACGGGTATTTTATTAATAATACTCAGCGGATATCCATTATCTAGTATAGCAATAAGCCTAGAAGAACAAGTTAATAATATCGAATCATCGAAAAATAACATTCATAAAGAAATATCGAATATTTTTAACAAATATAAAAAATCGCTCCAAATAACAACTGGTCAACCAAACGTGATTGATAGTGATGGAAGTACAGTGACGATCAGTATGGAAGTTTTTGTAAAGTTAACCAACCCAAGTCTATCATTGAAAATGGCGAAAGTAATGAATAAATATTTTAGATGCTTCAGTAGATACACTTCCTATCTTGAAATCTCCATTGTTGCTTGTGGAAACCATGATGCTTGGGACAAATTAACCAAAAATGGACTACTAGCAGAAATTTCTTTTTTGAATGATACCCAATTAATACCATTATTTGGCAATTTTAGTAACTGGTTTTCTGTGAAAATAATAGAAGAAGATGTATTTAATATGACGTTTAGCGTCGATAAGAAAAATATAAATCTGGATCCTACACCAACAATTAGGCTTGTTACAAAAAACTGCATTAGAAAAAATGGAGAGAATATGTGTGGATTGTAGCCTGCGTAGAAAAATAAAAGAAGCATTATGGAACTGAAAGAGTTTGTAGAAGAATCATTGAAGCAAGTAATTGAGGCTGTTTCAAATGTTGCGGAGTATGCGAAAAAGAACGATGCTGAAATAAATCCATGTCAACATGAATGGGGCTATGGTCAAGGTTTGTATTTTGATAAGCAAACAGGGCGTGTACTTACATCCATTGAATTTGATATAGCGGTGACAGCAAATGACGACAGTAAAACTAAAGGAGGAATTGGAATTGTAGTTGCTCAAATAATGCTCGGCTCACAAGGTGAATCTGCGAAGCATAATGAGCGTGTCAGCAGAATGAAGTTTTCAATTCCAGTAGTGCTTCCTTCCACTAGCTAGAAAACTGGAAAAAAACAGGAAATGAGTCAATGCTCAAGCCTAACCAAAGGGTCAACTTGACGCAATTACGCTGCTCTCCATTGCGCAAGTTACCCATGCATTCGAAGATCGGGTCAGAGGAGGCCGAAGCCTCCGTCTGCCCACAGAACCGTGCGTACGGGTCCGTACACGGCTCCTCACGTAAGATAGACCCATTGAGACACTTCAAACCAGTGCGCTAGCTTCTGGTCGGATCGTATGGCTTGGCCTTTCCGCTTGAACCAGGCATTGGGATAGGCTCTTGACACCGCGACAGTCTTGCTCAGTGCCCAGCGTTTCCGGTGGGTAAAGGCAACGGCTGCTGCTTTGGGTGAGACGCCCCTTTTGATCAGTTTTCGGTAGAGAAACTTCTTCCGCTTATGCTGATCAATCAGCCTAGCCCTCAGTCGCCGCCGGAGATGCGCCTCGATCTTCACGAATTGCGCCGGATATTGGCTGAGACTGAAATAGTCCGACCAACCCACATACCAGTGATCGCTAAATGTCAACCAACCTGTCGCATTTTCTTAAAATTATCTATATGGTGGCTT
>CAJXMF010000024.1 GCA_913056195.1 uncultured Methylococcaceae bacterium | reverse complement strand
TTTCTTTATGTTACGAACAAATTTTACTTGCAATACGGGGCGGACCATATATGACACCTTTTTTCTGCTATCTCAGATAGCGCAACTCGGGACCTGAGCCCGTGACTTTGCTCCATAATAAATATCCAATCTTAAGTGTGCAGCTTAATAAAAATGTCTAAATTCTAAAAAGCCTAAAGCTGCTTAAAATGCACTGAATAGCGAAAGCTCTCTGGATCAAAATAATCCAGAGCTTTACCCCCTACTTCTGCATAGGGGTACATTAAATAATTAATCGGCTTAGATTCTTGTTTTGGGCTTAGTGTAGTACCTCGGCCACCACGTTCAAGTGTCATCCTATAAGCATCAACGCCACCGAAAAAGTATTCTCTCAGCTCTTTTATATCGGCTAACTCTAGTTTATCAACTAGCATTTTCTTCCTTACATCAGCTGGATCAACAGCGATCCATCCTGTACCAGGCAAGTAAAATTCTGCCCAACAATGATAGCCACCAGTAATATCTTGTTCTGCTTTTTTACCTAACCTAAGACCAAAGACTTCTCTTGCGGGAACGCCGACATTTCTAGCTAAAGCGACATAAACCGAACTAATATCTGCACACTTACCACTGCGTTTGCTTAAAGTGACTTCAACAATACCTAAGCCACAGCCCTTTACCTTAGGATCTCTAACCGTATTTTCAACAACCCAATCATACACAGCACGGGATTTTTCAAGGATGCCTGTTTTACCTTTTAGTATATTTTGAGCAATTTCTGCTACTTTCCCATCGCTTGGTACCCACCAATCTGCTTGTAAATATTTTAGTATTTCAACGGGAACGGCTGCGCCTGTATCAACCAGGTTTCTGGTTTGGCGCTCTTGCGTACTGACTTTAAAGCTAAGCTCTATATTTTTTTCTTGAACTTCTTTCGGCCATTCAGCAAAAAAATATAAAGCACCACTTTTAGGCTCCTTATAAACGCCAGAATTTATAAAATTCCCTTTCGTTACTATATTTTCAATAAGTTGATACTTTCCTGAAACAGGATAAGGTAACCATATTTTTGCAGTTTGAGGTATCTTGGTTTTTTTTAAATCGACTTTAATAGTGATAAGCCCTTGCTTTTCATAAGCAAAGCTAGATTCTACGACGAGTAAATACAGAAAAAATGACAGAAGAAAAATTTTCAATTTCATAGGTAATTTTATACAGTAAATGGCCCCTAAACTAAGGAGTGCTAAATTTGTAAGCGGATTTTTTAATCGCCGCTAGAAAAATGTGGTCAGATGCCTTTGGCAGATATACCGATGGCTATGATAACGCATTGACCTTTAATAAAGGAAGCGCAGGGTCAGGTCGCGAATCACGAATTTTTCCTATCCTTGCAATAACACCCACTGTACTGGGGTGTAAATGATAAAGTTAAATGGCTTAGCTGCTATTATATGCGCATGAATATTTTGATTATATATGTGATTAAAACCTTATTATTACCACTTTCTGGCTTATTGATTATTGGGATTAGTGGGCTGTATTTATTAAATCGGCACAGGCGTTTTGCAATGATGTTACTCAGTTTTTCACTCCTCATGCTATGGCTGCTTAGCTTGCCGTTAGTCACCAAATATTTGGCGGCGACCCAGGAAATTTACCCTCCACTAACGAATAAGGCATTAGAAAAATTTTCTGCACAAGCAATCGTTATATTAGGGGGTGGCTTGCGTAAACCCGCACTTGAGTATGGACAGCAAGCCACTGTAAAAGATAATACGTTAGTGCGCGTGCGCTATGGCGCATTGCTAGCGAAAAGAACTCATTTACCTTTACTGGTCAGCGGCGGAAAGGTTCTTAACTCAAAACTACCTTCTGAAGCGGAAATCATGAGCGATATACTCAATAATGAGTTTCATCAGCCAGTACGCTGGCAAGAACAGCGCAGCCGAAATACGGCTGAAAATGCCTACTATACGCAAAAAATTTTACACCGCGAAGACATTCAACGCATTCTTCTCGTCACGCATGCTTTACATATGCGCAGAGCCGTTGAGCAATTTGAACAGCAAGGCCTGCAAGTGCTGGCCGCACCTACAGAATTTTTATCAGGGCCTGGAGAAGTGGACGTGTTTAGCTTTTTACCTTCAATCAAAGCACTGAAAAATAATTCATCAGTTATCCATGAAATCATGGGGCGTGCCTGGTATAAGTTGCGTTATTAACTGATGTTAATGCAGATGATTTGTCATGATGTCCGGCTTGTTATTTACCCCAATGCATTTTATGTAAAGGCTGATCTGGAATTACGCTTCTTGGCAGACACGCCATGAAAGCAGTCTAGATAAATATTAATCCAAAACCAAGTTGGCTGTCCTCTTGATTTCTCCCTGGCATTATATGCAAAAAGAAAAAGCATTGACACCTGATACGTTATAGGTTACATTCGATGAATGATACAGAGCTTTAAGCATAAAGGGCTAGAGTTATTCTTTAAAACTGGTCGTAAATCAGGCATCCAAGCCATACATGTAAAACAACTCCAATTAATTCTAGGTCGCCTTAATGCCGCCACATCACCTGATGATATGAATCTGCCAGGCTTATCCCTGCATCCACTCACAGGTATTCGAGCTAAAATTTGGTCTGTACATGTAAGCGGCAATTGGTGCGTCACATTCCGTTTTAATGGCGCACATGCTGAGGTCGTAGATTATGAAGACTATCATTGAGGTTATATTATGCTAATGCACAATCCCCCACACCCCGGCGAAGTATTAAAAGAACTTTGTCTTGAGCCTTTAGGTTTAACGGTTACTGATGCAGCTAAAAGTCTTGGTGTCAGTCGTAAAACATTATCAGCCATTCTTAATGGTAAGTCCGGCATAAGTCCCGAAATGGCTGTGCGTTTATCTATTGCTTTTAATACTTCATCTGAGAGCTGGTTAAATCAACAGTCACAGTATGACCTTTGGCAGGCCGAGAAACATCGCAAAGAATTACAAGTTAAACAACTATTTGTGGCATAAGCACATAACAATACGCCGCACCGCTTCGATCTGCTCTGCATTGCTGGTCAACTGAGTTAAGTCGTTGAGCACCATAAACACGAGGAGCAATCATCATGGCAAG
Organism: uncultured Methylococcaceae bacterium; assembly: GCA_913056195.1. Classification (GTDB taxonomy): domain Bacteria; phylum Pseudomonadota; class Gammaproteobacteria; order Methylococcales; family Methylomonadaceae; genus Methylomarinum. Next base: position 36,220 of record CAJXMF010000024.1, on the reverse strand, counting down.
AGGGGGCGAAATCAAGTTAGCTGACCCTAATGCTGCTCGATTACCCTGCGCTTAACTTTTGGGATTACTCCCGCCAGCCCAAGGCTCTCTTCCCGGTGGCTGGCCTGCCTTGCCGGTACGGGGTTCTCACCCGTAGAAATAAACGACCTTGCCCGGCCGCACTGACCCCGTGACTCTCTTTAATTTTTAACGATAAAATTATCAGCATGACATTTAATGGCACATAATCTGTCAATTACCCAGGGTGCCATCAAATCCGTTGCCAGCACAATGATAACGATAACGGAAAAAATAGAATCATCAATAATCCCCAATAATTTCCCAATACTGATAAAGATAAGTACGGCTTCACCTCTTGGAATCATCCCCAGGCCGACAGCATAGTGATTGATGTTTTTCCGGGTAACAAAGCCGGAAGAAACTTTTCCTGAAATGGCCACTATTAACAATGCTATTGTTAACCACAGGATTTCCGCTTCAAAAAACTCCTGGAGATTAACCTGCATCCCCACAAAAACGAAAAAAACCGGGGCAAATATTTTTTCCAGCGGTGCAACAAGGCTTTTAATAAGTTCTTTTCTCTCTGGCATATTATTCATAATCATCCCCGCTATAAAAGCGCTGCTAATGGTACCGATTTCAAAAACATCGGCTAGCCAACTGGCGCTAACAATCAACGAAATCGGAATAAGTATTCGCGTATGAAGTTCGTCAAAATTAAAAAATTGAGGAATATACTTAACTAACCATTTTCCCAAAATGATAATGCCGACAAAAATAAAGCCAGAGTAGAAAAAAAAAGCGAACATCTCGGAAATAGTTAGCTTGTCGCCTAAAACTATAGTGGTGATATACGATAAAAAAAACATTCCAAAAATATCATCAAGAAAAGCCGCTTGTATCACCAGCCGGGCTTCCCGGCTTTCACGTCTATTTAAGTGGTTGAATATACTGGTCGTCATTGATGCACTGGTGGTAGAAAGAGTGGCCGCAATGAAAATATGTACTGATGTGCTGGCTTCAGGCAATAACCACAGTCCAACACCCAGTCCGAGAAAAAACGGCACAAAAATACCGGTTAAAGAGACTAGAAAAGCCAGCGGCTCTGCTGCATTGATAATTTCTTCTGTTTTGGTTTCCAGACCCAATTTGAAGAGTAATAAAAATACCCCAAAATTAGAAAAGATCCATAATGCAATGCCTAATAAGACCATTCCCGAAGATTGGTTAGTGGCAAATACGTCTGACAATCTACCGACGAATTCCCGGGTTTCAGGCTGGTCAGGGGCATAGTAATGGTTTATTGTCTCGGCTACAGACAAATTTGAGGTCCATATTGATTTAAAAATTTCACTGGCGTCACCCAAATGCATCAACATATAAAAAACCGGAGACCAATCCAGCCAATACAAAAAATTACCGGCTACCACACCAATGATCAGTTCACCCAACATATTTGGAAGATGATAACGCTTTGATAAAATCTGACCTACCAGAGCTAAAATAACAATTAAACCGAATTCCAGTAAAACGAAGGAAAAAGGGTCCATTGATGAATATTGTTTGACCATTTCCTCCGATAATGGGGTTGCATGGACGGATGAAGAAGCTAAAAGCAAAATCGTCGTGATGGCTATAATAATGTGTAAATCGTTTTGTTTGTTTGAGAGTGAAAGCATAATGAATCCTTTTCCTGATGAGGTTCAATCAATGTTTAAGGCAAGCAATCAGATAGCCGACAATAATAGTGCAAATCACGGGACCAGGGATTTTTTCTTCTCCTTACATTAACACCCACTGTACTGGGGTGTAAATGAAAATACTCAGCGATTTCTCGCTAACTGTAACGCCCTGTTTCATATGCAGTTTTTATCGGCAGTATTTCTGTCCACAGATTACTACTCTATCTTGGATAACGATTTGGCGACTGAACGTCGTTGTTTCTTCGGAATGTCCCATACGTCCCGGTCTTTTTCCAGCTTACCTTGCATTTTCGATACAAAATATTGATTTCCCAGATAAATCTGGTTTTTTAATTCAGACCATCTTTAAATATTCTGACCGATTCCATCAAGAACAAACTGCTGATACCTTTTTTAGCATGCTGCTCACAATACCCGGACTTGACATCTCAACCCCAACAAGCCCATAAACTCACGCCACACCCACGTTATACGCGCTGACCTGTAACGTCGGTACCGACGATGTTTGCAGGCAAAGCGTTACGACTTGATTATCCGCAATCTTAGGTGATATTAAGAGCCAATGCTTAAGCGAGCCGAATTCGCTTGGAATATGACGTAAACACGGCTCGGGGGAAAAGCTGAGCTGCACGTTTTCCAGCCCTAACGCAATACCGCGCCCCACGGCCTTGACAAACGCCTCTTTCGCGGTCCAATACTGATAAAAATGGCGTTCTTTGTCGTGTATCAAACTATTCCATGCGGCCTGTTCGGCGATTGAAAAACACCGCCGGACCAGCCCTTCCATGCCTTTTCGGGGCCTTATCAATTCGAGGTCAACGCCGATTCTGCGATGGGCGGTGAGCGCGAGTACCCAGTGTGGGCCACAATGTGATAAATTAAACGACAGTTCTGGAAAATCCGCTAGCCAGGGTTTTCCGTATTCGGTGTAAGCAATCACCAATTCATCCGGCGCACAACCGATATAGCCGGCTAATAGTTGTCTGACCCGTGTGCGCATCTCCACAAATTTATGGCGGACTTCAGGCCTTTTAATTGACGCCGCCCGATATTTTTCTGTTTCACTCAACACACCGTCATCCGCTAGGCCCTGCAAACAACCGTGCCATAGCATCACTGTATCGCTCATTTAGCGTACCCGTGCCAGACCTTCACCACGCGGATCGCTGGCCGCCGTGAGTTGTCCTGTTTTCCGGTTCCACTGCACCGCCTGCATATTACCGTAGCGATAGCCTTTTTCTTTAAGCCTGTGTCCTAACGCTTTCAAGCCGTTTATTTCATCATCGGTCAAGCCGCCTTTTTCATATTGAATCTGATCCGGTATATATTGATGATGAAATCGCGGCACATTGACCCAGCTCTCCGGCCCATGTCCGGCCGCAAAATCCAGTGTCGCCAACAATACCATCGAAATAATGCGGCTGCCGCCGGGCGTTCCTAACACCGCAACACGTGATCCATCGTCTAGAAATGTCGGTGTCATGCTCGACAACATGCGTTTTCCCGGCGCAATCGCATTGGCGGCGCCACCGACCAGGCCATAACCATTCTGTGCGCCAGGTCGGGCGACAAAGTCATCCATTTCATCATTCAGCAATATGCCGGTACCTTCAGCCATAAAGGCGGCACCAAATGGAAAATTAACGCTCAACGTGGCCGCAACGCGATTGCCTTTATCATCAATAATGGAAAAATGCGTGGTATGCTTTCCGGCGTCCGCCTCATACCCGGTTTCGCTGAGATAAGCACTGGGCAAAGCCCGGTCCAGTCGAATGCTTTGCCGATGCCCCGCCGCATAATCAGGGTTTAGCAATCGCGCAACCGGCACTTCGACAAAATCGCTATCGCCTAAATACAAGGCACGATCATGATAGGCCCGGCGCATGGCTTCGGCGACCACATGTATCCGCGTCACAGCATCAAATTGCGCCAGTGGAAAAACCGATAAAATATTCAAGGCTTCCGTCAACACAATACCTCCTGAAGAAGGCAAAGCCGCGCTGGTGATTTTAATGCCGTGATATTCGCCCTGAATCGGCGCACGCTCTATCACCTGATACGCGTCTAAATCGTGCTGTGTCCAGATACCGCCTCCGCGTTTTATCGACGCAAGTAATTTATCCGCCACCTCACCTTGATAAAAACCGGCACGGCCGTTTTCGGCCAGCAATTCAAGCGTTCGGGCCAATTCTGGCTGGCGCAACACATGACCTACGGCTGGAATTTTTCCCTGATCCAGCAAAACCCGTGCGGCGGCTGGATTTTTCTGCAAGGCGTGTAAACGAAAACGTAATAATTTTTGATGTCGTGGGCCAATTTCAAAGCCCTGCCGGGCATAACGAATCGCCGGCTGCAAACTAACCTTTAATGGCAAGCGTCCGTAATGTTCGGATAAATGCACGAGCGCAGCAGCGACGCCCGGAATCCCGGCGGCCAATGCCCCGTCTTTTGACGCCTGTGGATTAAATTGACCGTGTTCATCCAAAAACATATCTGCCCGTGCGGCCAGCGGTGCTTTTTCACGTCCATCAAGCATGATGCTGTTGTTCTTTTCGCCATCATGCAGCAACCAAAACCCGCCACCACCAAGCCCGGAACCCGCCGGTTCAACCACCGCCAGCGCAGCGCTCACAGCAACCGCCGCATCGAATACATTACCGCCCTGCTCGATCATTTCAAAGCCAGCCTTTGTCGCCAAAGGATGCGCACTGGCAATCGCCACCCGCGCCTGAATCGGCCCTGCCCTGACGACAAGAAGCAATAACAATACACGCCAACAATTTGGTACAAAATAAAAACGCATGCTATCTCTCAAGTAAAAACGCAGAATCTTACACTATAACTTGATGATTGCTTGAGTGCTAAGGGCTGATAGCTGTAAAAATATTATATTGACTTTGATTTTCTTTAGCGTTAGTTTGAAAGTGAATGAAGGTAGACGTTAAAAACACTTATGTCAGCCTTATCCAGTTTATCACCCGGAAAACAATGCAAAAAGCAAAAAGACCTTGTCAGAATATAGCGATTTGTTTAGGACTGGTGGTTGGCGCCGGCAGCGTCCTATGGTTTTTTTTGCCAGAAAATAAAGTATTACTGATACCGGGAGAAATGAATACAGGGCACCAAAATATCGATTGTGATTATTGTCACCGTTTAGCAACGGGCAGTTTAAGGCAACAAATACAGGCAAATGTTCGATTTGTATTAGGCCTTAGACTAAAAGCCGCCGACTATGGGCGTAGCCCCGTCACCAATGAGCAGTGTCTTGGTTGCCACCGGCGACCTGATGATCGTCATCCCGTTTTCTTGTTTTTTGAGCCCCGCTTTAAAGAAGCCAGAAAAAAATTGCAGCCGCAGTCATGTATATCTTGTCATGCCGAACATTCCAATGTTCGAATCACGCTTTCAGACATCGGTTTCTGCAGAACCTGTCATGAAAAGCTTGTACTCCAGGAGGATCCAATTTCAATATCACATGCGCAACTTATCAAACAGAAACAGTGGGAAACATGTCTTGGCTGCCATGATTTCCATGGTAATCACATAATGACGACACCCAGACAACTTGATAAGGCATTAGCTCCTCAGAAAATCAGAGACTATTTTAATGGCGCTGATTCCCCCTATTCCAAAGAAAAACATCACCAGCCCCTCACGGAGCCACAATCATGAGGTTTCAGGTCTTTTGCCTGTACAGCCTCGCCTTGATTGCGTTGATTGTGTTTTTATTCGTCAATGCGCCTGTTCCGCTTCCTGACTCAACTGCCACAAATGCACATTCCATTTCAATTGAACAAGTATTTTCTTTATTAGAAGGGGAAAGCGATGTAGTTAGAGGCACCTGGACCCAAGATATTGTCAAATCCGGTACACAGAGTGGCCTTAAGTTTAGTGCAAAATGGCGGCAAAAATCGGTTGAGGCCGGGCCTTTGCCAGCCTTGTTTTTACGAGAAATCGCTAAAAACCTGGAGCGCAGCCGATTCAGACTGAGTTTATTTTTGGGGTCGGATTTTCCCATCAGTTCGGCTAATCAGTTCAGTGGCTATCTCGTTCAGGATTACTGGAATTTACACTGGGAGCAATTACAACAAATAAGCAGGTTTGTGTTAATGTGGTTCGTGCTGGAACAATGGCAATTATTTTTATTGCGTTCGCAACAGAAAATGCGTCAGGCCAACAAAAATCTACATCTTCACCGAGAATTAGGGCTTGTCGCACCGCGCTTTACGCCCATACTATGATCTGAAAGTGTTTTGTTTGGCCACCAAGGTATTATTTCCTGTCTGTTGATTTAGAGGATGATAAAAGACAACTTATGATTGATTCTGTGCTTGATAAGTCACCCGTTTACCATTTATTTGTCGCGCTGTCGGTAGGTCTGTTGATTGGACTGGAGCGTGGCTGGCATGAGCGTGAGGCCGACGAGGGTGAGCGCGTCGCCGGTATCAGAACCTATGGCTTGATCGGGTTATTGGGTGGTTGTTCGGCGATATTGGCACAGTTGAGTCAGGCTTGGCTATTGGGTTTGTTTTTTGTCGGTTTATGTCTATTGATGCTAACAGCTTATGTCGTGACGACTTTTGGCTATCATAAGGATATTGGTCTGACCAGTCTGGTAGCGGCCTTACTGACTTTTGTGTTTGGTGCGTTGGCCGGTTTTGGCGAAGTGTCGATTGCATCGGCTGCCGCTGTGGTGACGACATTATTATTAGGCTATAAGTCATCTATTCATGGGTGGCTGAATAGAATCGACGAACAGGAGTTACATGCCATCATGCAACTGCTGCTGATTTCGGTGTTGATTTTGCCCTTATTGCCCAATAGAACCTATGATCCGTGGCAAGCGCTTAATCTGTACGAAATCTGGTGGATGGTGGTATTGATCGCGGCCGTTTCTTTTGTGGGGTATTTTGCCTTAAAAATCGGTGGGCCTCGCCGGGGTGCGGTATTTACTGGCTTATTTTCAGGGCTGGTGTCTTCGACGGCGCTGACTTTGAGTTTTTCGCGTATGGCGCGAGACAACCCGACGATACAGCAAGCATTGGCGTCGGGTATTTTAATCGCCTGTTCGACGATGTTTCCGCGCACGCTGCTGTTAGCGTCTATTCTCAATGTCAATTTGTTACATTATTTATGGTTTCCAACATTAGTCATGACAATTTGCTTGCTGTTGCCAATACTCTTTTATTTACGCTTGGTACCGCATAAGCCGCAATCGGCTCACTCACCGATCTCAAACCCATTGGAACTGAAGGCGGCCATGACATTTGGTCTGTTTCTGACCATTATTATGTTGTTGAGTAAAATTCTGATGGTCAGATTTGGCGATGCGGGTATTTTGGTACTGTCAGCCCTATCCGGCATTATGGATGTCGATGCCATCAATCTGTCTTTATCACGCATGAGTCTGCAAGATTTAAATGCACAGGTCGCCGCAACCGGTATTATATTGGCCGCCGCGGTAAATACGCTGATAAAAGGGAGTTTAGCCATCATCATTGGCGGATCTTATATGGCATTGCGAGTCGGCTTGCCATTAGCGGTAAGTGCCTTGGCAGGGATTGTGATTTTATTTGTTTAATCCATTCCTTAAACGTTGTGTTTATACACAATTTCTGTGGATAACTTTGTTGATAAGATGTTTTTTTGTCCCTTGATGCCGCGATTTCCCTATGCTTCACTCAAATTGGTTATTTTTTATACACACCCATGCTTATCACTAAAAAATCAATAACTTATATCGAATACTATCGTGTTTATACAGGAAAAATAATTATAAAATCCGACTTGACATTGGATTTTTTCGCGATGTGTATAAAATGGTTACGGTGCACTTTGAAATCGTGATACGCAATAAAATAAAACGACTTGCTGTCGTCCAGAAATCTTGCTGGCAAGCATAATCATACCGTACCATAGCCACATCTATGGCAGGTTCGTATTGGCTCAAAATATTCTTTATGACACATCAACAACAAAAAATCGGCTTTATCGGCATTGGCTTAATGGGAAAACCCATGTGTTTACGCCTGTTGGCGGCAGGCTTTTCAGTCACCGTCTGGAACCGTTCGGCAGCTAAATTGAAGCCAGTGATTGACGCGGGGGCTGTCGCGGCTGAAACGGTAGCCGATGTGGTCAGGCAGTCGGATGTGTTGCTGCTGTGTCTGGCCGATACGGCTGTGGTCGACATGATCAGTCGTACACACATTTTTCCACACGCCACAGTCAACACACTGATTATTGATTTATCCAGCATATCCCCTGAAACAACCCGACAATTAGCTAAAGAAGCGCGGCAGCTTGGTGCCCGTTGGGTGGATGCGCCGGTTTCAGGCGGCACCCAGGGCGCTGAAAACGGGACGCTGGCGATTATGGCCGGTGGCGATGCGGCAGACATCGCCATCGCCCGCGTGATATTACAGCCTTTGTATCAGCAATTGACGCATATGGGCCCCGTTGGGAGCGGCCAGATGACGAAAATTTGTAATCAGATGATTGTCAGCTGTAATGTCTTGGTAATTGCCGAAATGATGGCGTTGGCAAAACAGGCCGGTGTTGATGCGGATAAAATCCCGCAGGCGCTGGCGGGTGGCTTTGCCGATTCCAAGCCCTTGCAGATCGTCGGCCCGGAAATGGCGAATCATCGCTTTGAACCGATTAAGTGGCGCACTAAAACACTGTTAAAAGATTTGAATATGGCATTAGAGCAGTCTAAACATTTAGGCTCTGCCATACCGATGTCGGGACTTGCCGCCCAGCTGATGCAATTACATGGCGGCCGAGGCTTCCTGGAACAGGATCCATCCACCTTGATTACCTTGTTTGAAAAAGATTGATGCTGCAATTTTCCTTAAATCTTAGTTTATTATTTACCGAAAAACCGCTGATCGAACGCTTTGAAGCGGCGCGTTCGGCCGGATTTAACGCGATTGAAATCCAGTTCCCGTACAGTCTATCGATTGAACAGATCAAACAACAATTAGCGCAACATCAACTTAAACTGGTGTTATTTAACGTCGATGCCGACACATTGCTGCAAGGCGGCGAAGGCCTGGCCGCTATTCCTGAAAAAAAAGCCCGGTTTCGTCAAGCCGTTGAGCAAACACTGCGCTATGCCGAGGCATTAAAACCTGAGGCAATCAATATCTTGCCGGGCTGCTGTTTTGACGCAGCCCGGAAAGCCGACTATGTTGCGACATTCAAGGAAAACCTGCTCTACGCCACCGAGCGTTTTAGTCCGTTAGGCATCACAACGGTATTCGAAGCCGTCAACACCCAGGATATGCCGGGATTTTTGATTGACTCTGGCCAGGCGATGCTCGATATTCTCGCCGAATTGAATCACCCTGGCCTGGCGATGCAATATGATATTTATCACATGCAGAAAATGGGCGAAAACTGCGCCGGTTTTTTAGCACAGCATGTAGATAAAATCGGCCATATTCAGTTTGCCGATTGCCCTGGCCGGAGCGAGCCAGGTAGCGGACAGGTCGATTTTGCACACCTGTTCAAGTTGATTGATCAGTCCGCTTATCGTGGCTGGTGTGGCGCAGAATATCGGCCGACACATGATACGTTGCAATCATTACAGCGGTGGCAGCATTTTCGTTAAATCAGGTTATAATGGCGCATCTTCGGACTAAAAACCTTACACTTTATGACAAAAATCGAATACAGACTTCATCACGCCAGTATGCTGGTTTCCAATACACAAGAGTCGTTAAAATTTTATATCGATACTTTAGGTATGGAGCAAACCAATCGTCCCAAACTGGCCTTTCCTGGTGCCTGGTTGAAAGTCGGTGATTGTCAGATTCATTTATTGGAATTACCCAGCCCCGATCCTAAAACCGGGCGTCCTCCCCATGGCGGGCGTGATCGTCATGTTGCGGTGACTGTTGCCGATATTACGCCGGTAAAACAGCGACTGGATGATGCCGACATCCCTTACACCGTGAGTATCTCAGGACGACAGGCGTTGTTTTGTCGGGATCCTGATGGGAATGCGATTGAAATTATTGCCGATGTCGAAATTGCCAATATGGCAAATGTGTAAAGCCGGTACAATTTTTAGATTAAGCGATAAAAAACACATAAGCGGCAAAACACAACCAGCTTAAAATCAATAAAATCCAGGCCAGTTTGCTCTGTTTAACCACAATGTCAGCTGGCCGCTCTGATGTCTCCTGCCTTGTATCGTCTGCCTGCTGCAGTTGCCGACGCACTTTTTTCAGATTTTTATCGAGTTCCCGCGCTTTGGCTTTTTGTTGTTTTTTGTATTGTTCAATACCTTTCTGAATGCCTTGGGCAATCAGTTTGGTCTGTTCTTTGGTTTGCCCGGGTCTTTGCGTGGCCCGCGCTATTTTCAGGGCTTGCTCCTGGGTTTGTGGCGATGGAGTCGTCGTGTTGGTGTGTTTTTTCATCGTTTAATGCAGCGTGTTTGAATCGGGGTCATCGATTATACGATAAGGCTCTGTAATAATCCGTTCGATTTTTTGTCCCAGTAAGGTTATCTGACCTTGATAGCGTTCATAGCCTGTGACGGTAAACTCAAAGCTGTAACGGCGCCAGAGCTGCCATTTTCCGCGTTGATCACGCTTGAGCCAGGTCGCTGTCAACGCCACACAATCATCCAGCAAGGCAAGCTGCATTTTTCGGCAATAGCGCATCACTGCATTGAGCGCCAATTCGCGTGCTCTCATGGCAGACCACCAGAACTGGCCTGCCATGAGAATAGCTGCAATCGCGAAAATTTCAGTCATGCAAAACGATAAATCACTGACTGACACCCACAGCCGGACGCGGCTCGTATTTACCGATGGTGAGTAAATCCCAAAATAGCAAAATACCACCGATAAAAGTCATCACCCCAAACACCATGCGCCAAACCATAGCCTGAATAAACCACGGATGGCTCTGTGCCGCAAAATAACCGCCCCAGGTCGAACCTTCCACTGCCCGTTCAATAAAGGATTGTTCATAGCCTGCAATCAACAAGGCGACGGTCATCCCCACCACGCCTAAGTTTAATAACACCATAGCGGCTTTCCACTTCCAGCCATTGTCCGGCATATTGCCACCCATCCAACAATCGCCGCGCATTTTTTGCACCGCCAGGTAGAAGAAGGCGATATTGATCGTCGCATAGGCGCCGAAGAAAGCCAAATGCCCATGAGAGGCCGTCCATTGCGTGCCGTGTGTATACAAATTGATTTGTGGCAAGGTATGCATGAAGCCCCAGACGCCCGCACCAAAAAAATTACCAAAGGCATGCGCGATAATCCAGGCAAATGCGGGGTGATTACGCGTTTTAAAATGATGGACACCCGAATCGTATATGGAATGTACCACCATCGCCACTAATGGAATCGGCTCCAAGGCAGAAAAGAATCCACCGATGGTCAGCCAGTATTCTGGCGTACCAATCCAAAAATAGTGATGCCCTAACCCTAAAATGCCAGAACCAAACATCAGCGCGACCTCAATATACAACCAGGTCTGAACGATTTTTCGACGCACACCCAGCAGGGTCATCAGACTCCAGGCCATAATACAACCCACCAGCACTTCCCAGGTCGCTTCAACCCACAGATGAATGACCCACCACCACCAATATTGATCAACACTGATATTCGTCGTATAAAACATACCGGCTATATACAACCCCGCCAGCGCGACTAAATCCAGCGTCAACACACCGGCAATTCCCGACCATTTACCTTTAGAAAAGGTAGCGGCGACATTGTAAAAAAACACCAGTACCACCGCTACGATACCGATATCCGCCCACCGTGGCGCTTCAATATATTCCCTTCCTTCGTTAATCAGCCAGATGCTGCTCTTTGTACCACTGCCGGTTTGCACCAGTAAATAAACCAATACCACAATGGTGACGGCAACCGTCAACACCCAGAAGGCGATCTTACCCCATTTAAGGCCTACAATTTCAACACCGCTTTCATCTTCCAGAAACCAGTAAATCGAACCGATAAAACCATATAACATCCACACGATCATAGCGTTGATGTGCACCATACGGTTTACATTAAAATCCAGGGTGTTATACAAAAAATCCGGCATCAGATATTGCATACCGGCGAGCAGACCGAATAGCAGTTGTGCCATAAACAGAATCATGGCAACTGTAAAATAATGTACCGCCAGCTTTTGACCGCCATTCAATTTATCCATTGATAATGGACGAATGACTTTAGAAACGCTTGAATTGATTGCTTGACTGCTCACGATTAGTCCTCCTCGGCGTCAATTGCGGTAAAATTATTTGGGAATCCATTGGTATCAATCGTCGACATCCACTTCAAATACGCAATAATGCCTTTTGCCTCTTTCTCGGTGATACCCAACTGTGGCATTTTGCGATTCGTACCATAGGTTCTGGCATATTTCCCCGGGTTCTGTAGAAATTGCAGCATCAACATCTCACGCGAGGCCGCAGTTCCCCAGCCTTGATCTAACCAGGCCTTGGTTAAATCCGGCGCATAATAAGCGCCATTTCCCAATAAAGTATGGCAATTCATGCAATTTTTAGCCTGGATAGTTAATTTACCTAAATTAACCAATTCATACGCCTGTTTTTCATCCAGCATTTGGCCGAATAAAGGCTCATCCTGGTCTAAAATAACCGGCTGATAGCGATTTTTAGTTTTATCAAAACGATAGGTCACTTTCTTGTTAATGACAGTGTAGGCAGCCACTCGGCTACCGCCTGCAGTAATCTGACTGATTGAATCAAAAGTCAGAAAAATTAATATGACAAAAGAGCCGGCTGTCACCCAAACAGCGACTTTCTTCCAAAAGCTCTCCGATGCCCAAACAGGACGATTCTCATTCATACCCAACTCCTGTGAGATATTATTCAGGATAAATATTTATAATTATGTAGAAAACAGTGACTATCATGATGACATTATTTTTACCCCGCATCCTCCTCATGCGTCGCCACGCATAAACGTAAAATCAAACGCGGCATCCACCAATACCCCAATGCCATTAAAACAGAGAGAATTTGCCAATATCCATTCAAATGCATAATCCGGGAGAACAACAGTACGCAACCGATCAATGCGGCATAAACGAACCATGAGGCGTATTTTACAAGACGTTTGTGTTTAACTTCCGCCCAGGTGTAAAGCGCAACATAAACGACCGCCGTTAAAATAATCAGGGCGGCCGTAAAAAAACTCATAAAAAAATCAGCTAACGCAACAGGTTCGATCATGTCAAGCCATGTAAGTTAAACACTTCTTAGAATACTGCCATTGCGATGTAAATTCAATTATAAACCCAAAGGTTATAGGGCTTGCTAAAATTAACTGAATCAATGCCAATCCCTCTCTATTTCTCCTTCTACCCTTGAGAGAAAACCGGGATGAGGTTATCAAATAGCAGGAGGCTCTAAATATTTACGAATCAGTTGTGTTGTAGCGATTTTGAGGGAAAAGTGTGATGTCTTTTTGATGTTTTTAAACCCGACAAGCGTTTTCGTCATGACTTAAACGTGCTAAAAACGAGTAAGCTGAAATAGAATATAGGTAAGAATAAAAAATATAGAAGGGATGGTGCCTCAGGCCGGAATCGAACCGGCACGGTGTTGCCACCGCGGGATTTTAAGTCCCGTGCGTCTACCAATTTCGCCACCGAGGCATCAGTCTTGAATTGATGGCGGCCATTTTATACGGTTTTTGCTCACTTGCCAATACATTTTTGTACCTGGCTTTATTTCGTACATGAATGTACAAAGCGTATAAATAGCCTGCCTTGAAATATCGATGCGTTTTTAGTGCTTTTCAGTTAAAGCTTGTTCAAACTCTTCCTGGGTAGTATGACGGACATCCTTGCCTTTCACCATATAGATAGCTTGCTCACTGATATTACAGGAATGATCGCCAATGCGCTCCAGGGCCCGGGCGATCCATAAAATATCCAGAGCCCGGCTGATATGGCGTGGATCTTCCATCATCCGTGTAATCAACTGGCGTACGATACTGACATATTCCCGGTCCGCCCGCACATCCTGACTTTTTATTTCTGCCACCTGGCTCAGATCCATGCGAGCGAAGGCATCTAAAGATTGATGCAGCATTTTTTTGACCATATCGACCAAGTGTTGAATTTCATGAAAGCCTTCATGATAATATTCCGAATTAGCCAGTTGAATACTCATCTTTGCAATTCGGCACGCTTCATCGCCGATTCGTTCCAAATCGGTGATTATTTTAATGGTGGCCAGCAAAAGCCGTAAATCAAATGCCGCAGGCTGGCGTTTTGCTAGAATTTCGGTACATTCGTGATCAATGTCCATCTCCAGACTATTAACCACATCATCTTGTTGTATAACCGTTTCGGCTAACTCTATATCCACCCGGGTAAAGGCCTTTACAGCCTGAACAATCTGTTCTTCAACCACGCCGCCCATGGTCAACACTTTATTTCGAATATCTTCCAGTTCATTATCAAACTGGTGCGAAATATGCTGTCCAAATCGTTTAGTATCCACCTGTTCGCTCCTTTAGCCGTATCGGCCAGTAATATAATCTTCGGTTTGCTTTTTTTCCGGATTTGTAAAAATCCGGTTAGTTGTGCCAAATTCAATTAAGTCGCCCATGTACATAAACGCCGTATAATCAGAAACACGGGCGGCTTGTTGCATATTATGGGTCACGATCACAATGGTATATTTTTCTTTTAAATCATTGATCAACTCTTCGATTTTCAAGGTCGAAATCGGATCCAGCGCAGATGCCGGCTCATCCAACAACATGACATCAGGTTCGATAGCAATGGCTCTAGCGATAACCAGACGTTGTTGCTGACCACCTGACATGCCTAACGCGTTGTCATTAAGCCGGTCTTTGACTTCATCCCATAACGCCGCGCCACGCAAGGATTTTTCAACAACCTCATCTAAAATCCGGCGATCGTTAATTCCCTGAATACGTAATCCATAAGCGACATTTTCATAAATCGACTTAGGAAACGGATTAGGCTTTTGGAATACCATGCCTACCCGGCGCCGCAAATCGGCGACATGAACCGATTTATCATAAATATCGTTACCATCCAGAAGAATCTTGCCCTCGATTCTGACACTGTCAATCAAATCATTCATACGATTGATACTGCGCAGCAACGTCGATTTTCCACAGCCACTGGGGCCGATGTAGGCGGTGACTTTCTTTTTTGGAATATCCATATTGATGCCATGCAAGGCCTGTTTTTCGCCGTAAAACAAGTTAAAGTCCTGAATCTTGATACAACCTTCTTCTTTTGTCTCATCGTCCTGTTTTGGCTCGGCTTGCTTCTGCATCAAGGCATTGATATCAATCGTATGGGTTTGTGTTGATGTTGTCATTATATTACTCATTAATCAGATTACTTGACGTGATGGCGCATCAGATCAGCTTAATTATCCAGGGCTTTATATCTTTCTCGCAGACTGTTACGCACATTGATGGCGAAAAGATTCAATCCAATGATCACCATAATTAACAATAACGAGGTCGCGTAAACCAAAGGCCTGGCCGCTTCCACATTAGGGCTTTGAAAACCGACATCATAGATATGAAAACCGAGATGCATAAATTTGCGCTCCAGGTGCAAAAATGGATAGTTACCATCCAGCGGTAAGGTGGGAGCCAGTTTAACGACACCAACCAGCATCAAGGGTGCCACCTCCCCTGCCGCCCGCGCAACGGCCAGAATCAAGCCTGTCATCATGGCGGGTCTGGACATTGGCAAGACAATCCGCCACAAGGTCTCGAGCTTGGTCGCGCCCAATGCCAGACTGCCCTCCCGGACTGACTTTGGAATTCTGGACAAGCCCTCTTCGGTTGAAACAATAACCACCGGCAAGGTCAACAAAGCCAACGTCAATGAGGCCCATAACAGACCCGGGGTACCAAATACAGGGGCCGGCGCCGCTTCAGGGTAAAACAAATCATCAATGTTGCCGCCAATAAAATAGACAAAAAAACCAAGTCCAAAAACCCCATACACAATCGAGGGCACACCGGCCAGATTGTTGACAGCAATCCGAATCACCCGGGTGATAAATCCCTGCTTTGCATATTCACGCATGTAAACCGCCGCGATAACGCCAAATGGCGTAACTAAAACGGCCATCACCATCACCATCAGGATGGTTCCGAATATGGCTGGAAAAATACCGCCTTCGGTATTCGCTTCACGCGGATCTTCGGTAACAAAGGCGTAAAGCTGGCGTAGATATTCGGCCATTTTTTGGCCGATGTTCATGGCATTCGGCCGGGTTAGATTCACCACTTTTTTAAGCGGTATTTCTGCTGTTTGCCCATCGCCGGTTTCGGCAACCAAACTATCACGCATAATAGCCTGGTTCAATTTAGCAATTTGTGTGCGGATTTTTTGATACGATTGCTGATATTCAGCCTTTTCCCGGGTGATCTCCTGCCTGGCATGCTCGTCTAATGCGCCTTCCAGTTCCAAACGTCGTTGCTTCAAGCGCAAACGCTCAAGTGCATAGTTAATCGAGCCAATTTCCTTTTTTTGCAGGTGTTCGATTTGCTCATATAAATCCCGCGCGCGATCAATACGCGGCAATACTTCAGGGTAGGCCTCATCACCTTCGGCAATGATCTTGCCATTTTCTTTGACCGCTTTCAGACGGCCATAAAAATTCCCCCACTCACGCCGTTCGATTTTGATTAAGTCTTCAGGCTTTTTTTCGTTTTTGAGGTATTGCGCATCAATCCAGAGAAAATCCCTGCCGGTAAGATCACGATTTCCGGTTTTAATCAGCCGTTGTTCCAGATGATCAGCATTATTTAATATCGGATAACCCGCCTCTTTAGCCTGTGCCGCTGACAAAATGACAGTATCGACCCATTCGCCGACAATGGTTTTTTCCCCTTTGTCATCCTGATACTGAATTTGATAAATATTCACTGGCCAGAAATGCACCATTCCCCGCGCTGCAATCAGGACAACCAGCCCAATAACCATGATCAGACAAATACTGATGGCTCCCGCATTCAACCAAACCCAGGGGGTTCCGCTTTTAAACCAGTTTTTCATCATAATGAGCTGTATTTATTACGTAAATTCTGACGAACCAACTCCGCCAGTGTGTTGAAAACAAAAGTAAACACAAATAACACCAGGGCCGCCAGAAATAACACGCGGTAATGCGTACTATCCAGTTCCGCTTCTGGCATTTCCACGGCAATATTAGCCGCCAATGTTCGCATACCCTGAAAAATACTCAAATCCATCACCGGCGTATTTCCGGTCGCCATCAAGACAATCATGGTTTCACCAACAGCACGGCCAAGTCCAATCATCACGGCTGAAAAAATACCGGGGCTGGCGGTTAATAATACGACGCGAATCATCGTTTGCCAAGGTGTTGCGCCTAACGCCAACGAGCCGACAGTCAGGTGCTTCGGCACACTGAAGATGGCATCTTCAGCAATGGAAAAAATCGTTGGAATCACAGCAAACCCCATTGCAATCCCAACCACCAGCGCATTGCGCTGGTCATAACCGATACCAAAGTTTGTGTTCATCCACATTTTAATATCGCCATCAAAAAACCAGGACTCGAATACTGGACTGATGAGGAATGCAAACCAGGTCGCCAGAATGATAACCGGTACTAAAATGGCCGCTTCCCAGCCGGCTGGAATCGATTGCCGTAATGTTTTGGGCAAATATTGCCAACACCAGGAAAAGCCCAATACAGCCAGGGGGACAATGATAAATATCGAAAAAATGAATAACAAATGTAATTCAACAAAAGGGGCCAGCCATAATCCAGCCAGAAAACCCAAAATAACCGTGGGTAAAGCCTCCATGATTTCAACAGTAGGCTTGACCAGTTTACGCATTTCCGGCGCCATAAAATACGCGGTATAGGCGGCGCCCATCAAGGCCAGGGGAACGGCAAGCAACATGGCGTAAAACGCGGCCTTCAAGGTACCGAACAGCAATGGCGTCAGACTGTATTTTGGTTCAAAGTCGTTACTCGATGACGACGACTGCCAGATATATTCGGGTTTGGGATAACTTTCATACCAGACTTTTCCCCAGATTGACTTCCAAGACACCTCCGGATGCTCATTATCCACATGCCAGAAACGTATTTTCCCATCAATAGTTTGCGCAACGAAGGCATTGGCTCGGGGCGATAATGACAACATACTCGCCGCTGTCGGCAAGGTTCGCTTAATCAATTCCCGTTCAGCCGTGGTATGGTAGATAGCAATCACACCCGAGTCATCGGCAACCATAACGCCTTTACGACGCTGTTCAGGACTGATTTGAATAATCGGGTGATCGGATACTTTAAACGATCGAATCAGTTCAAATGATCTATGATTGTGCTCATCCCTAACCAGTGACCACTGCGACAGCAGCCCTTTCGTATCACCCATTAAAACTGACAATTCACCATTTAAGAACTCCATCGCACTGATTTCGCCTTCATTCACCACCTGCTGTTTGTCTATAAGCCTTGCTGCCTCCTTATTGCTTAAATCAAACACCCTCATATCGCCGTTGCGATTGGCCAAATAGAGATCGCGTTGTTCTTTATCCAGCAACATAAATGCAATCTGACTGGCATCAATATCTAATGCCGTATTTGTACGCTCGAAACTCCCCTCATCCGAAAACAAGGATTCCTCACGCATAAAACGGCTCATCATCAGCCGTCCATCCGCTGTCGCCGCAATGATAGTGGATTCATCTTCGCCCAGGCGGAGTGTCAACCGGGTTAATGGATTGGCTTCTGAATCTAACTGTATCGGTTGTTTGCCCAATGGAAATTGAATCTCGGGCGTAATCAAACGGACATCGTTTGGATAGGTTACCTTATAATACGTTTTAACCACGATGACTGAGCCATCGGATAACCCATACGCAAAGACGCCTTTATCCAGGCGCCCATGATTGAAACTGGTAATGATTTGATTTTCAGCCAACGGGATGACGTCTTCTTTAATTGGCTGCCCATCCGCTATCCGAAAAAACACAATATGGCCGGTATCGGTAAAACGTGCGCCGATTTCATTCTGCTCTTCCATGCTCAAAAAAACGGTCTTGCCGGATTCCAGAGCAGGTACTGAATACGTTTTAACCGGTTCGGCTGAGGGTGTAACAAACAACGGATAAACCACATACAGTAAATAAAAGAAAATCAGCACAATAGCCACAATCACACCCAAGCCGCCACCTCTCACGCCATACGCGGCCAGCTTGTCTTTCAGTAGCCGCCATTGCTGATAAGCTGGACTGGCCATTGGGTGCTGTTTTTCGGTCATGTGTTTTTCGATGATTTCAGTCATAACGCCCTTTTACGTTTAAACAAAAAACAGGCTCAAATATAACATTTGAGCCTGTCTATTCCGAACTATTCTCTTGAGGGGGGAGAGAAATTAATCCGGTAACCACATCCGTGTCAACATCCTTGTTTTATCCCTATATTATCCCAGTCCCTTATTGCAACTTTGCTAAAGATTTTTCAACAACTTTTGCGGGTAACGGGATATATCCATCTTTAATAACTACGTTTTGTCCCACTTTTGACAAGACCATTTTTAAGAACTCACCTTCCAGCGGTGGCAATGGCTTGTTAGGTGCTTTGTTGACATAGATATACAGGAAGCGTGCTAATGGATATTTACCGCTGACTGCATTTTCAGGTGTCGCTTCAATAAAAGGTCTGCCTTCTTTTTTAGTCAGGGCAACCGCTTTAACGCCTGATGTTTTATAACCAATACCGGAATAACCAATACCATTCAAAGAGCTGGTCACAGACTGAACAACAGAAGCCGATCCGGGTTGCTCATTGACGTTGTTTTTGTAATCGCCTTTACACAACGCTTTTTTCTTGAAATAGCCATAGGTACCCGACACAGAATTACGACCATAAAGCTGGATAGGACGATCTGCCCAGGCACCTGTCAAACCGACCTGACCCCATCTTGTAATATCTTCTGGATAGCCACATTTGCGGGTTGATGAAAAAATAGCATCAACTTGAGGAATCGTCAGACCTTTAATTGGATTGTCTTTGTTGACATAAACCGCCAAGGCATCAATGGCGACAGGAATAGCCGTGGGTTTATAGCCATATTTTTTTTCAAAGGCATCACGTTCTTTATCTTTCATTTTGCGGCTCATTGGCCCCAGATTTGATGTCCCTTCAGTCAATGCAGGTGGCGCAGTTGAAGACCCCGCCGCTTGAATCTGAATATTGACATTCGGATAAAGACGTTTGTACTCCTCCGCCCACAAGGTCATCAAGTTAGCCAGCGTATCGGAACCGACACTGGATAAATTACCCGATACACCACTGGTTCTTTGATATTCTGGAACGCCTGCATCAACTGTTTGTACAGCCAGCGCAGAACCGCTCAATAACAGGCCAACTGTCAAGCCTGCCGTTTTGACAGCAGAATTAACTGAAAAAGTAAATTTCATACGCATCTCTCACTATGGGTGAAAATTAACAAGGGAATAAAATCCTAAAGAGCTTTCATCATACAAAAACTATATGACAAAAATATGACAGGTAACAAAAATTTATTGCCATTAATGCCGCTTCGTCATCGTATTGTCATGTTTGCTTTTTAAAATAGTCCTTTTTTTAAATTTGGAGAATACTATGCAATTAAAATCCCGCTCTTTATTGCTGGCAGCCAGCCTGTTCGCAAGCAGCCTGGTTGTTGCTGCGCCCCATTATAACGTAAACGATTACTATCAAGTCTATAAAGATGGTCGGGTTTATGTCTTCGATGACTTCAAAACATACAATGACTTTGTAACATTAGGCGAAACAACATTTAGGTTGACACGTATTGGCGCCGGCCCTCACGGAGAAACGATCGTTTTTGGCCTTAGAAAAAAGGATAAAAAAATGCGTTCGGGAATAGGTGCGGTCGATTTGTTTGATGGCAAAACCGAAGCCATTAACGAAGGCTTTTACGGTGAAGTTGTCAAAGATGGCCGTATTTATGTTTTCAACCATTGGGAAGACATGAAAGACTTTCTGAAAACAGGCGAGGCACCTTATCGCTTCACGCAGATCGGCGCTGGCCCTAATGGCGAAACCGTTGTCTTTGTCTTAAACAAAAAGAATAAAAAGAGACAACCGACTGAACTGGTCAAACTGTTTAAACAAAAACACGGACTTAGTTAAGCAACTTCATAGCCGATATGTTGGGCTGTGATCTAATAAGCAGTCCAACAACTCGCCACTAAGGCATTCTTTGCAACTTGACCTTATCCCATAATGCCTTGATTTGTGGCAAACTCATTTCTGATTCGCCCGACGCCAGCCACTCAGCTATAAACGCTGCAACATTTGGATAGCCAACTTTGACAGCCTGCGCCTTATCCAGCCATTCAGAAATAGCGCCTGTTTCAATCTCATCCATCACCGCGCCATAATTTAATTGCTTCAATGCGGCCGCATTGGAAATTTGTTCCATTTGTCCCGCCAACGGTTTAACCAGTATTTTTTTACCGAGCTGCAACGCTTCACTCAACAATTCAAAACCGGCATTGCTGATAACGCCATTACAATCATCCAAATCATTCTGAAATTGCGTCCTGGATAATGGATGATAGACGATATGATCATATGAACTTTCGAAAGCCGTCGGCGAATAGACATGGAAATCAAAATCCGTTAATGGAGCCAGGGCTTTGACAATATCAGAAGGCCATTCAAAGGGTAAATACACCATTATTTTATTTAGCCTGGACGGCTTCGTACAACTATGCGTTTCAATAATGGGCGGCAAAATGGGCTGATCAAAATGATGCCAATGCAAGCCCAACCCAAAATTGACCGGTGCAAACCAGCGCATCACCGTCTCACTCATCCAATCGGCACCACGCTTGGGTATTGGGTATTGAAAAGCATATTGATGGCCTAAGCCTAAGACCGGCTTACCTTGTTTTTTGGCCGCCCAGGCCGTCACCGGCTCGAAATCACAGATGATCCGGTCATAAGCGGACAAATCCAATGACCATACATCATGAATAAAGGTTACTGGATGACTTTGAAGCACAGTCTTTACAGGATTTATTTTGCCTTTTTCGACATTGAATGTCAGGCCAGTTCGATATTGGCAATCGCCAAATACGGCCATATCGAAATAATCGTCTTTTTTGCGTCCACTAAACAAGAAATCGACATCAAAACCCGCCTTCTGTAACGCTTTCACCATGCAACGCGCGCGCGTAATATGTCCATTACCCGTGCCTTGTACGCCATAAAATATTTTCATGCAATAACACCTGCCAATACAGACATAGCGACTCCAGCACCTAACACCATTCCCATCAAGGTATCGGTTGGAAAATGGACGCCAAGAATCACCCTGGAAAGGGCGACAAGCATGGCCCACAGCAATAACGGCAGAAATAAAACAGGGAGAAACCAGGCCACAATCGTTGCCACCATAAAGGCGGCAGATGAATGTCCCGAGGGAAAGCTGAATAAGTCGGAGGGAACGACAAGGCTTTTATACCCCCGTAATGCCTGTTGAGGTCTGTTGCGTTTGAAACTGTTCTTCAGTACAAAATAAATCGGCCTTTCGATCAAAAAGGCCAGGAACAATGCCTTTAAAAACAGACTGTCAGCCCCTTGCACCACAAACAGGCCCAGCCCCAGCAGTACATATAAATGACCATCACCGGTTTTAGAGACATAAAAGGCTAAGGGACCTAATGTTTTATAGCTTGGTGAATGAATTAAGCTATTGAATAGCTTAACATCGGCATTATGAACAGTATCAATCAGCTTCATCTCATCCTCTCTTTTTTTCATACATTTATTCATGAAAACAGCATAAGCCATGTTCATGACAAAACGATGACGCTAATTTGACAATATGATGTCAATCGAGAGACAAGCGCCTTATGCCATTGAGTACAAAAAAGGGCGTGGTAGTTGATAACCGCTACGCCCTTTCCTGATCAATCATTTTAACTGATGTTACGCGGTTTGATCGCGACTAAAGTCGCTCCTACGGAGTATAGGTTACATTGAACGTTGTAGATGTGCTTAATATACAAGGAGCAGCTTTAGCCACGATTGGCAGGCTTAACGCCATAAAATCGTTTGTTGTATCGCCCATTCTGTGGAGACTCAAGAGAATAAATCAAATCCTAACCCACACTGCCATTAAGTTAAGGAAAGTGTTAGCTCGTTCCCCAAGCTCCTGCTTGGGAATGCATGCCTGTCAGCTCTGCTTACAGGCCGTCACAGCGGAGCTGTTGATTCATGTGTTCCAAAGCCTGAACTTGGTAATGCAGAGGGGGCAAGTCTTGTAGGGTAGATAAGCGTAGCGCATCCACCCTACCCTTTACAAGGCTTTTTTCGTTCCCGGACTCTCCGTTTTGAAACATGGGTTATCTCTTAACTTAATGGCAGTGAACCTAACCCAGCGTTCTCAAACAGCGTTTAGGAAAGTAAAAATAAGGTTCTGCGTAACATCAGATTTTAATTGAATCTATGTGCCTTGAATGACGATATTGGGAAATTTATGACTATAATCTTTGCTCCTCAAGGCTAATTTTGCCGCCATTTTCCGAGCAATGCTTTTATAGATTTCAGCAGCCCGGCTATCGGGGTCTGCCACGACAGTAGGTCGACCCGAGTCGGCATATTGACGAATTTTAATATCCAGTGGCAACTGACCTAATAACTCAACCTGATTTTTTTCTGCCATTGCCTGGCCGCCGCCTTCACCAAAAATCGGCTCTTCATGGCCACATTGGCTACAAATATGAACACTCATATTTTCAATAATACCCAAAACCGGGACATTGACTTTGTTAAACATCCCCAAACCACGCTGAGCATCAAGCAAGGCGATATCCTGTGGCGTCGTGATGATTACAGCGCCACTGACTGGAATTTGTTGCGATAAGGTCAGCTGAATATCGCCCGTGCCGGGTGGCAGATCGATAATCAGGTAATCGACATCTTTCCAGTTGGTATCCTTCAACAACTGTTGCAGTGCGTTGGTGACCATCGGTCCTCGCCATATCATCGGCTGGTCTTCATCAATCAAATAACCGATCGACATCGTTTGCAGACCATAGGCTATTTTAGGTTCCATGGTTTTGCCATCTTCACTCGCCGGGTAGCCTGTCAACCCCAGCATGGTCGGAATACTCGGGCCATAAATATCGGCATCAAGAATACCGACATCAGCCCCTTCTGCAACCAGTGCCAGCGCCAGATTGACAGCAGTGGTCGATTTTCCCACACCGCCTTTACCGGATGCCACGGCGATAATGTTTTTAACATTGGGTAAGGGTTTTAAGGATTGCTGTACACTATGAGTCGCAATATTGGACTGAATAGCCAGATCGACTTGATTAAGGCCTGGAATAGCCTGCAGCGTTTTTTCAATGGTCTGCTTTAGCTCCGGAATAAAACTTTTTGCAGGATATCCCAGCTCAATTTCAACACGCGCCTTTTCGCCAGTCACATCAATCGTCTTGACTGAATTGGAACGCACCAAATCCTGACCGGTATTAGGATCGACTATGGTTTTTAATTGATTCTCGATATCCTGAGAACTGACTGCCGTCATATAAAACTCCTGTAGTTTTAAACTATTTGAATCACTTTTAATGTGAATATTCAGAGTCCCTCTCAACACCTCCTTCGCCCTTTGGGAGAAAGGCTGGGATGAGGGGCTAAAATAACAGAGACTTTGAATATTGACCTTTTAATGTACAGAATACCGCAGAAGGTAACAAATAACCAAGTCTTTCAGTCAGGAAATAGCGATAAATGCATTTATCGCTTATAACGCCGATAGCGTCGCTGCGGCCTCAACCGCTTCAAATTCAGCTTTTGCTGCCGAATTTCAGTTTCACTGAGTATCTGAAAAATATCGGCCGGCATGCCATCCGGCAGTTCAACAACCGTATAATCTGACTTAATATCAACCCGCGTAATCCGTTTAATATCAACGCCGGACTCCTGCACCAAAACCTGCTTAATTTCATCTTCGCTCACCCCATGCAGTGCGCCAACATGCAGCCGGTAGCGCACGCTTTTAGGCAAGGCGGGCCTGATAACGGGAGGCTTGCTTGTTTTTTTATGTTGCATGCTCTTAGAACCGTCCAAGTTTTGAAACAAGCCGGGAGAGACAAGATACAGCAACGCCGCTGCACAGTCTTCCCGGGACACGTTCAATTGCTTTTCAAGTTCAGCCAAAAAAAGTTTTTGCTGTTGCAAATCCTTATCTTTAAGCACATTTTCCAACCGTTTTTTAAGCTTTTGCTGCTTTTTTTCGCCCGCTTGCATGTCCACCTTATCCGTCAAATCCGGTCCAGATAAATTTCAACAAAAGCTTCATCGCGCAAGCGTCTGAGCCATAAATTGGTTTCTTCATCCATTTTTTGTTTGCGAATTTCGGCTCTGACCTTATTCTTCTTAAATTCGAGACTGTCGTCTTGCTTCTTTCGGCCCAACACCTGAATGAGATGCCAACCAAACTGCGTTTGGACAGGTTCGCTGATTTCTCCGATTTTCAACGTGTTCATGGCCCTTTCAAAGGGTGGCACTAAAACGCCCGGCCCTACCCATCCAAGATCCCCGCCTTTAATGGCCGAGCCTTTATCATCAGAATGGGCGCGCGCAAGTGCTGCAAAATCATCGCCATCTTCGATCCGGCGTTTTAATGCGCGTAAACGTTTCTGCGCTTCTTTGTCGTCAATCAACTCATTGGTTTTAATTAAAATATGCCGCACATGTGTCTTGGTAATCACATGTTTATCCAGTCCTTGCATATCCAGTATTTTGATAATATGAAAACCACTCGGGCTTCGGAGGGGATCTGACACATCACCTTTTTTCATTTTAGTAACGATATCGACAAACAGTGTTGGCACTTGACTCACCGTTCGCCAGCCGAGATCACCGCCTTTCAGGGCATTGGCACCATCAGAGACTGAAATGGCTTTTTGCCTGAAATCCGCACCTTCACGCAATTCTTTAACCACACGTCGCGCTTTGTCCAACGCTTTTTGAATCGCTGTCGCCGAGGCCGCTTCCGAAACCGCGATTAAAATATGTCCCAATCGATATTTAACCTTTTCTTGTCCGACTTCACCCTGGGTTTCCAGAAAATGCGCCACCTCCCTATCGGTCACTTTAATCCGGGAGCCTATTTCCCGAGCATGAAGCTGATTGATGATAATTTCTTTACGAATAGAGTTTTGAAAATCGGCAAAATTCATGCCCTGACTTACCAGTTGCTGACGAAATTGCTCAACATCCATACCATTTCTGGCGGCAATATCGGCGATAGCACGCCTCAGCATTTCATCACTGACATGAATGCCGATCTTTTTGGCACGCTGTAATTGCAGGCGTTCTAAAATCAGGCGTTCCAACACTTGCTTACGCAAAATAAAATCGGGTGGAATCATCACCTGATCCGCCTTAAGCCTTTGTTTAATGGCCTCAGTGTCGCGGCTTAACTCACTATCGAGAATAACATCATCCTCAACCACGGCGACAATCCGGTCGAGAATTTCCGACTGTGCAGGACTGATTTGCAGCAGACTAAGCAATAAAAACAAGGCAACGAATATTTTTTTGAGCATTTTTTATCTTCCCCGTCTACGGTATCCGGGTAAATTCTTTTCCAGAAACTGATCGACTTTATCGCCGAAACGTGTCAACCCTTTGAGTTCGAGTTGCACAAACACGGCATAATTCTGTTTGGCTGCCGTTGAATTACTGATGTTATTCAAAAACTGCCGTCCGAGTATGCTAAATCGCCAGCAACAACTCTCTTTTTCCAAGCCAATAAAACTATCGACGGTTTTACTGTATTTTACAGAATACTGCCATCGACCCACGGCAAACCAGTTATCATATAATGGCCATTTGATTGAAAAATCAGTCTGATTAATTGTCGTTGGCTGCAGCGGATTATCTCGTCGATAGCGATACCCTAAGTTAATAATTTTACCGGGCAGATCGCGATAACGTATAGTGCCATTGAAACGCGTAAAATCACTGCTGTATGGATTCCATTGTACGGCTGAAGTCGCCGACAAATGATCGCTCATTTGACTGCTGACTTGTGCGATGACATTAGATAAGCTATCCGTTTTCGGCTGTGTTCCAGATAACAATACTTCACGGTTACGAAAATAAAAGATTTCGCCAATATTAAATTTCAAATATTCCCGCCCTGTCTTCTCATCCAATAAGCGCGAAGTTAATGCCAGTGTCACTTGATTCGCATCTTGTATCCGGTCTGGCCCATTAAAGCGGTTTTCCCGAAACAGGCTATAGAAATTAAGATCGTACAAAGAGGTATCGAATAGTGGAATATTACTCTGATTAACTTTTGGAATATACAGATAAAAGGCACGCGGTTCCAGTGTATGACGCAAACGGCCTTGCCCTAATTTAAAGTCCCGTTCAAAAAACAAACCCATATCGACAGAGGAAATGGGAACCACTCGGCTGATATTAGATTGTTGTCCCGGATTCAGGTTCTCCAGCATATATGAGGTATAGGCCACAGAAAACTTAGGTTTAATAAAGCCGCTGTTCGTTTGCCACGGAAAGCTGACCGACGGCAGCAGATGAATCCTGTGTCCGCTGACACGACTGCTCTGATAAAAATAGGTATATTGGTTGTGCATCGCCAGTTGCAGTGGCATCTCATTAAACTGATGTTGCAAATCTAACTGCACTTGTGGAAATTTTCGGTAAGGTTTGGAAGTATCAGGAATACTTCTGTCGATGGTTTGATAGTTTTCAACCCGGGCGACAAAATTCAGCCAATTTTCCCGATAACGAATATCGGCGATACTGCGGAGCTGACGTGTGTTGGAAAAACCTAAGGCGTTATTCAAATCATTGAAATAGTCTTTGTCTGAAACATAGTTAAGATCAATATTTGATGTCAAATTCGACATAAACTGCGATTGCGCCTTAAACCCGCCACCATAGCGCGGCTTATTCCGTAAGCGATCATAGGGGACAAATTCAAGATTGATGCGGCCTTTCGTCCAATGCGTTAAAAAGCGAAACTTTGTCCGCAGCATGCCGCCACGACGCGCCATATAACGTGGTGTCACCGTCATATCATAATTAGGCGCAATACTCCAATAATAGGGGATTTCCAAATCCAGACCATTTTTAGCATTACTCCCAAAAGTCGGCGCCAGAAATCCCGATAAACGGCGATCGTCCAACGGAAAAGAAATATAAGGCGTATATAAGAAAGGCACACCCTTGAACTCCAGCCAGGCATTTTTGGCCGCGCCCTTACCTGTTTTCTTGTTCATTTTCACCCGTTCGGCATGAATTACCCAATCCTGATTACCCGGTTTACAACTGGTGAATGACGCTTCGCTGTAGCGTGACAAAAACCGATTATCCCGGTAAACCACATTGGCTGCTCCCCGGATAGGCCCGGAAGGTGAAATAAACAAGGCATGACGCAAACGCGCCTCATCGGTTTTCAGCTTCATGTTAATCGCGTCGCTATACAGCGACAGCTCCTGTTCTGAATAATACACATTACCTTGCGCATCCAGCGTTTCCGAAACACTGTTGTAGCTGGCCATATCGGCCTGAATGCGTTGATCGGCACGCGTTATATCGACATTGCCATAAAAACTGGTCACCTCCTTGTCAAACACCTCGGAATAGTCGGCATGCACATCCATCGGCGCTTTCTCACGCTGCGGTTCAGGCAGACTCCGTTTGATAGCAGGCGATGATCCTTGACAGTTCATCCACGGGTCATAAGGCAACTGGGCTTGCAGCGTTCTGAAGATCTCCTCCTGCCTGAAATCATAAGCCGGGGCAAACCAACCATTTCGCACCCCCTCATTGTCAACGACTCGCGCCTGTCCTTTGGGATCAAATCCTTTCAAACTACAACGCCAGGTTTCATTTTCAGGATCAGGCTGACAACTCCAGCCGGGCCGGCGATTGATGATACCGGGCGGCTGATGATAAATTGGCTTGAATTCGGTCTCAGCCGCCGCCACCTGCTTGCCTGTAGATTTTGTTTGTGATTGCGCTTCAACCTGATCCGGCCGCGGTTTTTCAACCGCCTTTTTGTGTTCAGTTTTAGCCGTATTATCGCCCTGACAAACCCATTCGCCATCCATGCCCTGCTCGCAATTCCAAACATTATTATCAGCAATGAGATTTTGCGACTTCAGCAGTAAGATTAAAATGAGTAATCGGCGAAATGACATGAATAAACTGCGTTGTGGCGTAATGGTATAAAAATAGTCTAGAATGGCGGGCTGTATTTTACCTTAGTTTAAATGGATAAAGATATAAATGTCCCGAGAGACGCATGATAAGCGGCTTCAATTACTAAAACACTGGCTCCAAAATGACCTCGGGCTGGAAATCAGCGACTTTCAGCCCGCGTCTGAAGACGCCAGTTTCAGACGTTATTTCAGAGTTCTGCACACACAGGGACAACATATCGTCATGGACGCTCCACCGGCCAGCGAAAAGAACCGTAGTTTTATCGATGTTGCTGCCATCCTTAAACAAACGGGCATTCATAGCCCGGATATTCTGGCCCATAATCTGACCGAAGGCTTTATGCTACTGGAAGATTTAGGTCAAATCAGCTTTTTTGACCGGTTAAACCCTGAAACAGCGGAAAGCTTATATCAATCAGCCTTTGATTGTTTATTCAAATTACACAGCCAACTACCGGCCGCACATTTACCTTTACCCCCTTATGACGCAGCCCTGCTGCAAAACGAGCTGGATATTTTCTACCACTGGTTTGCCGAGCATCATTGTGGCGTACCCATCCCATCCTCATTACAACAGCAGCTGAATGCCTGCTTAATCCATTCCGCCCTGGAACAACCTGTTTTCTTTGTACATCGGGATTTCCATTGCCGTAATCTGATGGTTGTGCCTGAAAACAGTCCGGGGGTGATTGATTTTCAGGATGCTGTCACAGGGCCTGTCACCTATGATTTGGTGTCCTTACTGCGTGATTGTTACCAGCAATGGCCCGATGAACACGTAGAAGACTGGCTGAATCATTATTACCAACGCCTGCTTTCTGCCGGACTGATTCAGGCAACGGCGTCTCAATTTAAACGATGGTTTGATTTAATGGGCTTACAACGCCATTTGAAGGCTATCGGTATTTTCGCCCGTTTGCATTATCGAGATAACAAGCCGGGCTACCTGGCTGATATTCCGCGTACCTTACGCTATATTCGTGCGATCAGTCAGTCTTATCCCGAGCTGGCCGAATTTGACCAGTTTTTGACCCAAACGCTATTACCCCAATATCCAGAACCGCTATGAAAGCCATGATTCTGGCCGCAGGCCGCGGCGAACGCATGCGACATTTGACCGAAACCTTGCCCAAGCCCCTGCTGAAGGTTAATGGCAAGCCCCTGATTCAATATACGATTGAAAAACTGGTGGCCGCCGGATTCAATGATATTGTGATCAACCTGGCCTATCTAGGGCATAAAATTCGCGATTTTGCCGGCAACGGCCAGGATTTTGGCTGTCAGATCCGCTATTCTGATGAAGGAAACAGCGCACTGGAAACGGCAGGCGGCGTTCGTCATGCCTTGCCATTGCTGGGCGACGCACCGTTTTTGCTGATCAATGCCGACATCGCCTGCGATTACCCCTTAATCACACTCAAAACACATCGGGTTAAAAAGGCGCATCTGGTGTTGGTATCAAATCCTCCACACCACCCGGAAGGTGATTTTCATTTGCAGACTGATGGCATTTTGGCAGAGCATGGCGCCAACAAATTGACCTATAGCGGCATTGGCGTCTTTCATCCCAGTCTGTTTTCCAGCTTGCCCTCAAGGCCATTAAAGTTAGGCGCCGTACTGCGTCATAACATGCCATCTCCAGATATCACGGGTGAAAAATACCAGGGTTTCTGGATGGATATTGGCACCCCCGAACGCTTAAACGAAGTGGCGCAACGGCTTCGATGAGTGATGGATTATTGCGCGTTCCCAAACGAAGTTTGGGAACGCCTGGTTTAGAAACTCTGCTTCGCACCGCTTGCTTTGTCCTGTAACGGCATGTATTCCCACAGAATTTGGTGACGCGATGAACCCATTATGCTCAAAACCTCCTCATGAACAAGCCTTCCTTTCGTATACAATTTTACGCCGGTCGTATTTGCCGTAATTGATAAAACAATACAACCCATGCGCCCAGAACACCTAACAGCGCTGAAACCGCCAACAAGCCTAATGTTTCAGTAAAACTTAAGAACAATAATTCAAACTGTCCTTGATAAAGACTGGCGATATTCTCAACCGGCTCGCTTAGCGCCAATACAATCAAACTAATCAATACCCAGGCCAACACCCCGGCAAACAGCCCCAGCCAGAAACCGGTGTAAATAAAAGGACGTTGCACGAACGCATGGGTTGCCCCCACTAATTTGGCAATCAGCACTTCTTCGCGGCGATTCTGCAACTCCAGCCGGATAGTATTGCCCATAATAAAAATAATGGCCACAGCCAGCAGACTGTTCAACACCATGACAGCGCGCTCCAACAAGGCACTGATGCTTTGCAAGCGCTTCACCCACAGCATATCCAACTGTACGAAATCAACGGCAGGATAACGCTCAAACTTGTCCATCAATCGCTTGATTGCAGCAGCATCCATAGACTTTGCCACGGGCTGCACCTGCAGAACAATCGGTAATGGATTGCTATCCAGCGCCGCCAGCGCATCGCCGAAGCCGCTGTAGGCCTTAAATTCTTCCATCGCCTGCCGCTTACCAATCACTTTAAGCTTATCAACCTCGGATAGCGCTTTAATGCTTGCAGCCAGCGTTTTGGCCTCCCGTTCATGCACGTTTGTTTTCAAAAAAACCGAAATTTGATTACTGATTTCGAGACTGCCGCTTAATTGTTGAATATTTTTGACCATCAAATAGAAGCCACCGGCCAGGGTCAATGTCACCGATAACACGAGTACGGTCATCAATGACGTAAAAGGTGTTTTCATGATGCGGCCAAGGCTTGCAAACAAAACGCGAACATGCTCCAGCAGGTAAATCTGGACTGTTTCGCTGGCCGATTTTTGTGATTTCCGTTGCGACTTTGCCATCACCCCTCCTGCACCAATTGACCATGATCGAGCTTTAACACGCGATAATTCATCCGGGAAATCAGGTCAATATCGTGACTGGCAATCAAGACCGTCACCCCCACCTGTTGGAACTGTTCAAACAAATGCATGACCTCTTCCGATAATTCCGGATCCAGATTGCCGGTCGGTTCATCGGCCAGAATCAAGCGCGGCTTGTTGACAACCGCCCGCGCAATCCCGACGCGCTGTTGCTCCCCGCCCGACAAGGCCAAAGGATATTTTTTTTCCTGCCCTAACAAGCCCACTTTATCCAGCGCCGCGCGCACACGACGACCTATTTCATGGTGATGATAGCCTGACACCACCAACGGCAAGGCAACATTATCAAACACAGTCCGATCCAGAAGTAATTTATAGTCCTGAAAAATCAAGCCCAGTTGCCTGCGGATATACGGAATCTGCCACTCACTAACGCGATTAAGGTTTTTACCGGCAAGGATGGCATGACCGCGACTGCATTTTTCCATCATGGCAATCAGCTTCAACAAGGTACTTTTACCAGCGCCGGAATGTCCGGTTAAAAATGCCATTTCACCGGGTGCCAGATAAAAGCTGACATCCTGCAAAGCATCACCGGCATCCGGATAGCGCTTACTCACATGGTCAAACGTCAGCATGGTTTACGTCCTTTAATCTTGGTCGAACAAGGCATCAATGAAGACTTTGGCATCAAAGTCCTGCAAATCATCAATCCCTTCGCCAACACCAATAAAGCGAATCGGCACGCCAATTTGCCGTGCCAGCGCAAAGATCACCCCGCCTTTGGCCGTACCATCGAGTTTGGTCAAGGCAATCCCGGTCAACGCAACGGCTTCATTAAACAACTTGGCTTGAGACAAGGCATTCTGACCAGTACCTGCATCTAAAACCAGCAACACTTCATGCGGCGCATTTTCATCCAGTCTGGCCATAATCCGTTTAATTTTGCTGAGCTCATCCATCAAGTTAGACTTGGTATGCAAACGCCCGGCCGTATCGGCAATCAATACATCAATACCCTTGGCCTGAGCCGATTGTACGGCATCAAAAATGACTGAAGCGGAATCGGCGCCAGTATGTTGCGCAACGACGGGAATCGAATTACGCTCGCCCCAGGTTTCCAATTGTTCCACCGCAGCGGCTCTAAAGGTATCCCCGGCTGCCAACATAACCGAATGCCCCTGATTCTGCAGTCGTTTAGCCAGCTTGCCTATGGTCGTGGTCTTCCCTGCCCCGTTCACGCCAACCACCAAAATAACAAAAGGCTGGTCTTGCTCGGGAATTTGCAACGGCTGACTGCAGGGAGCCAAGATTTCATAAAGATACTGTTTCAAGGCTTGCGTCAACGCTTCGGAATCTTCTAACTGATGTTTTTCCAGATTTTCTGTCAAATGTTGCAAGATCTCCTGAGTCACATCGATACCGACATCTGCCATTAATAAACTGGCCTCAATCTCTTCTAACGTATCTTCATCAATTTTACGGCCGGATAACTGCGTCAATACCCCGCCCAAGCCTGAACGCGTTTTTTGTAACTGTTTCTTCAGTCGAAATAATACATTTTCCGGTTCAACTTCGATGGCTGGCGGCGGAATAATCGCTTCAGGCGTGGGTGCAATCTCAGTCACTTTTCGTTCTTCAGCACCCATGCGGGTTGGTATTTCATACGCACTATAGACATCAATCGCAATCAACGGCAGCATTAACAATGCCGCAAATGCACTATGCGCAAGCACTATCACCGCAATGGGGTAAGGCATCACGGACATCAAAATACCGAGCGTTATCTGACCGATCAACACGATACTAAGCAGTAATCCCCAGCGTCTCAAGGGCTTGGGATTACCGGCATGCGTTGCTTGCCACATCAACACACTCAGATAAATGAACAATACCAGCGCCCCGACCCGATGCAGCCAAAGTGCCGCAATTTTAGCCGGATAATCCAGGGTGCTGATTTGTCCTGTTTCAAGCCCCTGAATAATATTAAGGGCGGCGGAAAAATCAATCGTATCGGGCAGCCACTGCCCCTGACATAACGGAAAACCATTGCACACTGTCGCTGCAAAATTGTTACTGACCCAGCCTCCCCAAAATACTTGCAAAGCAAGCAATAACATGCCGAACCAGGCCAACAAACGCAGGCCGGTTTGTGGCATTTGTCTTAAACACAAGCCGTCCCGCATCCTGAAATACACAGCACTGGCACCCCAGAACACCATCACCCCTGCAAACCATTGCAGCGTTTGCATTAAAGGCATGGCTTGCCAGGCCGCTGGCCAGATTTGCCAGGCGATTAAGGCACCCGCTAATGCGGCCAACGACACAGAATTTACAACAGCAACAAGTCGCGCCTGTTTTTGAAATCCACTCAGCAGTAGCATCAAGACGCTCAACACCGCTAACAATGCTGTACTGGCCTGATAGGCAAGTAGCGGCCAATCAATCTGTTGTGGTGAAATGATTAACAGTTGCCGCCAAACATCGGACAGAGCGGGTGATAATTGACCCGTTATGTGTCCATAACAGGCGGGCCAGTCGGCACAGGCCAGACCTGCCTCCGTCAAGCGCAAATAGCTGTTTAACAGAACCGTAATGAATGCAATAATTACTATAAAAAGTGATAATTTTCTAAACATGCGTTAACTCGTTTAACCTATTTGTGAAATTCTGAGTAGTTTGGCTAAATCTTTTTTAACATCATACGGATCAAAACCGGGACGATATTTCATCATCAAATTTCCTAATGGATCCATTAATATCAACCAATCGTTTCCCGGCGCTTCTTGAATCAGCATACGTAATGTTTTCGCCAGCTCAGGCTTTGCTTTTAATCTTAAGATCCTTTCATCTTCTTTCCAGATTGACGCCAGGTTTTCAGGATCAATGTCAGCCAGAAAGACAACGGCCCGTCGAATACGGGTTAAATCCTTGTTCATCATTAAACGCAACTGCCGGGATTTATGTATTGCGTCCAGACAATCTCGCTCGCACGGTTTTTTGGAAACAATATTTAACAATACCCAACGCCCGTTTAATTCCTTTATATTTTCGACTGAAAACGTATCCCACCCCTCCAGTTCGTTACGCTCCGTTGTGATCACTGGCTGAATCAACTCACCTCGATTCGTGCTCGGTTGAAACCATTCAGGATGCTGAGCCAGATACCCGGCAATCAAAAAAGGAATGATTGTTATCGCGAATAAAATCAGAATTATATTTCGATTATTTTTAAATGGCTTATTCATCAGTTTTTTTAAAACTCATCCAAATCATCAATATGGTTAATGTCAGTGCCAATCCAAACCACTGCATGGCATAGGCATAGTGTTTTTCAGGAGGCATTTTTGTTGCGATTCGCCATTCCCTGACGTAGCCTTCAGGAAGATCAGCATCCATTTCAATCTGAAATCCTGACAACGCATAGCCTAGCTTTTGTGCAATTAAATCTGTATTGACAACCTGCACCACAGCGGGCCAGCCCGGTGTTGGAATATCAGCGCCGTCCAGCATATAGCCGACTTGAGGAAAATGATTAACGCGACCACTTATCACCACTTCGGTTTCAGTCAACCCAATTTCAGGTAACTGCTGTCGATCTTGATTCATCGGAACCCAGCCTCGATTGACTAAAACCGCTTCCGACTTGCCCTCAATTTTTAAAGGTGTCATAACATAATAGCCAACCTTCCCCTGATACATTTGATTATCAATCAAGATTTGATGCCGGCTATCATAAACGCCTTTGACCTTGACCCTGCGGTATTGTAATTGTTTTAATGAAGGATTATGCAGGGCATTCAAGTCGAGCGGAGGTAATTTTGATTGTTTTTGCCTTTCCTGTAGCAATTGCTCTTTTTCATGCGCGCGTCTGATTTGCCAATTTCCCAACGAAATTAACAACACCATCATAACGACATAGCCCAAACCTATTTTCCAACTAAACTGCAGAACGGGTTTATTTTTTTTCATAACGATTGGCTTTTCATCATAAATATCCGAAAATGAACTTTTATTCAGGATTTAAAACATGCCTATCAAAGTCATAATCATCATCGCTTTTCTATTTATAGTTTATAACTTAGGTGCAGCCTTGTTACACTTGGTTAAACGCAAGGAAAATGATATTGAAGCCTCAAAAAGAACCGCCAGGGCATTAACCTGGCGTATCAGCCTGTCTTTAGCATTATTTCTTTTAATTGTACTGGCCTATGCATTGGGTTTAATTGAGCCTCAAGGCATCGGTGCACGTATGCAACAGGTCAGACACATGCAACAAACCCAATCACCTTAGGCAGCTCGCACTAAATACTCCACCAGACTTGCTTGTCTTTTTATCCTTCTT
>CAJXMF010000023.1 GCA_913056195.1 uncultured Methylococcaceae bacterium | reverse complement strand
TGATAAATCAACAGCCTATGCCCACAGAAGAATTTACGCTGAGTAGTTACAAAAAAGGCAGCTGACGCTGCCTTTTTTTAAAATTACCGGATTATCAAGATAATTTTTCTTTAATTCTAGCGGCTTTACCCGTCAGATTACGCAAGTAATATAACTTGGCGCGACGAACATCACCACGACGTTTAACGTCGATATCACCAATCAACGGGCTATGCATCTGGAATACACGCTCAACACCGACGCCGTGTGAAATCTTTCTGACGGTAAATGATGAATTGAGCCCACGATTACGTTTTGCAATCACCACACCCTCGAAAGCCTGCAATCTTTCACGAGAGCCTTCTTTTACTTTTACTTGAACAACAATCGTATCACCTGGCCCAAAGTCAGGCGTATTTTTTCTCATTTGTTCAGCTTCAATTTCTCTAATAATATCAGTCATTATCGCACCCTGTTAATCAATCTCATTTTTAAATTCATCCAGCAAAGCATCCTGCTCCGCCGTTAATTCAGTTTTTATCAGCAATTCCGGTCGCCGCAGCCATGTGCGCCCCAACGACTGTTTCATTCGCCAACGTTTAATCGCCGCATGATTACCCGAAAGTAACACCGCGGGCACCACACCCAAATCCCCGTGTTCAGGACGCGTATAATGCGGGCAATCCAGCAAGCCATTCATATAGGAGTCCTGTTCGGCAGAATTCTCATCGCCTAACACGCCTGGTTGTAATCGGGTCATCGCATCAATTACAACCAATGCGGCTAACTCACCACCACTGATCACATAATCACCGAGCGACCATTCTTCATCGCAAACTCCGGCAACAAATCGTTCATCAATGCCTTCGTAACGCCCTGCCACCAGAATCAATTGTTGAAACGGGTCGGCTTGCTTCAACAATTGTTGAGTGATGGGCTTACCTTGTGGACTTAAATAAACCACTCTGGATTTATCGGCAGATGCCTTCTTCGCCTCATTAACCGCATCCAGCAAGGGCTGGTATTTCATCACCATCCCTGGGCCGCCGCCATAAGGCCTGTCATCGACCGTACGGTGAACATCGTGGGTATAATCTCGAGGATTCCACAGCGCTAACTCGACGAGTCCTTGCTCTATGGCTTTTCCTGTCACCCCATAATGTGCAGCATCTTGCACCATATCCGGAAACAAGGTGATGACATCAAAGCGTTTAACCACCATTAAAATTCGGCATCCCAGTCTACTAAAATCAGACCGTGTTCCAAATCAACCTGCCGCACGGTCTGCGGCTGTATGAAGGGAATTAAGCGTTCAGTATCGCCCTGTTTAACCACCAGCACATCATTCGCCCCGGTTTCCAGCAAACTTTCCACCTGTCCCAGCTTAACGCCTTCCAGGTTTTCCACGGCGAGACCAATCAAGTCAACCCAGTAATATTCGTCTTTCGCCGTTGCCGGCAATTGCGTTTTTTTAATCAGAATTTCCCAACCCGACAAAGCTGCCGCCGCATCCGGATCATTAATACCTTCCAGCCCGGCAACCACCAGCTTACCCTGGCGCCTGCCAGCCGTTCGCTTAAAGGTCTTGATCGTGTTTCCTTTTTTAAGGAACCAAGGCGAGTAACATAGAATATTCTCTCGCGGCTGAGTAAACGAAAAAACTTTTACCCATCCCTTAACGCCAAAAACGCCGGATATTTCTCCGACGTTAATATACTCGTTGTCTGTCAATGCACTCAGGCAGCTTCTTGTGTTGCTTTAGCCGCTTCTTTAATCAATTTAACAACCCGCTCTGAAGGCTGAGCACCTTTGGATTTCCAATGTTCTACACGCTCTAGATCAAGACGCAATTTTTCTTCCTGCCCTTTCGCCAACGGATTAAAAAAACCGACACGTTCAAGGTAACGACCGTCGCGACTGTTACGGCTATCGGTTACAACAACATGATAAAAAGGACTATCTTTAGCGCCACCTCTGGCTAAACGAATGACTACCATTTAACAAACACCTTAAAAAATTGAAGTATAAATTTAATCGGCCTATTTTACGCGATTTTCAGAATATGTGAAGTTTTTATATTTAAAAAAGTCTTTTTTCATTAGCGCTGCATACCACGCATATTCCCTTTCATACCGCGCATCATATTGGCCATATTGCCTTTGCTGAACTTTTTCATCATTTTATGCATCATTTTATGCTGCTTTAAAATCCGGTTCACATCTTGCAGTTCTTGACCACAACCGGCTGCAATTCTTTTTTTACGATTACCTTTTATCAGATCCGGATATTTTCTTTCTTGCTTGGTCATGGAGTTAATGACCGCAATTTGCCGCGCCAAATGTTTATCATCGACTTTATCACGCATTTCCTTAGGAACTTCATTCATGCCGGGCAACTTATCCATCATTGCCCCCATGCCGCCCATTTTCTGCATCTGTAATAACTGGTCACGCAGATCATCTAAATCAAAACTTTTGCCTTTTTTGATTTTTCGCGCAAGCTTATCGGCTTTTTTCTTGTCAGCCTTTTGTTCAATTTCTTCGATCAGGGACAGCATATCCCCCATTCCGAGAATACGCGAAGCAATCCGGTCTGGGTAAAATGGCTCTAAAGCATCTGTTTTTTCACCAACACCAATGAACTTGATGGGCTTACCGGTGATATACCGAATCGAAAGTGCTGCCCCGCCACGCGCATCACCATCTGCCTTGGTCAGAACAACCCCCGTTAATGGCAAGGCATCATGAAATGCCTTAGCGGTATTCGCCGCATCCTGCCCGGTCATACTGTCAACCACAAACAAGGTTTCAATCGGCTTGACGGCGGCATGCAGGGCTTTAATTTCGTCCATCATTTCATCGTCGATATGCAGCCGACCCGCCGTATCGACGATCAATACATCGACAAATTGCCGTTTGGCCGCATCAATCGCACGATTAACAATATCGACTGGATTTTCCGAAGCGTCACTGGGAAAGAAGATCAAATCCACATCATGAGCCAGCGTTTCCAGCTGTTTAATCGCCGCCGGTCGATAGACATCGGCACTCACCACACCGACTTTTTTCTTTTCCGTTTCTTTAAGGAATCGCCCGAGCTTGGCAACTGTTGTGGTTTTACCTGCCCCTTGCAAGCCCGCCATCAGCACGACAGCCGGTGGATTGGTTTTCAGGTTCAGCGCTTCATTTGCCTCCCCCATGACCTTTATCAGCTCAGCCTGAACAATTTTAACCAGCGCTTGCCCAGGATTCAGGCTTTTTTGTACTTCTTGCCCGACAGCCCCCTGCCTTACTTTTTCAATAAAATCGGTGACAACAGGCAATGCAACATCAGCCTCAAGCAAAGCCATACGCACTTCACGCAAGGTTTCCTTGATGTTGCTTTCTGTCAGACGCCCCTGACCTTTAAGTTTTTTGAGTGTACCGCTCAGTCGATCGGTTAAATTATCAAACATAATGCTTTTTCTTTTACTCTGTTATATTGAACGGGCTTTAAACCTATGCCTCTGTAACCGTTTATATTACCATACCCACTATAAAATAATCAGTTTGATCATTATGATAAGCATAATTCTTGGCATCGCCTCCATTTTCGGCTATCTACTCAGCACGTTTTTACTGCTCTATGATATTCAGCGGGAACGTGTCGGCCACTTCAGTCTGATTCCCGGCTGGATTGGCCTGCTACTGCACCTGACCCTCATCGCCTGGTTTTCCTGGCAACTTGGCGGCATCAGTTTTGAGTTTTTTAATATTGGCTCAACGCTTTCGGCTATTATTACAGGCTTGTTTTTGCTCTCCAGCCTGACCAAGCCCATTGACAAACTGGGAATTGGTTTTTTCCCATTAGCCGCCCTGATGTTGGCGTTGAATTTGATTTTCTTTGACCTGAAACAGCCGGCAAGCCATTATAGCTGGCCGATGAACATTCACATCTTCAGCTCACTCACGGCGTTCTGCCTGTTAAATCTAGCCGCACTGCAGGCTATTTTCCTGGCCATTCAAGAACAACAACTCAGAAAACATCCTCCGCGGAAAATCATCCTGACATTACCGCCATTGCAGACCATGGAATCATTGCTATTTCAAATGATCACCGTAGGCGTCATTTTTCTGACGATTTCTCTGCTCAGTGGTTTTATCTTTATTGATGATTTATTTGCACAGCATCTGGCGCATAAAACGGTTCTATCCATCCTGGCCTGGTTGATTTTTACAGCTCTGTTAGTCGGGCGTATGCGTTACGGTTGGCGCGGTCAAACCGCAATTCAATGGACACTGGCGGGCTTTACGCTGCTGTTACTGGCTTATTTTGGCAGCAAAATGGTCCTGGAATTGATTTTACATAAAAACTGACAGAACGAGCGGCAAACTTTTGCCGCTCATCGTTTACATCAACAAACGTAAACATTCAGATCCCTTACTATTTGACACCCTCATCCCAGCCTTCTCCCGGTGGAAGAAGGCGATGTTGAGAGGATTTCTGAATATTTACCAACAAGCTACCGGGATCTACACTTTTATATCGATTTTCCCAGGATTTGTCGCTTTAATCATCTTGACAGCTGACTCGCCCCGCTCTTTCTCAATATCCTGTCCTTTTTTAATCACAGCAACTTCCAGGTTCTCGCGGTCTGTTTTAGCCTGCATCAGGGCTGTCGCCAAACCTGGTGCATTAGCTCCACCGACTGAATTAACCATTTTCTTCTCCTGTTCTCTTTTAATAAAAATTTAAATTCTCATGTGTTCAAAAAGCATAGCTACCTAACACATAACTCGTCCTGCTATCAATGCTATCGACCATCATTCATCATCCTTTAACAAAATTGCCAAAATTTTGACAAAGCTCTCAAAAACAACTTTTTATGAAATTTCAACACCTTACAAAATAACAACACGCTTTTTTATTTTTGGCACAACATCTGCTTATCCATAGACAAATCTTTAAAACATATAGGGTACTAAAAATGGCTAATAGCGGACTCATTATTAATACAAATGTCAGTGCATTAAATACACAAAGACAGCTCACCAAAAGCAGCATGGCTTTAAATCAATCTATGGAACGCTTGTCATCAGGGCTACGGATTAACAGTGCCAAAGATGATGCTGCCGGACTCGCCATTGCCAATGGCATGACGTCACAAATAAGAGGTATGTCGGTTGCGATAAGAAACGCCAACGATGGTATTTCAACGGCTCAAACTGCCGAAGCCGGCATGGGTGTTTTGACTGACACCTTGCAAAGAATGCGAGATTTAGCGGTTCAATCCGCTAACGAGGGCTCGGTCACTACCGCAGACCGGGAAAAACTACAAAATGAATTTAATCAATTGAATAACGAAATAAGTCGCATTATCACGAATACCGAATTTAACGGCAAAAAGATTCTTAATGGATCTTTATCCGGTGGCGTTATTTTTCAAGTCGGTCCTAACACTGCGGCCGACAATCAAATATCGATTGATATCACCAATTTGTCCGTCACTATCAGCAATGTCACCGCCGCCAGTATTGGCTCAAATGCCACCAATGCCAACATTCTTTCCGCGATTGATGCCATTGACACAGCAATAAAAGGCATTGATCAAGCCCGCTCCCGGCTAGGCGCTGTACAAAACCGGTTTACCCGAACCATTGCCAATCTACAAGCGTCAGTCGAAAACCAATCAGCCGCGCGCTCTCGTATCATGGATGCTGATTTTGCAAAAGAAACCGCCGCACTGAGTCGGGCGAAAATTTTACGCCAGGCCGGAACCGCCATGATGGCACAGGCCAATCAAAAATCACAAAACGTACTGAGCTTGCTTCGGTAAGGTAGCGCGTAATAAATAAGCTACCGGGATTGCGCAGGATTTTTATTCATCTTCAAGGCGCAACGGAGGGCGCATAGCAAGCTATGTAACCGGAGTTGCAAAGCTTCCGCTCCTGCTCACGCCCCTTACCTACATCCATCTAGGTAACGCCGAAGAAGGATAAAAAGGCAAGCAGGTCTGGTGGAGTATTTAGTGCGAGCTGCCTAAGCTCAAATAACGGTGGTTTTCAGCTAAAATATAGACTATCAACTTCTCACACAATTCCAGTTTTATGAAGTCAAACCTGACCACCTCTAAAAATAACACACTCAAGCGTAATGATTTTGGCGAAACGTTTTTATACAGCGTTAATCGTGATGCGTTTACCAAAATCAGCGCGCAAAGCGTTTATGACAAAGAATTAAAACCCACTTTATTGAATGAAAACACCCTGTATATCTTGATCGGTACGGATTCAGGGCTGCTGGCAAAGTACCTGAACCAGCAGGAAAACCTGCCTACAGGCACACGCTACTTATTTGTCGAGCCACAAGATATCCTGACTCAATTGAAAGAAAACCACCTGATTGAGCATGATATGAACGATGCCATCGTTTTCACCAGTATCAATGACTGGGAACAAAAGGCGATTGATTTGCACCTAAAAGAATACAGTTATCTTCGTAATGTTGTCCTGAAAAAATCAATCTGTGCCCAACAAGCTCATATTCCTGAATATATTGAAATAAATTGGGCAGTGGCTGAGCGCCTGGAAGGTCTGGAATTTCAATTTAGAGTTTCTCTTGGCTGTAAAACCTTTCTCGTCCTTCAATTAAAAAATATTGCTGATAATATTCAACCGGCTCGACTGTTAAGTCACCGTTATCGGGATAAAACAGGCATCGTATTAGCCGGAGGCCCTTCTCTGGCTGATATTTTGCCCTGGGTGAAACAGAACCGCGACAAACTGATTATTTTCGCCGTCTCTCGTATTTCCAGGATACTCATTAAGCACAACATTGAGCCGGATATTGTGGTTTCGGTTGATCCGCAACCGGATAATATTGATGTCAGTAAAGAAATGTTTTTGTTCAAGGAGTCTATTTTCATACATTCTTTTCATGTCGATAACCACATGATCAGCCAGTGGCCAGGCGTAAACCTGTATCTGGATAACCGTTTTCCCTGGCAAAGCAAACTAAATCCAAAAAACTTTCATTCTGCAGGATCAACAGTATCTAACTGTGCATTGGCGATTGCATTACAAAGCGGTTGCCGTCGCGTATTATTGGCCGGCTTTGACCTCTGTTTAAGCAAGGAAGGGATTACCCACTCAAAAGGCACAGATGAAGCTGAACTTGGCCCGAATTTTAATACCTCATTACTGGAAGTTGAGACTTATGGCAATGAAAAAAGACCCTCAGACCCCGACTTTCTCATCGCCCTTCAAAACCTGAATTTACAGGGAGAAAATGCAAAAAAAGAAGGCAAACAGGTATTCAATCTAGCTCAATTTGCAGCAAAAGCTAATAGCATTCCATATTGTTCGCCTGACAGCATAGCCTTTATAGAAAATGACTTTAACCATGATATTCCCACTTTAAAAGAGCCTTCTGCTGAAGAGCTGCAACAGTATTATCACGAAGCCACTCAAGAGCTCAAGCAGGCCCGTTTTCAGATTCAATCCATTCATAAACTTGCCAGCAAAGCCTTAAACATCAATTCGTCCATGTATAATGAACAGGGCGAAATTGAAAATTATAAGCACAAGCAAGAGCTCGATAAAATTGAACAGACCTTCAAAAGGAAATATCGTAAATTCAATACCCTGGTAAAAAACTTTGGCATTGAATCTTTCGTTCGCATTATCACCCCCCACGATAACGAAATTGAACACTGGAGTGCAGAAAAAGCCAAGGCTGTTGCTGAAACTTATTACCAATCCTATCTGACCGGTTGCGAACAACTCACACACTGTATTGATGACAGCCTCCAACGCATCCAAATTCGTCAGGAAGAACTGAAAGAAAACCCGGATTTTGCCCAGGTTCTGGGACAATGGGAAAAAGACGAAAGCTATCACCGTGCCGCCATCTGGCAACAGCAACACCCAACAGCCTCACTTGATGCAGAAATAAAAAATCAACTGGACGCTTTAAACAAACAATTTCAACGTTATTTAACGTCTACAGAAACCGGATTTAAAAAACGCATGCAGGCCAATTCGGATTTATCTTTAATAAAGCCCAAGGCCTTGCTGTTATTTAACCACCACAAAAAAAATAAACTACGCGACTTATTATCCGGCCTTGAACAACATCCGGCCCCAATCGAAGAAAAAGCACCATTTAAAGCATTATTGTCTGCCTATATCGACGATCTGGACAACAATATCCCTGCAGCCCTTGAAAATTACGATAGCGTCATCAACCACGACAAACAAGATTTATGGGAACTGGCTCTGATACGCATCACTTCATTAAGCATAGACAGCGAGAATCAGGAAAATGCCCTGTTGGCATTGCGCTGTCTGTCTGATATTTCTCCCCTTTATTTACCTTTTTATGCCGAAGCATCTAAAC
Organism: uncultured Methylococcaceae bacterium; assembly: GCA_913056195.1. Taxonomy (GTDB): domain Bacteria; phylum Pseudomonadota; class Gammaproteobacteria; order Methylococcales; family Methylomonadaceae; genus Methylomarinum. Next base: position 31,072 of record CAJXMF010000023.1, on the reverse strand, counting down.
TTTCCGGCAATACTCTGGACGCCATTGACAGCCTTAATCACTTTATCGCTTTATTTCCAGATGATATTCCATCAAAAATACAGTTATGTAACTTATATATGGATCTTGAAGTGTATGATGCGGTGGAGATGATGTTGGATGTTATTTTGTCACAAGACGAGAATTCTCATACGGCTCTGCAATTAAAGAAAAAAGTCGAAGCACTAAAGGAACGTTCATAATTTCTGAGATGTTAACCGCTCAAGCAAAAATGAAGGGACGCAATGTGTCAAAAAACCCTGCTTAAAATGCGCTATCGACAATTCTTTTTGTGTCGGCGCATCCTGAGGATAAACAATCGGCCCAATTTTATACCATTGAAGCCCCTTGTCTTTCATTGTTTCAATGAGACGGTACTGAACAACATGGCCTAATGGCTTATCGAACAGTGCACGATCATATGCCGCAACAGCATAAACACATTCATCACGGCTGGTATAAAAATATCCTCCACCAACCATCCCCCCTTGATCATCCGTTAAATAAATGAGTATCGCATGTCCTTCAACAATAGCCTGGTACTGCAAATCCCAAGCTCGTTCAGAACGAATTTTTTTTCCGGCGACTCTATCATACAGTGCATGAAACTGCCGCCAAACAGCTCGATTCTCGCCTTCTAAAACAGCGACATTCCAAACTCTCAAACCCTGGTTAATTAAAGACCCATAACTTTTTCTAAAATACCGCTTGATTTCGGCTATTGACAGACTTAAGTCCACAAACAATTCATGTTGCATGTGTGTCGTCATACCAGCATTCAACGCCACTTGATACCAATCACTCAGACTATGTTTATTCGGCGGGTAAGATTCAATCGATTGCCAGGAAGACAATTGATATTTCCGTGCTAATGTTTCACATAATTCAAAACATTGCTTGGCTAGTTTTTTCTTTTTCTTGATAGATAATGCCTGCACAAACAGCGGAGGATGAACGGGCTGCCCGTAAGATGATAATATGTATTGATTATTGTGCAATGCAACCGTTAACGGCCAGACTCCATAAACGTCCTGGTGTTCATTGCGCAATATTATCGAAATATCTGCAACCCAGTCCATTTTATCCTGCTGACAACATTGGAAAAAGTCCAAAGCAGCATGACAATATTGTGTTGGGATATAGGATGATTGTTCTAGTGCAGATGACCATATCGCTCTGTTTTGATCTCGAAAAACCACCTTAATGGCGCATTGATCAAAATAGTCAATAACACAAGCTTGTATTTGAGAAATGGTTGACATACATCCAATCAATTACTCATTATTCCAATAGGATTGGATTGATTTTCGTCCCTGATTCAGCATTTGAATCTTTTGATGCAATTGTTGCTTTTGAGCATTAATCGCTCGAACCCATTGTTTATCTTTTTCAAGAACAGCTTCAAGCATCGTTCTTAATGTATGTTTTTCGGTTTCGGGGATTCCCTCGCTGAAAACATTTTCTATATAACGCTGACGTTCTACCAACAACGCTGACACGCCTTCCCAATCAGCCGAGGCAACAGCCTGTTCCAGGCTATCTTCAATCTCTTGCAACTGCTGCCTGACAATACGAAGATTCATCAACTACCATAATACATTTCAGGAATTGCATCCCAGCCTTCCTTGATTTCCTTCATTAAAGAGATGACTTCATCCAGAATAGCCACGTCATTATTGGCCGAAGCATCAAACAAGCGTCTGTTGATATAGTCATACAAGTCATGTAGATTGGCGGCAATTTCTCCGCCTTTTTCCATATCCAGGCCATCGATCAAACCACCAACAATGCCAACGGCCTTGGAAATCTGTACGCTTTTTTCCTGATAATCCTGGCGTTGAATAGCGCCCTTTGCCGCATTAGCACGCATCAAAAAACCACTCATCAGCATTTGAATCAGCTTATGCGGTGAGGCCTCCTCCGTCCCTGTTTCATTATGAATAGCCGCATATTGATTAATATTGTTTCGATACATATTCGGTCTCATTGATACTCTCCTGATTATTATAGCTTAGCCAGCTGTTGTGCCAAATACGCACCCTTACTTTGGAACTGCCCAACCGCGACATCCATCGCGATAAATTGTTTCATCAAGGTTTTTCTATAATTATCCAACCTGAGCTGAACATTATCTTTCTCATCGGACAGTCGTCTGAGTTGTTTATTGAGCGACGTCGTCTGCGTGTCCAACATCCCACCCGATTGTAAATACTGATCCAGGCGTCCAGACAATCTTGCCGCCACACCGTTACTGGATGAAAATACATCACTGACCGCATGAACATTTTGTTTCAGTGCCTTTGAAAAAGCGGCACTATCCTTTGCCATAACACCGTCCTTATCCACTGAAATTCCGATCATCGCCAGTGAGTTATAAGCACCTGCCGCACTGGATACAACTTCGGTCACTGAACCGCGAATTTGTTGTTTGACTTCTCTTAACAGATAATCTCCCTGTAACGCGCCGGCCGCTTTACTATTCGAATCAAATTTACCCAAGTCCTTAACAATTCCCATTAGACCGTTATAGGCTTTAACAAAACCATCCGTTACATCCTTGATACTCCCTTCATCTAACACCACATTCACATCGACCAAGGTACCTGGCTGAGCCTTCTTTAAATCGAGCGTAACACCCTGAATTACATCTGAAAAATTATTAGTTGAACGGGTGGCCGTCTGCCCGTCCACAGCTATTTTGGCATCCTGTGCTGCATTGACCTGTGTTAACGCTGTTGCGCCAGCACCTGCGCCATAGGCTAAAGCAGACAAGCCTGGATCAGCTGCATTTTCTGTTACAGCAACGGATATAGCATTTGCTATTCCGGTTTTACTTGCGGTCAATACCAGCTTGGATACGGTTCCTCCTGTGCCATCATCAACATTGATAATACTGGCATTAACACCCGTGTTATCAGTGGCTTGATTAATCGCATCGCGAATTCCAGCCAATGTATGATTGCTACTATCAATAGTCACATTAAACGAGCTGCCACCGGCTGTAATAGCCAAAGTACCACTACCCACAACCGCAGCACCATCGGTATAACCGTTAGAAATCAGTTTATGAGCCTGAGCCAGCTGTTGCACTTCGATCTGGTAGTTACCGGCCGCTGCATTTAAACCCGCTGTTGCTTTAACAATACCTTCATCAGATGAACTGGCAGTATGCTTATCAAAAGTACCCAATTCATTCAGCTTGCCCGTCGCCGTTTGAAAATCAGACAGCGCCCCCTTCAATCGCCCTAAAGCGCTGATTCTTTCATTAACTGCAGACTCACGGCGTTGAATTGAAGCAAAGGCAGGCTGACCATCTGCTTTTACCAGCTGATCAACCAATCCATTAATATCAATACCACTGCCAACACCTAAATTTGATGTAATCGCCATGCTATACCTCTTTTACAACATGATGTTACTAAGCTCGCCCTTGAATCAAACCACCGGACTTACCTCGCATCTCTTGTATTTGCTTTGCTAACGCCAACATTTCTTTTGACGGAACCTGACGGATCACCTCTCCGGTACCTTTATCAACGATACTCATCACAATCTGCTTGGTAGAATCATCAACTTTGAATTCCAGATTGCGTTCCACAGTTTGCAAAATCTGGTTGCCTTTTTCAGCCAGCTTAGCGGCTTCTTGAAGAGTCAACTCCTTTACAGAACCTGAGGCTTTTTCAGCCTTTTTTTCTGATGCTTTCTGGGAATTACTAACGTCATTCTTCTGATTCTGTTCAGAGAGCTTCTTACCCGCAACTTTCTGATCGCCAGACAGAGGTGCAAATGATACGCTCACAACATTTGAAATATCATTATTCATAATTCACCTCATTCATTGACAATAGCAGGCATATGAAATGCCTGCCATCATTTCAGCCTCTATCTTAACAATCCTAACACATTCTTAGGTGACTGATTCGCCTGTGTCAACATCGCCGTACCGGCTTGTTGCAAAATCCTGCTCCGGCTTAATTTGGCTGTTTCCTGAGCAAAATCAGTATCCATAATTCTTGACCGTGCAGCCGATTGATTTTCAATCGATGCCTGCAGATTCCTGACGGTAGTCACCAATCGATTTTGCACCGCACCCAATTTCGCCCGCACGGTATCAACAGACTTAATCGCATTATCAATCGCGGTAATGGCGTCAAGACCCGAACCCGCATTACTCCCGATACTTGCGGTAAAAACTGATGCAATAACGCCTGAAATATTCGAAATACTGATTGCAATCTGGTTATCAGTGGCTGTATTTGCGCCCACCTGGACATTCGCACCTGTCCCTAAGCTACCATTAAGTATTTTCTTGCCATTAAATTCGGTATTCTTAATTACCCGCTGTAATTCATCATTCAACGATTTAAACTCTGTCTGCAACTTATTTCTGTCAGAACCGGTAACCGCCGCTCCGTTAGACGCCTGAACAGATAAATCACGCATTCTTTGCATTGTATCCGTGATTACACCTAGCGCGGATTCAGCTGTTTGCGCCAAAGAAATTCCGTCATTAGAATTTCTGACAGCCACGCCCATTCCTTTGATTTGCGAAGTCATGCCATTGGCAATGGCGAGTCCTGCTGCATCATCTTTCGCTGAATTTACGCGCAACCCCGATGACAAACGTTCCATGGATGTTGACAGCATATTATTGGTGTCTGTTAAGCGGCGCATGGTATTTAAAGCCGCGACATTTGTGTTGATTACCATTGGCATAATTTTACCCTCCAGGCTTTAAACCTTGTATTCAAAAAAACAATTTTTCTTAAGTTCACCAGGTTTATCGGCCCACCCAACGGGTTCTTTAATATTTTTCAGAGTCAGTGCGCGTTTTTGTTAACCCGTTCCCATAATGAAATAATCTCAGGATAAGGCAAACAACATTGTCGCGGCAATGGAATACAGCTAAATACACGCTTCCCCGCCAACAAGGCAATAACCAACGCCATGCTTTCACAGCCTGTCACCCAATCAGCACTTTGAATATCCGCTAGCAATGTTTCGCCCCGAGACATCCTGACCTTATTCGGATAGCGTTTGAGAATATCACTATATTTGTCGGGAGAATCGGAAGGATGCGGCCTGATCAACACCGTTTTAATCTGTGAATCAAGCCAATCAAGGTTGCTTAGCAGAAACTCAATGGCCTCAAATTCGGTATAGCCAAAGTAATGCTCATCGTTATACTTTAACCTAGCATGTCCTGAAATGTTCTCACTGATAAACAATACGCTTGTTTTTTCATCCTCATTCGGCACACATATTTTTTTATGTCGTTTAATTTCCTGGGTAATGCTTTTAAGGTAAGGGTTGTCGACTACACAAATGGGAATATCCGTAAAAGTCTTCCGCGCAATTGCTTCGGCGTATTGATCCCCCACCCATAATTCGTCGGGAAGCAGCCGTTCGCCATTACGAATAAAGCGTTGTGGATAATTAACCCAATGGTCGATAAAAGATACGACGTGCTTACCCAGCCGTTTTGCCTGCTTAACCGCCTGCCATTCCAGGTCTGATTGCCAGCTTGTGCCGCATAAGCACCAATCAGATTGTGCCAACCCCTGCTGCAGGGAACAACAGTTCACCTGACCTAATACCCGCTGAAACACTTTTTTTGCAGGACCTTCTATAACAAACCGACAATTTTCCGGCGATAATTGTTGCTGCACATAATGCGCTAAAATTTCAGCGCCACCGGCATCATGCGCAACAACTAATACGCTGTTTTTTAACGTAGTCATGGCCCGCTGTCTACCGGTATTGATTGCCAGTTTTTGCCTTTGCTGATGGCTACGACATAGTTATACGGCAAAGCGCCATGTTCCAGCACACACTGACTGGATAAATTTTGCAATACAAACTGCAAGATTCTGGCGGGATCAAGATAAAACATTTCTTCCTGCTGAAAATTGACATGCGTAGAGATTGCATTAAATATCAGTTTTTTGCGACAAAGTTTGAATAACGCTGTCAACATTTGCTCAACCCAGGCTTCTGTTTGTCCAAAATTTAAATTAAACAAGCCGCTCACTACCACATAATCAAAGCGATCTGTTACCTCCTGAGCCAATATATCCACTTCTTCAACCGCAATTCCCGGATATATTTTTCGAGCCTGAGAGAGTAATTCCTGATTGATATCGTAGCCACGGTACTGGCCCTTAAAACCGCTAAAATTCAAAAACCGGTAAAACTCGGCATTGCCACACCCGACATCTAACACAGTGTTTTCGTCATCCATCACCATATGACGGGCTATTTCATGAAATCTAAAATACTGTGTTTGTGGGTTATCACAGAAAACAGCTTTGGAGGTATAAGCATACTTGCTCCCTCTATTGTCATAGAGTTGATTGGAATTACTGATAAGCTGCTCGTGCAAAGGTTTTATTTTATCAGTCATCGTGCTCACTCAATCCTGCTGCAGTTTTTCGAGGTTGGCCCACACCTTGTCAAAGGCGGCAATAATCAAATCCACTTCTGCATCCGACAAATCATGTAAACACATTTGATAGCCTATAAATTCATGTTCATGTAAAGACTCCGCCACCGGACAAATCCCCTTGTGATAATCAACCTCAGGATGACAGATATTTGAATGCCAGGGAAAACCTTTATCACCATAAGCTGTCTTCTGTTGGTAAAGCGGTAACAAATGTAAATTGACATAGCCGGCACTCAATCCTTGTATGCCTTCAGCCGTTAATGCCTCAATAATCCGTTTTCGGCTGATGCCTGGCGCATTTGTCTCCAGCTTCATGGGGTAAACATAAAAAGCATGACTGCAATCCGGGCGAATCAGTGGTTGCACCAGCCCCGTCAGCCCTTCCAGCCCCATGCGCAATCGGTTTGCAATCTGTTGTCTTCTCGCCACCAATTGCGGTAATTTTTTAAGCTGTTCAATGCCCAGGGCACTTTCTATTTCGCCCAAACGAAAATTATAGCCCAGCATATTGGCTAAATTGGTTTCACCTTTATCGCCAACAACGGCTTCAGCATGATTCCTGATCAAGCGCATGCGCTCTGCATAATCATCATCGTCCGTGACCATCACGCCGCCTTCACCGGTATGAATATGCTTGTGATAGTTCAGGCTGAAACCGCCGATATGCGCCAGCGTACCGGCATATCGACCCTGATATTTTGCACCTGGCGCTTGCGCGGCATCCGAAATAACTTTTAAATCATAGCGTTTTGCGATGGCCATTAAGGCGTCCATATCGGCAGAATGGCCAAAAATATCGGTCGCAATAATGGCTTTGGTATACGGCGTGATATTGGCTTCGACAGAGGCCGGATCCAGATTAAAGGTGTCTTTTTCAATATCGGCAAAAACAGGAATGGCATTCCAGTGCAACACAGCGGTTGCGGTCGCACACATCGTCCAGGGACTGACAATCACCTCATCACCCGGTGAAATACCTAACGCGCCTACTGCGGCAATTAGACCTGAGGTGAGCGAATTAACCGCAACAGCATGTTTTACGCCCCAGAAGGACTGACAGTTTTCTTCAAATTGCCTGACCTTGGGGCCGCCATAAAAATTCTCGTGCCATGCCCCGAGATATTGTGACAACACGCCGCTATCCAACACCTGCATGACGGCTTGCTTTTCTTCTTCACCTATCGTGTTATAGGGTTTGAAAGCATGGGAAATGGTTTTCTCACCACCCAGAATCGCTAATTTAGCGTCTTTTGTCTGATTAACCATGAGACTCGACACCTCCGTTGCATAATGCCTGTCGTTTTAATAGTTCGCAGAATTTCTGGACTTTCAAGGCTGTATATCCTGTTTCCAGCACATCCTCTTGCCTTGTAATCGCCCGATAGATATTATCGACAGCCCGTTTCATCGCGTTATCGTACCCCCCTGAATAAAAGCGCCCTTCATCCAACATTCGATAACCCTTAAAGACGGGGCTATCAACCGCACGACGCTGACGCCAACTGAAGCCCCCCTTTTCCATCACTAACACGCCCTGTGAAAAAATAAACTGGACTTCAAAAATAGCATAATCAACCGCATGTGCGGCTACCAGATGAATACTGAGTCCAGCATCACTCTGTAACAATGCCGGAATGGTTGGGTCATCATCGGTATAATCAAAAACAGGCAGCCCAACCGCAATAATGTGCATCGACGGCACAAATCGATAGAGTAAATCAATCAAGTGTGAGCCGTTATTGAGCACACCTTTATTGTAAGTACCGATAATGCTGCGCAATTCCCCCCACTCTCCGGCATCAACGGCCTGTTTTAATTGACTCAAACTCGCATCCCAGGCACGAGTATGATTAACAGCCAGGCGAATACCGGCCTGCTGACAGGCGTTAACCACCGTCTCGGTTTCCTGAGCTGTCAGGGTTACCGGTTTTTCACAAAAAATAATTTTTGGCTTTAAAGCAATAATTTTTTGCAGATCGCTATAATGTGAGGCCGTTGGCGAGCAAAGACTGACCACATCAAACGCAAGACCGCTATGAACCACTGCATCCAAATCATCAAACCCACGGGCGACTGACCAAAATTCCATAAAAGCCTTTCTTCTTGCCGCATCCGGTTCAACACAAGCCAGCAAATTAAAGCGCCCATCGGCCGTCATTGCTCCGGCATGGGTATAGGGATGTGTACTATACGAATTGCCCCGATTTTCATCAAAACCTCCGGCAATATTGCCACATCCGACAATCAAAACATTCAATTTATGAGGCATCGCAGACAATATCGCTGGCTGAAAGCGGCTCGCCCCGCTGTATATCCCGGCTGGCGCGCCGCCCCAAAACGCCCGCATACGCTTTAGGCTTCATACCGAAACCGGGACGGATAATGCGAACATTATCCCGGCTGAATGATTCCCCTTGCTTAATATCCTTAATCACATAAATAGAGCGCCGGAATCGAATACTCGCCTGTTCCACCGGCCGCGCTTCATAACAACCATCGCCTAATGCCAGCCAGCTTTGCCGGGCTTCAGTACATAAATGGGTAAGCTCATCCGGTTCCAGCGAGAAAGCACTGTCCACACCGCCATCCTGCCGATTCAAGGTCACATGCTTTTCAATCAGGCAGGCGCCCAACGCAACCGAGGCAATCGACACGGTGGTTCCCAAAGAATGGTCAGATAAGCCCACTGGTACGTTAAACCGGGCGCTTAAATCAGGAATAACGCGTAAGTTGGATTGTTCAGCCGGGACAGGATAACCACTTACACAATGCAGCAATACCAATTGCTGACAACCCTTTTCTTTTGCTACCTCAACAACTTCAGTTATTTCCTCAAGATTCGCCATCCCCGTCGATACAATCATTGGCTTGCCGGTTTGAGCAACATAGCTTATAAGCGGTATATCAATCGCCTCAAATGAGGCAATTTTATAAGCCGGGACATTCAGGTCTTCGAGCAAATCAACAGCCGTTTCATCAAACGGCGTACTAAAAAGAGTTAAAGACAGCTTTCTGGCATAATCAAATAATGGCTTGTGCCATTCCCATGGCATGGCCGCTTGTTTGTACAAGTTATATAAGGTATTCCCCGCCCACAAACCTTCAGTCAATTGAAAATCCGGCAAATCACAATCAATTGTTAAGGTATCGGCCGTATAGGTTTGTAACTTGACGGCATCGGCTCCGGCAGTTTTTGCCATTTCCAGAATTTTACAGGCCCGCTGAATATCACCATTATGATTGGCCGACATCTCGGCCACGATGTAGGGAGGAAACTGCGAGCCAATCTTACGCCCGTTGATGGTAACCACAGATTTCATATTGCCTTTTCTTTCTTAAGCTGCATGGAAATAATTTCTTTTTCATTAAACAACCGTTTTCCGGTTACATTGAAACCAAATTTCTTATGTAGTCCTAATGAACGTTGATTATCAAAAAAAACATCTACGTTAATCGTATCAACCTTTAACTCATTGAACGCATAGAGAATACCCGCCATCTCTAACAAACTGCCTGTACCGGGAATAACACCTTCAGGATTCACATACAATCCAAAGTCACAGGAGCGGTGAAACATATCTATATTGACAAAATCAATGACGCCCAAATAGCCATGCTGGTTTCTTACCAGGAAATACGCCTTATCCTTTCTTCGAGGTAAGCTTTGTAAAAAAGCCAAGTGCGCCTTCAAAGTAAAAGGTTTTGTATGATACATCCATTTACGAATGGCCTCATGATTACGCCAGTGCCATACTTTAAGCTGCTCATCTTCAGAAAGATCTACAAAATTAATAAGCATTAGCATCTGCTGTTTATCCGTTGATTTCAAAACATAGCATCTTTGCTCTTGTTGCCAATGGAAATCAGGTAAAGCATCGGATTTAATCATGGCTTTAGACATCCGCAATCGCACTTATCACTCGGTTTACACCCAGGCCATCGGTCATTTGCATCGCTTTTCTGGATTTTGCAGCTAACGCATCCGGCATTAAGCCGGAAAATATATGACTTAAGTTCTGAACCAGGTTTTCTTTCTTAACCAGCCATATCACCTGTTCTTTTGCCAAAAGTTCAGCAATCATACGTTGATTGTCTGCCAACACCAGGGTGATAGTGGGCAAGCCCAGACAGCATCGTTCCCATGTTGTCGTACCCGCTGCACCAATGGCGATATCACTGTCTGACATTAACTCGGCCATGTTCTGTACATTGACTTTAACGTGTGTTGCATTGGGCATCGTATCAGCCAACGTCTGAACGGTATTTAGATGCGGCGCGGTTGGCCCAAGCACTACGGTAATCGTTAATGTTGAAGGTAAAACGCATTGCTGCAATGCGTGCAATACCTGCCCGGTCACATTTTCTGAATCTGTTCCGCCCAAACTGATAAGCATGTTATTTAGTCTGGGAGAAAGTCTGCGCTTTAAGCTTTTGTCCCTTAACTGATAAAATTCGGGTCTTAACAAAGCATATTGTGACCCCGCCAGGATTTTGCACGATGCAGGCACTAAAGCGGCATAATCACTTTCCTGGCGTTGATAGGTCTGGTCCAGTAACACATCACACAGATGTTCCCTATCCGCAAGATCATCAATAACCATCAGTTTTTTGCATAGAGGCTTTAACAGCCTATGCCATTGAATATCGAGTGCATAATGGTCAACAATTAACCAGTCAGGACGAATTTTCTCAATAATTGGGCGGCAGGCTCTGGCATCTTCAGTCTGAATGTCTTTTAACGCACTATCCGAGGTAAAAGCATCCAAAGCAAAAACAGGGTATTTTTTGTCTTCAATCGTCTCAATCATATGCCCATCCAACTGACGGCATATAAAATGCACCGTATCTCCATTCTGGCGAAAAGCGTCGGCCAGTGTTAAACAGCGCATGATATGCCCAATCCCCATCTGAACCGAAGCATCTGCCCGAAAAACGATATTCATGACAGCTTTATTTTTCCAACAAGAACCAGGTCATGTCATCTTGTGGAAAAGCTTTATCACGCTGCCAGATAAAGCCATAATCAACCAGTTTCAAGGAAGGATACCGATCCATCATCTCGCCGGCAAAGTCTCTTTTGAACAGCCGTTTCTCATGCCCCCGATAATTCACCTCAACCGGTGTTTGGTTGTAATATTCGGCCAGCATAATCCAGCGTTGGGATGATTGATATAACACATCATACATTTGCGGCAGATAATCCGGGTTAATGTGAATCAGTACGCCTTTGACGAAGGCTAAATCGTATTGCTGCTGGACGTCAAAATCCAGAGCCGACTGATTAAACACCTGCTGACACCCACCCCACTCAGTCAAAACAGCATGAGCAGATTGATTAATTTCTACTGCAAACAAGTCTGTCTGGGGTTGCAAGGTTTTAATCGCACGCAGGTTTAAGCCTATATTGGCGCCAAATTCGATGACTGAATTTACCGGGCCGGTGTGATAAAAGATTTTTGAAAAAAAAGCCGCATTACTTGCGATTAAATAGTCATCAGCGTTACGTTGCACATATTCGTCACCAAAAGAGCCGCTCCAGAATTGCTCTTGCTCTGTTTTATAGGGCATTGTTTTGTTCCTGTAATTGCATGGCTTGATACATAAAACCGGCTCTGTCCCAATCTTCCGGCGTATCAATGTCTTGAACAAGATAGCGTGGAAGAATAACGGGAACGGATTTTTCGGAAAACAACACATGCTCTTGTAAAAAAGCCTCGGCTGTTCCCCAGTAAAACTGTCCGGCATCATGATAGAGTTCTTCCAGGTCCTGCGAGCGTTTAAACATATTTTCAGGCCAAACGGCATCAATACGACCATTAGGCAACATGCGAACCGCCCTTTGCACAGGGAAAGGAAAGGTTGTTACCGAAAACGCGTAAGAACAATCGTTTTCCGTCAATTTACGATAGCCTTGTTGCAAATATTCGGACTGTAGAAACGGTGTCGTGGCATAAATACAACAGACATATTCAACCTTGTCACCTTGAGCCAGAAAATATTCGATGGCATGCTTAATCACATCGTTAGTCATCGTGTAATCGTCAGCCAGTTCTTTCGGTCTTAAAAAAGGCGTTTCAGCCCCCCATTGATTGGCAACCGCCGCAATTTCTTCATCTTCTGTAGAGACAATGATCTTATCAAACAACTGTGTTGCCAAGGCTACCTCAATGGCATACGCTATCATCGGCTTGCCGCAAAACAGTTTGATATTCTTGCGAGGGATTCTTTTACTTCCGCCTCTGGCAGGAATGATGGCTATTCTCAATTCAGCACCTCATTTAAACGATCAACAACGAAATGAACCTGTTCCTCGGTGAGTGCGGGGAAAAGTGGAAGTGTCATGGCGTCCTGATAATAGGCTTCAACTTCCGGGAAATCGCCAGGCTGAAATCCCATTTTTTGAAAATAAGGCTGCAAATGCACCGGTATGTAATGCACATTCACGCCGATTTCGGCCTGGCGCAGCCATTCAAAAACCTGCCGCCTCGTTTTACTGAGTCGATTGGATTGCAATCGCACAACAAGTAAATGTAAGGATGAATAACAGGCTTCCGGTTGTTGCTGAAATATAACCGGGCTGTCTTTCAATAAGGACTGATAGTGCTGGAATACAGTGTGACGCCGCGCTACAAATTCAGCAAGTCGGGTTAATTGGCTTAATCCAAGCGCGGCTTGCATGTCGGTCAATCGGTAATTAAAACCCAAATCAATTTGTTGATAAAACCAGGGACCATCCGGCGAGGTTGTCATCTGTCCCGGATCTCGCGTAATGCCATGACTTCTAAGTCGCTGCATTTTCTCAGCCAAATGCGCTTGTTGCGTCACTGCCATGCCGCCTTCCGCTGTGGTAATCATTTTGACCGGATGATAACTAAATACCGTAATATCAGAATATCGACAGCATCCAATAAAATCCAGCTGATAGCGTCCACCTAGCGCATGACAAGCATCTTCAATCACATAAAATCCATACTGTTTTGCCAATCGCGCAATACCTTCCATATCACAAGATAAGCCTGCAAAATGGACAGGAATCACTATTTTTGGCAATCGTTCTTGTTTTTCAGCTTGTTGTAATTTTTTAGCGAGTGCCGCTGTGCTCATATTCCATGTTTGTGGGTCAATATCGACAAAATCGACATGAGCACCGCAATAAAGTCCACAGTTAGCCGAAGCCACAAAGGTATTGGGCGAGGTCCAGAGCCAGTCACCTTCTCCCAGGCCTAACGCAAGACAGGCAAGATGTAATGCAGATGTACCACTGTTAACCGCAACGGCATAATCTGTTCCAACATAATCGGCAACCGCCCGCTCAAATTGTGGAACAACAGGCCCTTGGGTTAGATAGGGAGAACGTAAGACATCAACAACGGCCTGTATATCCTGCTCTGAAATATTCTGACAACTGTATGGAATCATGGATTGACTTTAAAGACCATAACGCTTGAGTTCTTGTACAGTAAGAAAGTGTGGATTACTGCCTGATTCATACTCAAAACCCATTGGAACAGCCCCCCCCTTTTCACCTAATTGATTCTCATCGAAACAATTCCCCTTGGAGGTAAAGGTAATACTGGGCGAAATGACATAGTGATCATTAAACTCAAAAGTTAAATGCGAATCATCTCTGGCGCACATCACTTCATGTAATTTTTCACCGGGTCTGATACCGATTATTTCAACTGGCATGTCCGGCGCCATCGCCTGTACTAAATCCATAATCCTCATGGATGGGATTTTCGGTACAAAAATCTCTCCGCCTTGCATCCGCTGAAAGTTTTTAATCACAAATTCAACACCTTGCGGCAATGTAATCCAGAAACGGGTCATTTTTTCATCCGTCACCGGGAGTTTCTGTACACCTTGCTCCAATAATTTTTTAAAAAAAGGCACCACGGAACCACGAGAGCCAACGACATTGCCATAACGGACAACAGAAAAAATGGTGCTTTCATCCCCGGTAATATTATTTGCGGCAACAAACAATTTATCTGAACAAAGTTTTGTCGCACCGTATAAATTTATTGGATTTGCGGCCTTATCCGTCGACAGCGCAATGACTTTTTTTACCTGGTTATGAATCGCCGCTTTGATAACATTATCCGCGCCATGAACATTGGTTTTTATGCATTCCATGGGGTTATATTCTGCGGCTGGGACTTGTTTTAAAGCGGCAGCATGAACAACATAATCAACCCCTTGCATCGCTAACTTGATGCGTTCCAAATCTCTGACATCACCAATAAAATAACGCATACAGCTTTGATTAAAAAATTGCTGCATTTCAAACTGCTTTAGCTCATCTCTGGAATAGATAATTAAACGATGAGGTTTAAAGCGCTCTAGAACAGTTCGAATAAACAGCTGACCAAAAGATCCTGTCCCGCCTGTAACCAGTATATTTTTCCCATTAAACACGCTACTTCTCTTCCCGGTCCAATATTAAAAGACAGTGAATCACTCACACGCCGAAATGACTGTATTGCATAAGACCCTGAGAATATCAGAACAACAATGTCATCTTTGTTTTACGACCGTGCTTTCATCACAGTTTTAAGTATAGCAACGATCTCACAGCACGCCATAAAAATAGCCGCGTCCATTAAAATACGAATGGCCTCAACACATAAGATCCGCATATCACATCGGTTTAGGATAGAATTGTCGTTTTTAAATCTTCAAATGAATCGAAATGGATATTATCGAACGCATCGCAACTGAACTTTCTGCCAGTGTTCATCAAGTAAATGCCGCTGTCAAGCTTTTGGATGAGGGTGCTACCGTGCCGTTTATTGCACGATATCGTAAGGAAATGACAGGTGGCTTGGATGATACGCAATTACGCCATTTAGAAGAACGCTTAATCTATTTGCGAGAACTGGAAGATCGCAAACAGGCTATTCTAAAAAGCATTGCTGAACAGAATAAATTAACACCAGAACTTGAAAATTCAATTAACGCCGCCGAGAGCAAAACGTTGCTGGAAGATTTATATCTGCCATTCAAGCCAAAACGTCGGACTAAAGCTCAGATTGCACGCGAGGCGGGCCTGGAAGCGCTGGCCGATCTGTTAAAAACAAACCGTGATGCCATCCCGGAAGACTGTGCAAAAGCTTTCCTCAACAGCGAAAAAGGCTTCCCGGATACAAAGAGTGTGTTAGAGGGGGCTCGGCAAATCATTATGGAACAACTGGCAGAAGATGCCGAATTGATCAGCGAACTCCGCGAGTATATTTGGGATAATGGTGTGTTGTCATCTAAGGTTATCGCAGACCAGGAAAGTCATGCGGCAAAATTTCGGGATTATTTTGATTACCAGGAAGCCATCAAAAAAATCCCCTCCCATCGTGCGCTCGCGCTGTTCCGGGGTAGAAATGAAGATTTCCTGAGCTTAAGCCTATCCCCAGCGCACGATGATGAACTCGGACATCAGTACGCCATCTCACAAGTATCTAAACGCCTTGGTATTACAAAAGATGATACGCCTTGCAATACATGGCACACCCAAACGGCGCGCTTGACATGGAAAATTAAATTATTCACCCGTATTGATCTGGACTTAAAGATGCGCCTTCGCGAGCAATCAGAGCAGGAAGCGATCCGTGTTTTCGCCAGCAATTTAAAAGATTTATTATTGGCAGCACCCGCCGGCCCCAGAGCCACAATGGGACTAGACCCCGGCATCCGAACCGGCGTTAAAGTAGCCATCGTGGATGCTACCGGTAAATTATTAACAACAGAAACGATTTACCCTCATCCACCGCGGAAACAATGGACGCAATCTATCAATATACTGGCGAAACTTATCCGACAATATTCAGTTGATTTAGTCAGCATTGGCAATGGCACCGGCTCACGCGAAACCGATCAGCTGATCTCAGAGCTTATTCAGAAATACCCAGATTTAAAGCTCACAAAAATCATGGTTTCAGAAGCGGGGGCATCAGTTTATTCAGCCTCAGAACTTGCCGCCAAGGAATTTCCAGATTTAGACGTGTCTTTACGTGGCGCCGTTTCAATCGCTCGTCGTTTACAAGACCCTTTGGCTGAACTGGTCAAAATTGACCCTAAATCGATTGGTGTCGGCCAATATCAACACGACCTCAACCAACATAAATTATCCAAAAGCCTGGATGCAGTGGTCGAAGACTGTGTAAATGCCGTCGGTGTCGATGTCAACACGGCTTCGGTCGCCTTATTGAAACGGGTTTCAGGACTTAATGCTACAGTTAGCGAAAATATCGTCGCTTACCGTGACCAAAACGGCCCATTCAAACAACGGTCTGAACTTAAAAGAGTGCCTCGATTAGGCGATAAGGCATTTCAGCAAGCCGCCGGTTTTCTCCGGATCATGAATGGCGAAAACCCACTGGATGCCTCAGCCGTACACCCAGAGGCCTATCCGGTTGTCAATGCCATTCTTGAAGATACGCGCAAAACAATCACTGCCATTATTGGGCAACGCGATTATTTAAAACAACTTGAGGCCGCTAACTTCACAACCGAAGCGTTTGGTCTCCCGACTGTCATCGATATTTTAAGCGAACTGGAAAAACCTGGCCGCGATCCACGTCCCGAATTTAAAAGCGCAGATTTTAAAGAAGGTATTGATTCAATAACGGATTTAAAACCCGACATGCTTTTGAATGGCGTGGTCACCAATGTAGCAAACTTTGGCGCTTTCGTTGATATTGGCGTTCATCAGGATGGTTTAGTACATGTTTCTCACTTAGCCGATCGTTTTATTAACGACCCTAAAGAAGTGGTTAAAACCGGACAAATTGTCAAAGTGAAGGTATTAGAGGTCGATATAGAACGAAAACGAATTTCGTTATCGATGAAAAAGGGTAATGATTCTCAGGCAAGCACCCAAAAACCGGTTAAGAAAAAAACGGCTGCCAAGCGTCCAACCACGTCCTTTGCTAATGCATTTAGTCAAGCATTAGCCAAAAAATAACGCCTTAAAGAGTATACCTATACGCAACACGCATAAATGAGGATGGTTGAAGTGGAAATGCTCTTGTGTGGGGAATAAGTAACACATAGGCTTCTGTAAAAGCCTATATTATTGATACAAAAAAGCCGGGGGCGACCCGGCTTTTTTATTTCATCTATTCTTCGTTTTCATTGATGTCTAATTCAGGACGATCAACTAACTCAACATAAGCCATCGGCGCATCATCTCCAGGACGATAGCCACATTTAATAATTCTTAAATAACCCCCCGGCCTATTTTGATAGCGAGGGCCTAATTCATTGAACAATTTTGTAACAACATCTCTATCACGCAATTTAGCAAATGCTTGCCTACGTTTAGCGACAGAATCTGTTTTTGACAAAGTAATTAAAGGTTCGGCCACTCGGCGCAACTCTTTTGCCTTAGGCAAAGTCGTTTTAATCAACTCGTGTTTAAACAATGATGTCGCCATATTGCTAAACATTGCTTTTCTATGGCTGCTATTTCTATTTAACTGTCTACCAGACTTACGGTGTCTCATTTCTAAAATGACCTATAACGTGTTTAAATTTAACTTTGAGATTGATCGGCTAAATCTTCAGGCGGCCAATTTTCTAAACGCATCCCTAATGCCAATCCCTTTGTCGCAAGAACGTCTTTAATCTCAGTTAAGGATTTTTTACCTAAATTGGGTGTTTTCAATAATTCAACTTCTGTTCGTTGAATCAAATCACCAATATAGAAAATATTTTCTGCTTTCAAACAATTAGCTGATCGCACTGTTAACTCAAGATCATCGACCGGACGCAGATATTCTGGTGGAAAACCTGGCTCAGGTTTTGGCTCCGGCTCACCATCAGGCTTATCCACAATATCCAGCTTAACAAACACAGATAGTTGTTCATGTAAAATGGTTGCTGCCAATTTGATGGTTTCTTCCGGATCAACTGTTCCGTTAGTTTCAAGTTCAAAAACCAACTTATCTAAATTAGTCCGCTCAGCCACCCGTGTATTTTCAACATGATAAGCAACTTTATCGATTGGACTGAAGGTTGCATCAACCATCAAAACACCAACCGGAATATTGTCCATATTTTCTTTTCTAACAGAGGCGGGAACATAGCCGCGACCACGTTCCACCTTGACAGTCACACTAAAGTTTGCATCCTGGGTTAGATTTGCAATAACCAATTCAGGATTGACAATTTCAACATCATGCGGCAAATCAAAATCACTTGCTGTAACAGTACCGGGCCCTTTTTTTGTTAAGGACAGACTAACTTCATTTTTGTCATTAGAATGAAGAACAACAGCCAGCTTTTTTAAATTCAAAAGGATATCAATAACATCCTCATGAACGCCTTCAACGACTGTATATTCGTGTAATACACCATCAATTTGAACCTCAGTAACTGCACAACCAGGTATAGATGATAACATGACACGTCTTAGTGCATTCCCTAATGAATGGCCGAAACCTCTTTCCAGTGGCTCAATAACGATTCGGGAATGATTTGCCGTCTGATTAACAACCTCTACTAACTGGGGTTTCAATAAGCCAGCAATGGAATTCTGCATAGTTTAATCTCGGGTTAATTATTTAGAATAAAGCTCAACAACCAATTGCTCATTAATGTCTGACCCTAAATCAGCACGATCTGGCAATGATTTAAAAGTACCGCTCATTTCTTTAACATTAACTTCGACCCAAGCAGGAAAGCCATATTGCTCAGCCACACCCAACGCATCAATAATACGCTGTTGTTTTTTAGCTTTCTCACGAATTGAAATGATATCGTCTACAGAAACCTGATATGACGGGATATTAACGACCTGGCCATTAACCATAATCGCTTTATGAGACACCAGTTGACGCGCTTCAGCACGCGTACTGGCATACCCCATACGGTAAACCACATTATCTAAACGCGATTCTAAAAGATTTAACAGATTTAAACCTGTTGCGCCTTTTTTCAAATCAGCTGCTTTATAATAGTTTCTAAACTGCTTTTCTAAAATACCATAGATACGACGAATTTTTTGTTTAGCTCGAAGCTGTAGTGCATAATCGGAACTACGTGTTCTTTTTGCACCGTGCTGACCCGGTCTTTGTTCGAGCTTGCATTTTCCTTCTAACGACTTACCTCTTCCTTTTAGAAATAAATCTGTTCCTTCTCTACGGGCTAACTTACACGTTGGTCCTAGATATCTTGCCATTTTTATTACTCCGAAAACTTTTTATACGCGACGTTTCTTGGGTGGACGACATCCGTTGTGAGGTATCGGAGTCACATCAACAATATTGGAAATTTTAAAGCCAAGATTATTTAAAGCCCGAACAGCAGATTCACGACCTGGGCCTGGCCCTTTAATCATCACTTCAAGATTTTTCATTCCGAAATCGCGTGCAACCTGACCCGCTTTTTCAGCTGCTACCTGCGCCGCAAAAGGTGTACTTTTTCTTGATCCGCGAAAGCCTGATCCACCAGATGTCGCCCAGGATAAAGCGTTGCCTTTACGGTCTGTAATAGTAATGATAGTGTTGTTAAAGGAAGCATGTACGTGTGCAACCCCGTCTGCCACTTCTTTTTTAACGCGTTTTTTTGATCTGTTTTGTGTTGCCATTGCTTAAGTTCCAGAATATCTTATTTTCTTATCGGTTTACGGGGTCCTTTACGCGTACGTGCATTAGTACGTGTTCTTTGGCCTCTTAAAGGTAAACCTCTTCTATGTCGGATACCACGATAGCACCCCAAGTCCATCAGTCTTTTGATGTTCATGGAGACTTCTCTACGCAAGTCGCCCTCAACAGTCATGCCTGAAATCACCTTACGAATTGACTCCAATTGATCTTCTGCCAAGTCTTTTATCTTTACCGATGGTTCGATACCAACTTCTTGACAAATTTTTCGTGCTGTTTGGCGGCCAACACCATAGATAGCTGTCAATGCGATTTCCGCATGTTTATGATCAGCGACATTAATTCCGGCAATACGTGCCATCTAGATACTCCTACTACAGTACTCTGAAGTTAAGCGCCAAATTATAGCATTTAGATAAATCCAGCGCAACAAAATATTATCCTTGACGCTGTTTATGTCGAGCATCTTTGCAAATAACCCGAACAATACCTTTGCGTTTGATAACCTTACAATTTCTACATATTTTCTTAACTGATGCTCTTACTTTCACAGCTCATACTCCAATTATTTTTTTAGTTTGGCTTTCTTCATCAATCCTTCATATTGCTGCGACATCAAATGTGTCTGCATTTGCGAAATAAAATCCATGACAACAACAACTATGATTAATAATGATGTTCCACCAAAATAAAATGGGACATTCCAATAAACGATTAAAAATTCTGGCAACAAGCAAACCAATGTAATGTAAAAGGCGCCAACAAATGTCAATCGTGTTAAAACCTTATCGATATAAGCCGCAGTTTGCGCACCTGGTCTAATGCCAGGTAAGAATGCACCTGATTTTTTCAAATTATCTGCTGTCTCTTTAGAATTAAAAACTAACGCCGTATAAAAGAAACAGAAAAAAACGATTGCTGCCGCATAACATAAAACATAAACAGGCTGACCCGGCGATAGTACCGTCGAAATATCTTGCAGCCATCCAAAACCTTCCGCATTTCCAAACCAGCCTGCAATGGTTGCTGGAAACAATATTATACTTGAGGCAAAAATTGGCGGAATAACCCCAGCCATATTTAATTTGAGAGGCAGAAAGCTACTTTGGCCTGCATACATTTTACGACCTTGTTGGCGTTTAGGATATTGGATAATAATCCGCCGCTGCCCTCGCTCAACGAATACAACCAACGCAGTGACTGCAATCGCAACCAGGAACAATAAAACGATAAAGGCACTGTTCATTTCGCCCGTGCGCGCCAGTTCCAATGTACCGCCGATTGCAGAAGGCAAACCTGAAACGATACCCGCAAAGATTATCAATGATATGCCATTACCAATGCCGCGTTCAGTAACCTGTTCACCTAGCCACATCAGAAAAATTGTTCCAGTCACCAGCGTAATGGTTGTGATAACAATAAAACTGACACCTGGATTGATAACAACAGGCAATCCACCTGCCGATTGATTTTGTAATGCGACCGAAATACCAATAGCTTGAAATGTTGCAAGAAAGACAGTTCCATACCGGGTATACTGGGAAATTTTACGACGCCCTGACTCCCCTTCCTTCTTTAATTGTTCAAACTGTGGGACCACAACCGTCATTAGCTGCATGATAATTGATGCCGAGATATAGGGCATAATACCTAATGCAAACAAACTCAGCCGTCTTAATGCCCCACCCGAGAACATATTAAACATATCTAAAATTGAGCCGCTTTGCTGTTCAAACATAACTGCAAGTGCTTTCGGATCAATTCCAGGCACCGGGATATGAGCTCCAACCCGGTATACAAAGAAGGCTCCAAGAACAAAAAGCAACCGTGTCTTCAGCTCTGAAAATCCACTCATTTTACTTGCCATTTCAGCTCTTGAAGTACTCACGTTATTCCTCTACCTTTCCACCAACAGCTTCAATTGATTGTTTTGCCCCTGATGTAACAAACAATCCTTTCACTGTAACTGATTTAGTTATTTCGCCTGACTTAATGACTTTTACTTTTTTTGTAAAAGCGGGAACTAAATCAGCCTCTATCAGCGCAGCTAAATCAACAACTTCACTTGAAATTTTCATCAACTCGTTCAGACGAATTTCAGCGTAATATTTCTTCTTTCGTGAGGTGAAGCCGACTTTAGGCAAACGCCGCTGTAAAGGCATCTGTCCACCTTCAAAACCGACCTTATGAAAACCACCACTACGTGACTTCTGACCTTTATGGCCCCTTCCACATGTTTTACCTAATGTTGACCCAATACCTCGACCCACACGTTTACGATCTTTTCTAGATCCATAAGCTGATTGAATAGTGTTTAAATACATTAGACTTCCTCAACTTTTAACATGTAAGCGATTTTATTGATCATCCCTCTATTTTCTGGCGTATCAATCACCTCAACAGTTTGATGAATTCTTTTTAAGCCCAAACCTTTTAAACAGGCTTGATGACTTTTGAGTCGACCAATTTTACTTTTGGTCATGGTTAAGCTTAATTTTTTATCAGCCATGATTGTTACCCAGTAATTTCTTCGACTGTTAAACCACGCTTCGCGGCAATAGTTTTGGCGTTGTGCATTCCTGACAACCCATCTATGGTAGCCCTGACGACATTAATAGGGTTATTCGTACCGATACATTTAGCCAATACATTATGGACACCAACGACTTCGAATACTGCACGCATAGCACCACCAGCTATTATACCGGTACCTTCAGAGGCAGGCTGCATGTATACTTTTGCCGCACCTGTATTTGATACGACTGTATATTGCAATGTATCGTCTTTTAAAGCGACGCTACGCATATTTTTTCGCGCTTGCTCTAACGACTTTTGTATTGCAATAGGAACCTCCCTTGCCTTACAAACGCCATATCCAACGCGTCCTTGCCCGTCACCGACTACTGTTAAGGCCGTAAAACCGAAAACACGACCGCCTTTAACTACTTTTGCTACACGTCTAACAGAAACTAATTTTTCTTTTAATCCGTCGCTACTACCTTGAGATGGTGCTGTTGCCATTTTTATACCCCTAGAACTTCAAACCAGCTTCACGTGCAGCATCTGCTAATGCCTTAACACGACCATGATATTTAAACCCTGAACGATCGAATGCCACATTCGTAACACCGGCCGCTATCGCTTTTTCAGCAATCATTTTTCCAACTGCCGCAGCTGCATCTTTATTTCCTGTATAGTTCACAGAATTTTTTATATCGGCTTGAGTGGTTGAAGCGCTAGCCAATGTCGCAGTACCATCAACAGAAATAACTTGTGCATAAATATGTTTAGCCGTTTTATGCACGGTTAATTTATTGACACCTAATTGTTTTATTTTACAACGCTGTCTTAAAGCGCGTTTCAAACGTGATGCTTTCTTATCCATTACTTAACCTACTTCTTTTTGGCTTCTTTTCTTGCGACATATTCATCAGCATAGCGTACACCCTTGCCTTTATAAGGTTCTGGTGGACGGAAAGCTCGGATTTCTGCAGCGACCTGACCTATCTGTTGTTTATCAGCCCCTTTGACCACTAACTCAGTCTGACTGGGCGCATCAATGCTAACTCCTTCAGGAATCGTATATTCAACCGGATTAGAAAAGCCTAGCGATAATGTTAATTTTTTTCCTTGAACCTGGGCTCTATACCCAACTCCAATCAATACTAATTTTTTCTGAAATCCTTCAGAAACACCAGTTACCATATTGTTAATACATGACCGGGCCGTTCCTGCCTGGGCTCTGGAATTTTTTACCGCACCATCCCATTTTACCCGAATCACATTCCCATCGACTTCAACACTGACGCCTTGATATAGGTTAAAGGTCATTTCACCGCCTTTACCTTTGACAACGACATTATCTTGATCGACTTTTATATCAACGCCTGATGGAACATTTATGGGTGCATTTGCTATTCTAGACATTATGACAAACTCCCCTTAGCAAACCGTACAAATAACTTCACCGCCATGACCAATTGCGCGTGCAGCACGATCCGTCATTACACCACTTGATGTAGAGACAATAGCGATCCCTAAACCACCTAAAACTTTAGGCAATTCATCTTTTGATTTATAAATCCGTAAACCTGGGCGACTTACCCGCTTTACTTGTTCAATGACAGGTTTGCCATCATAATATTTTAAGTCGATAGTCATCTGAGTGTGACTACCATTCGTTTCTGTCGAATAATCGGCAACGTAGCCTTCATCCTTTAAAACTTTTGCAATAGCAACCTTTAATTTGGACGAAGGCAATTTAACACTTTTCTTTCCTGCAGATTGACCATTTCTAATCCGGGTCAGCATATCTGCAATTGGATCACTCATACTCATTTTATATCTCCAAAACCTGTTCCATTACCAGCTTGCTTTTGTCAAGCCCGGAACATCACCGCGCATTGTCGCTTCTCTTAACTTATTTCGACTAAGACCAAATTTCCGGTAATATCCATGCGGACGCCCCGTTAAATTACACCGGTTTCTCTGTCTGCATCGACTTGAATCGCGTGGTAGCTTCTGAAGTTGTAATTGAGCTGTTTCTTTGTCTTCAAAAGATGAATCAGGATCTCTGATAATTTCTTTCAGGGCCCTTCTTTTCTGTTCATACTTGAGGACTAATTTTGCACGTTTATTTTCACGCGCAACCATTGATTTTTTAGCCATTTTCCGCCCTTTAGTTCTTAAATGGAAATTTGAAAAGCTTTAACAAAGCCAAACCTTCTTCATCGGTTCTAGCCGTTGTTGTGATGGAAATATCCAAACCTCTTAGCGTATCAATCTTATCGTAATCAATTTCCGGGAAAATGATTTGTTCCTTGATACCCATCGAATAATTTCCACGCCCATCAAAGCTTTTAGGGCTCATTCCACGAAAATCTCGTATCCGGGGAATTGAGATACTCACCAGCCTATCGAAGAATTCATACATTCTTTCACGACGTAGCGTTACTTTACAGCCTATTGCCATATCATCGCGAATTTTAAATCCTGCAATTGATTTTCTGGCTAAGGTAATAATTGGCTTTTGCCCTGCGATTTTTTCCATATCGGATATGGCAGCTTGCAATACTTTTTTATCTGCGACAGCTTCACCCACCCCCATATTAAGCGTAATCTTGGTTATCCTGGGAACTTCCATCACAGACTTGTATCCAAACTGCTCTTTTAGCGCAGGGATAATTTTTTCTTTATATTCGGTTTCTAATCTGGCCATCTCTCTTCCTTACGCATCAACAACTTCATTTGTCGACTTAAAATATCTAACTTTTTTACCGTCTTCCAGAAATTTAAATCCTACACGATCAGCTTTCTGTGTCTCAGGATTATAGAGCGCGACATTTGAAATATGGATTGGCATTTCTTTTTCAATAATACCACCTGCTACGCCAGCATTTGGATTTCCACGCTGATGCTTTTTGGCGACATTAACGCCTTGCACTAAAACTTTATTCTCTTCATTAAAAATTCTAGTGACCTTTCCTTGCTTTCCTTTATCTTTCCCTGTGAGAACGATGACCTCATCGCCTTGTTTAATTTTTTGCATTTTTGAACCTTCCTTACAACACTTCAGGGGCTAAGGAGATAATTTTCATAAACTTATCTCCGCGCAATTCACGAGTAACAGGCCCAAAAATCCTTGTACCTAATGGTTGTAATTGGGTATTTAAAATCACAGCAGCGTTCCCATCAAAACGAATTACCGATCCATCGGGTCTACGAACACCTTTTTTTGTTCTCACGACCAATGCATCATAAACCTCGCCTTTTTTTACACGCCCACGAGGCATTGCATCTTTAACACTGACCTTAATAATATCCCCAATACCGGCGTAGCGTCTATGCGATCCGCCTAATACTTTGATACACATGACCCTTTTTGCGCCGCTGTTATCGGCCACGTCAAGGTTAGTTTGCATCTGAATCATTTTAAATTCCCAACTTAAATTATTTAATCTTGAATGCTTTTATTTAGCACTATCAACCACGTCAACCAAACGAAACGATTTCCGCTTAGAAAATGGCTTGCTAGATGTAATGGTGACAACATCACCTTCTTTACAAACATTGTTTTCATCATGCACTAAGAGTTTGGTCGAACGCTTGATAATTTTTCCATAAACAGGGTGCTTTACGCGTCGCTCGACTAGAACCGATGCTGTCTTGTCCATCTTATTGCTGATCACACGCCCAACTACAGTACGTAATTTTTCACTTTTTTCTGTCATGATGCTGTACTCGCCATCTCTCTTAATATCGTATGAATACGGGCTATATCGCGTCTTACTTTCTTAACTTGATCAGGCTTGGACAATTGCCCTGTCGCCTTTTGCATTTTCAGGTTAAATTGTTCTCGCGATAAATCCAATAACATTGAATTTAATTCTTCTTTCGTCTTTTGACGTAATTCACTAGCATTCATTACATTATTGTCCGTACTGCAAAAGTTGTTTTTACAGGCAATTTGGCTGCAGCTAATTGAAAAGCTTCTCTCGCCAACTCTTCAGGGACTCCCTGAATTTCATATAACATTGTGCCTGGTTTGACTTGGGCAACCCAGTATTCTACGCTACCTTTACCCTTACCCATCCTAACTTCTAATGGTTTTTTAGTAATTGGCTTATCTGGGAAAATGCGAATCCAAATTTTACCACCCCGTTTAACATGTCGTGTTATCGTTCTACGAGCCGCCTCAATCTGGCGGGCAGTAATTCTACCACGAGTTGTAGCTTTTAAGCCATACTCGCCAAAACTTACTGATGAGCCGCGCACAGCAATACCGGTATTTCTACCTTTATGCTGTTTGCGGAATTTTGTTCTTTTAGGCTGAAGCATCTTTTTTTTCCTTCAACTATTTTTTAGAAACACTGTCAGTTGATGCATTAACTGCATCAGAATCAAATACTTCACCTTTAAAGATCCAGACTTTAATGCCAATGATCCCGTATGTTGTATTTGCTTCCGCAGTCCCATAGTCAATATCTGCACGTAATGTATGCAATGGGACACGACCTTCACGATACCATTCGCCTCGCGCAATTTCCGCCCCATTTAACCGACCGGCTACATTAATCTTTATCCCTTCGGCGCCGAGTCTCATGGTATTTGTCACCGCACGTTTCATCGCCCGGCGATACATAATTCTTTTTTCCAGCTGTTGAGCAATACTTTCTGCTACCAGTTTCGCATCGAGTTCTGGTTTTCTGATTTCTTCTACATTCATTTGCACAGGCATACCCATCATTTTGGACACCACCTGGCGCATCTTATCGATATCTTCGCCTTTTTTTCCGATAACAATACCCGGTCGTGCAGTATGTACGGTTATATGGGCATTCGTACCCGGACGGTTTATTTGAATCCTACTCACGGATGCATGCGATAATTTTTCTTGAATATACTCACGCACTTTTAAATCTTGTAACAGAAATACTGGATAGTTCTGGCTATTTGCATACCATCTTGATGTCCAATCTTTTACAATACCAAGACGTATGCCTGTAGGATGTACTTTCTGACCCATTTTTTGCCTCTACTCGTGTTCTGCTACTTTAATTGTTATGTGACACGTTCTTTTCAGAATGTGGTTTGCTCGACCTTTCGCTCTTGCCCGAATTCTTTTCAACGTACCTGCCTCATCAACATAGACAGTTGATATGACTAATTCGTCTATATCTGCACTTTCGTTGTGCTCAGCATTGGAAATAGCAGATTCCAACACTTTTTTCATGATTCCAGCCGCTTTCTTAGAGCTAAACTGCAAGATATTTAATGCCTTCTCAACAGGCAAACCACGTATTTGATCACCAACTAATCTCGCTTTTTGAGCTGACAGCGGAGCATTTCTTAACTTTGCTGATATTTCCATCACCACACCTTATCTTGATTTCTTATCGGCAATATGCCCTTTGTAGGTTCTCGTTGGCGCAAATTCACCCAACTTATGTCCTACCATATTTTCTGAGATCAGTACCGGCACATGCTGACGACCATTGTGTACTGCAATTGTCAAACCCAACATTTCCGGGCTTATCATAGATCTTCTTGACCATGTTTTAATCGGTTTCCGATTATTGGTCTTAACTGCGTCCTCTACTTTTTTCAGCAGATGATGATCAATAAATGGACCTTTTTTAATTGAACGTGGCACACTTCACCTCTTATTTTTGCTTACGGCGTCTGACAATCATATTATCAGTACGTTTATTTTTACGCGTTTTATAACCTTTAGTCGGAGTTCCCCAAGGTGAAACAGGGTGTCTGCCACCGGATGTTCTACCTTCACCACCACCATGCGGGTGATCAACTGGATTCATAGCGACACCTCTTACTGTTGGACGAACCCCTCTCCAGCGCGAAGCTCCCGCCTTACCTAATGAAACCAGATTATGTTCGGAATTCGACACTTCACCAACAACAGCCCGACAATCCGCTAGAACTTTACGCATTTCGCCTGAACGCAAACGTAAAGTAACATGCATGCCTTCTTTAGCAACCAATTGCGCTGAAGTACCTGCGCTTCTTGCCAATTGCGCCCCTTTTCCAGGCTTTAACTCTACACAGTGAATCGTGGTACCTAATGGCATATTTCTCAAGGGCATACAATTTCCTGTTTTTACCGGAGTCGCTTCAGCCGATAAAACTTCCTGCCCAACCTTAAGTCCTTTTGGTGCAATAATATATTGTCTTGCACCATCTTTATATAAAATCAGTGCAATATTCGCTGATCTGTTTGGATCATATTCGACCCGCTCGACAACCGCAGGAATATCTTTCTTATTTCTTTTAAAATCAATAATACGGTAGTGCTGTTTATGACCACCACCTACATGACGTGTCGTAATTCTGCCTTGGTTATTACGCCCACCTGTCTTACTTTTTTTATCCAGCAGTGGTGCATAAGGCTTTCCTTTATGCAATTCATCATTTTTAACTCTGACAACAAACCTTGATCCTGGCGATGTTGGCTTGGATTTTAGAATAGCCATTCTTTTCTACCGTTCCTATTGCTCAATAACTTGTTTTATGCCGATGCAAAATCAATTTCTTGACCTGCTTTCAGTTTGACATAAGCTTTTTTCCAGTCTGAACGTTTACCTAAAGTACGACCAAAACGTTTGACCTTACCTTTTACATTCAACAACCTTACCGAATCCACATCTACATCAAACATCAATTCGACAGCTTTTTTAACCTGTAATTTATTGACTGACTTTTCAACTCTAAATACGAATTGATTATTGTCCTCTGCAGCATTTGAACTTTTTTCTGACACAATAGGTGCCAGAATCACACTGGCCAATTTTACGTTTTCTATACTCATGCCAAACGCTCCTCAATTTGCTTTAATGCAGCAGGACTTACTATTACCTTTTCAGCACCTACCAGCGTCACCGGGTCAACGCTTAACGGCGTTGCTACTGTCACATAGGGGATGTTTCGAGTTGCCAAGGCTAAGTTTTCACTCACTTCCTCCGCAACGATTAATATCCTCTTGGCGTCTATATTTTTTAATTTAGCCGCCATTTCTTTTGTTTTTGGTGTTTGCGGCTCTATATCCTGACTGACAGCCAGACGATCTTGCCGCAACAATTCGGACAATATCGAGCGAATCCCGGCTCGATACATCTTTTTATTAATTTTCTGACCAAACGAGCGCGGCTGAGCAGCAAATGTGACACCACCAGTACGCCACAGTGGACTGCGTATTGTACCAGATCTTGCGCGACCTGTCCCTTTTTGCCGCCAGGGTTTGATACCGCCACCACTTACCGCTGACCTGTTTTTTTGCGCCTTGGTACCGGCACGCCCACCCGCCAGGTACCCCACAACAAGCTGATGCACCAGTGTTTCGTTAAAGTTTTGACCGAAAATCTGTTCGTCCACTTCGACGGTAGATGCCGAATCTACTTCGTTTAATGCAGGAATCTGTAAAGTCATAGCCAATTACCCCTTATTCCGTTTTTTTATCGCTGGCGTGATCATGACATCACCGCCCTTAGGACCTGGCACAGCACCTTTCACTAAAATCAGATTTCTTTCAGTATCAATTGCTTCAATGGTCAGATTATGCATCGTCGTTTTAACCGCACCCATATGACCTGCCATTTTTTTTCCCTTGAATACACGCCCTGGTGTTTGACACATCCCGATTGAACCCGGCGCTCTATGCGATATTGAGTTACCATGGGTAGCATCCTGCATTCTAAAGTTATGACGCTTTACACCACCTTGATAACCTTTACCAATACTAACGCCACGAACATCAACAACCTGTCCTTTTTCAAAAATATCGAGACTCAGTTCAGAACCGGCTGTCAAATCATCACCTTCGCCGTCTTCCAGTCTGAATTCCCATAAACCATGACCAGCCATTACATTTGCAGCAGCATAATGTCCCGCCATAGCTTTATTTACTTTCGAAGACTTTTTTTCACCTGCAGCGATTTGAACCGCTTTATAACCATCCTTTTCCAGATCTTTAACTTGAACCACTCGATTCGCCTCAATCTGAAGAACGGTTACAGGCACTGATCGGCCATCTTCACCAAAAATTCGGGTCATACCACGTTTACGACCAATAAGACCTATTGACATTTGCCAATTCCTCAACTTTATCTATTTCGCTGTTATTTCAGCTTTATTTGAACATCAACGCCTGCAGCAAGATCCAGCTTCATCAAGGCATCAACGGTTTTATCCGTAGGCTCAACAATATCCAGCAAACGTTTATAAGTTCTTAATTCATATTGATCTCTTGCATCTTTATTCACATGCGGAGAAATCAATACCGTAAATCTTTCTTTTCTAGTAGGCAGTGGAATGGGACCCAGAACCTGGGCCCCTGTTCTTTTAGCTGTCTCTACTATCTCTCCAGCAGACTGATCTATTAATTTATGATCAAATGCTTTCAATTGGATTCTGATAGTTTGATTCGACATTATTTTTTACTCAATAATTGAAGCAACAACGCCCGCACCGACAGTGCGACCACCTTCACGAACTGCAA
>CAJXMF010000022.1 GCA_913056195.1 uncultured Methylococcaceae bacterium | reverse complement strand
TGGGAAACGATGTGGGAAGGCTTAGACAGCTAGGAGGTTGGCTTAGAAGCAGCCATCCTTTAAAGAAAGCGTAATAGCTCACTAGTCGAGTCGGCCTGCGCGGAAGATTTACCGGGGCTTAAGTGATATACCGAAGCTATGGATGCCGTGCATCTTTAAGATTATTTAACCAAGCTGTCGCCGTTAGGCGACCAAGCGCCCCCGAACGTTGAGTCGGGTGGTGTGGGACACGTTTTAAAGTAACTTTAAAGATGCACGGCATGGTAGAGGAGCGTTCTGTAAGCGGATGAAGCACGCCTGAGAGGGCATGTGGACGTATCAGAAGTGCGAATGCTGACATGAGTAACGATAAAGGGGGTGAGAGGCCCCCTCGCCGAAAACCCAAGGTTTCCTGCTCAATGCTAATCAGAGCAGGGTGAGTCGGCCCCTAAGGCGAGGCAGAAATGCGTAGTCGATGGGAAACTGGTTAATATTCCAGTACCTCTTGTTACTGCGATGGGATGACGGAGAAGGTTAGATCAGCACGCGATTGGTAGTGCGTGTTTAAGCGTGTAGGCTTACACTTTAGGTAAATCCGGAGTGTTATAAGGCTGAGGCGTAATGACGAGTCCTCTTTTGGGCGAAGTGATTGATACCCTGCTTCCAGGAAAAGTCTCTAAGCTTCAGGTAACAAGGGACCGTACCCCAAACCGACACAGGTGGGTGGGATGAGAATTCTAAGGCGCTTGAGAGAACTCGGGTGAAGGAACTAGGCAAAATGGTACCGTAACTTCGGGAGAAGGTACGCCTCTGGTACGTGAAAGCCCTTGCGGCTGGAGCGGAAGGAGGTAGCATTAAACTGGTGGCTGCGACTGTTTAGCAAAAACATAGCACTCTGCAAACACGAAAGTGGACGTATAGGGTGTGACGCCTGCCCGGTGCCGGAAGGTTAATTGATGAGCTTAGCGTAAGCGAAGGTTCTGATCGAAGCCCCGGTAAACGGCGGCCGTAACTATAACGGTCCTAAGGTAGCGAAATTCCTTGTCGGGTAAGTTCCGACCTGCACGAATGGCGTAACGATGGCCACACTGTCTCCACCCGAGACTCAGTGAAATTGAAATTGCGGTGAAGATGCCGTATACCCGCGGCTAGACGGAAAGACCCCGTGCACCTTTACTATAGCTTTACACTGGACTTTGAACCTACTTGTGTAGGATAGCTGGGAGACTGAGAAGCGAGGACGCCAGTTCTCGTGGAGTCATCCTTGAAATACCAGCCTGGTATGTTTGAAGTTCTAACCTAGGCCCGTCAACCGGGTTGGGGACAGTGTATGGTGGGTAGTTTGACTGGGGCGGTCTCCTCCCAAAGCGTAACGGAGGAGCACGAAGGTACCCTAATCCTGGTCGGAAATCAGGAGGTTTGTGCAAAGGCATAAGGGTGCTTGACTGCGAGACGGACGTGTCGAGCAGGTACGAAAGTAGGTCTTAGTGATCCGGTGGTTCTGAATGGAAGGGCCATCGCTCAACGGATAAAAGGTACGCCGGGGATAACAGGCTGATACCGCCCAAGAGTTCATATCGACGGCGGTGTTTGGCACCTCGATGTCGGCTCATCACATCCTGGGGCTGAAGCAGGTCCCAAGGGTATGGCTGTTCGCCATTTAAAGTGGTACGCGAGCTGGGTTCAGAACGTCGTGAGACAGTTCGGTCCCTATCTGCCGTGGGCGTTTGAGATTTGAGGGAAGCTGCTCCTAGTACGAGAGGACCGGAGTGGACGATCCTCTGGTGTTCCGGTTGTCACGCCAGTGGCATTGCCGGGTAGCTATGATCGGACAGGATAACCGCTGAAAGCATCTAAGCGGGAAGCCCCTCCCAAGATGAGATCTCACTGGGACTTAAAGTCCCCTGAAGGGCCGTTGAAGACCACAACGTTGATAGGCGGGATGTGGACGTACAGTAATGTATGAAGCTAACCCGTACTAATTGCCCGTGAGGCTTGACCATATAACACCCAATGAGTTTGGTGTTATGTTAGCAAAACATAACGGTTTAACTGCATGAGAGAACAGATTTCTGCATCGAGGGGAACCCCTCAAGGCAACGGCCTTTAAGGCCAACACAGTTTGCCTGGTGAACATAGCGAGCGTGAACCACCCGATCCCATCCCGAACTCGGAAGTGAAACCGCTTAGCGCCGATGATAGTGTGGCAGGTTGCCATGTGAAAGTAGGGAATCGCCAGGCACTTTATCTAAAAAGCCCAACCTCTTTTGGTTGGGCTTTTTTTTGGCCTGATGAAAATGAGCCAGGAATTGTTGATATTTAAGCTGACGAAGTGCATCAAAATGAGACTCTGTTTTCTCTAATTTGCTCCATTATGGTGCATGTGAATGTAGCTTTCATCTTATAATTGTATTCTATATCAATGGCTTATGTTTATGGCATGTATTGTGCTTTATCCTTTGTATGCTGTTTTTATAACAAAGGGTAAACATAATGAAACTAATCATTGCGATTGTAAAACCATTCAAGTTGGATGATGTTCGGGAAACGCTCTCTGAGATAGGGGTTTCCGGCGTCACTGTCACTGAAGTCAAAGGCTTTGGCCGTCAGAAAGGTCATACTGAGCTTTATCGGGGTGCCGAGTATGTGGTTGATTTTCTGCCAAAAGCCAAAATCGAAGTTGCTGTAGCTGATAATCAATTAGAAAATGCAGTTGAGGCAATTACTCGAGCGGCTAATACAGGAAAAATCGGTGATGGCAAGATATTCGTTACCGCTTTAGAACAGGTCGTTAGAATAAGAACCGGTGAATCCGGCGAAGATGCATTATAAGAGCCTTGGAGAATAATATGGAAAATTTGAATACATTAGTCGAACTGAGTTACGCACTGAACACTTTTTATTTTTTAATCAGTGGAGCCTTGGTTATGTGGATGGCGGCCGGTTTCGCCATGTTAGAAGCGGGGTTGGTTCGAGCTAAAAATACTACTGAAATTCTGACCAAGAATGTTGCTTTGTTTGCAATTGCTTGTGTTATGTATATGCTGTGCGGATATAACTTAATGTATCCGGGTGAAGCTGTGAATAGTGTCTGGCCTGGCGTTGGATTTTTGTTGGGGGGAGATAATTCATTGGAAACGGTATTGAATAGTAAAGGAGAAACCTACTATTCAACCATGGCTGATTTTTTCTTCCAGGTTGTCTTCGTCGCGACAGCCATGTCTATTGTTTCGGGTGCTGTTGCCGAAAGAATGAAATTGCTGGCTTTTTTAATATTTTCTGTTGTCATGACAGGATTTATTTATCCAATCCAAGGTTTCTGGAAATGGGGGGGCGGTTTTTTAGATGGTCTGGGTTTTCTGGACTTTGCCGGTTCTGGTGTCGTTCATTTATGCGGGGCAACGGCAGCATTGGCAGGCGTGTTATTGTTGGGGGCGCGTAAGGGCAAATATGGAGCTAATGGTGAAGTGCATCCAATTCCAGGGAGTAATCTGCCATTAGCGACGCTGGGAACGTTTATTTTATGGATGGGGTGGTTTGGTTTCAATGGCGGTTCTGAATTAAAAATATCGGATGTTGGCGAAGCAAATGCTGTCGCATTGGTTTTTGTTAACACGAATGCGGCGGCCGCAGGTGGTGTTGTTGCGGCCTTGTTGACATCACAATTTATGTTTGGGAAGGCTGATTTGTCGATGGTTTTAAATGGTGCGCTGGCAGGGTTAGTTGCGATTACAGCTGAACCTTTGACGCCGACACCACTGATTGCGACGTTAATTGGTGCTGTCGGTGGCGTTCTTGTCTTTTTCTCGATTTTAGGAATGGATAAATTGAAAATAGATGATCCCGTTGGGGCATTATCGGT
The DNA here is from genome assembly GCA_913056195.1 of uncultured Methylococcaceae bacterium. Classification (GTDB taxonomy): domain Bacteria; phylum Pseudomonadota; class Gammaproteobacteria; order Methylococcales; family Methylomonadaceae; genus Methylomarinum. Next base: position 36,492 of record CAJXMF010000022.1, on the reverse strand, counting down.
TCATGGTGTTGTCGGTATTTGGGGCTTATTGGCTGTCTGCTTGACAAATCCAGAAGCCAAACTTTCTGCTCAGTTAATTGGTGCCGCTTCAATTTTTGGTTTTGTATTTATTGCCAGCTTTATTACCTGGTATATCATAAAAGCTGTATTGGGTATTAGAGTGACTGAAGAGGAAGAGTACCAAGGTGTTGATTTCTCTGAGTGTGGTATGGAAGCGTATCCCGAATTTACAGATACTAGTAAAGGATAATTCGCTGAAACTATAGTGTAAAAAAAGGCTGTCGAAGGCGACAGCCTTTTTGTTTCTATCAATGTAACGTATCAACGCTCTGAATGATCATGTTGATCAACGAGCCTTTAATCTGATGGATTTTTGAAAAATCCAGTTTCAAGTCATTAAACATATCCTCGATTGAACTTGATAATAGTTGACGCTTCTTTTCGGTCAAATGAAAATTACGTTCTTAAACTTGCTTGTTTATAATTTAATTGCGTCCTGTTTTTCCGCACATGCTTGTACTTCTGTAACGTCTATTAAGACGAGTCTGAAATATTCAGTTCCTTCAGTTTTCGGGTTAAGGTATTTCGACCATAACCTAAAAGCTTGGCGGCCTCATTTTTTTTACCATGCGTTTGATCAAGCGCAGCTTTAATTAAAATTTCTTCGGTAATTGGGATGGCTTGTTTGGCAAGGTCGGTTTGTCCTTGGGTTAATTTTTGTATCACCCATTGTTTAAAGGTATGTTGCCAATCATCTATTGGCTCGTTGTTTGTACTGATTTGTGCCGGAGGCGATTTGAGTTCAGGTGGAAGGTCTTGAAGATAAATTTGGCGCCCTGATGCCATTACCGTTAGCCAACGACAGAGGTTTTCCAGCTGTCTGACATTACCTGGCCAGTCCAGGGATTTTAAAAAGGTTTCAACTTCAGGTGTCAGGATTTTTATATCGGTTTGCAGTTCTTCTGCACTTTTTTGCAAAAAATGGTGCATGAGTAAAATAATATCGCTATTGCGTTCTCGTAATGGCGGGATATGCACTCGGATCACATTAAGGCGATGAAACAAGTCTTCTCGAAAATGACCTTCAGCAACGAGCTGCTCAAGATTTTGATGCGTGGCGGCAATAATTCTGACATCCACTTTAGTCGGGATATGAGCACCGACAGGGTAAAATTCGTTGTTTGCAAGAACGCGCAATAAGCGCGTTTGCAGCTCAATCGGCATGTCGCCAATTTCATCCAGAAACAAGGTGCCGCGGTCAGCTTGCTCAAAACGTCCAGACCGGCGGCTGGTCGCTCCGGTAAATGCCCCTTTCTCATGGCCAAACAGTTCTGATTCCATTAAGTCCTTTGGAATAGCCGCCATATTTAATGCAATAAAGGGATGTTTTGCACGAGGGCTATGGCGGTGTAATGCTTGGGCAACCAGTTCTTTACCCGTTCCGGACTCGCCGTTAATTAATACGGTGATATGTGAACGTGCAAGCCGCCCGATGGCTCGAAAAACTTCCTGCATAGCCGGTGATTCGCCGATTATTTCGGGCAACTGTTGTTGAGAAGGTAGAGATGATTCAGTATTATTCTGACTGCGTGCTGCACAGGCTTGCCTGACTTTGTCAATAACTGTGTTCAGGTCAAAAGGTTTGGGTAAATATTCAAAGGCACCGTATTGAAATGCTGAAACGGCACTGTCCAGGTCTGAGTGGGCGGTCATGACAATGACTGAAAGTTCAGGATATTGGTCTCTGATAGCTTGTGTCAGATCCAGCCCACTAATCCCGGGCATACGAATATCGGTAATTAATACATCAGGGTCTTCATGTTGTAGTGCCGCCATTACATCATTGCCATGACAAAAGCTGCGAGTATTGAAACCATTTTTTTGTAAAGCCTTTTCCAGTACCCAGCGAATGGATTTGTCATCATCAACAACCCAGATAGTATGAGTGCTCATATTAATCATTATCCTCCAAAGGTAAGAATACAGAAAAGCGTGTGTAACCTGGGTGACTATCGCATTCGATAAACCCCTGATGCTGATGGATCAGCGATTGAGCGATTGAAAGACCAAGCCCAGTTCCTTCAGGACGTCCAGTAATCATAGGATAAAAAATCTGACTGATAATATCAGGATGGATGCCCGGGCCATTATCGATAATATCGATTTTTACACACAGTTTGTAACGTTGGCGTCTGATGGTGATCCAGCGTTGTATGCGTGATTTAAATATAATGTTTCCACCTTCTGGCAAGGCCTGAACCGCATTCCGCGCAATATTCAGGAAAACCTGGATTAATTGATCCATATCGGCTTTTATTTCTGGAATGCTGGGATCATAATCGGTGCTAAAAATAATATTTTTCGAGCATTCTGCACTGAGAAGTTGTTTAACGCGCTCCAGTGCCTGATGGATATTCATGGGTGATTTTTGTGCGGGTTTATTAGGGCCCAGCATTTTATCGATCAACTGCTGTAAGCGATCAGATTCTGCGATAATAATCTGAGTGTATTCTTTTAACTCAGGGGCATCTAATTCAAGCTCTAATAATTGCGCCGCACCACGCAGGCCGCCTAATGGATTTTTAATCTCATGTGCGAGGCCTCGCGCGAGCATTTTTGCGGTATTTTGTTGGGCAAGAAGCTGTTCTTCGCGAGTGATTCGTAGCTGATTATCGACTGCAATGAGTTCAAGTAAAACTGAATCAAGTTGTTCGTTTTCAATAATGGGGGTGACACTGAAATTAACCATTCGGCTATGTTCAGTATGATTAAGCGGGAGCTCTCGGTCAATAAATTGTTCTTGGGTTTTAAGGCAGTGTTCAAGTGTGCCAAGAAAAGCAGGGTTACGCGGTTTTAATAAGCTTTGGGCGGTTTTTCCAATTAAATGCTTAGCGCTATCATCAAATAAAATTTCTGCGGTTGAATTGATATAAATCAGCTTTAATTGTCGGTCAAACAATAAAATAGCTTCATTCAGATGATCCAGAATTTTTTTTTCAAGCATAAGCGCAAAGTTGATGTGATGATAGAAAATACAAGCAACTATAATGCCATCAAACAAGGCATGTAGCTATGTGCGGGATATTACACATATTCTAAGGAAAGAGCGGGTGTGAAAATAGAAAAAGTTGAGAGAATGGAAACAAAAACGCCCCATTATGGGGCGTTTTTGCTTGCAATAGAAGCCAACGTGGTATTACAGGCTGTAGTACATATCGAATTCAACTGGATGCGTGCTCATGCGCAGGCGCTGAACTTCTTCGGTCTTCAATGCAATATAAGCATTGATGGCGTCATCAGAGAATACACCACCACGGGTCAAGAACTCACGGTCTTCATCTAATGCTTTTAATGCTTCGTCAAATGAGAAAGCAACCTGAGGGATTGCTTTTTCTTCTTCGGGCGGAAGATCATAAAGGTCTTTATCCATGGCTTCACCCGGGTGAATTTTGTTTTGGATGCCATCGAGTCCGGCCATCAGCATCGCTGAGAAACACAAATATGGATTTGCGGTAGAGTCGCCAAAACGTAATTCGATGCGGCGGCCTTTTGGATTGTTAACAAAAGGGACTCGAATAGACGCGGAACGGTTACGCGCAGAGTAAGCCAGCATAACTGGTGCTTCAAAACCAGGGACCAAACGTTTATAGCTGTTTGTTGAGGCATTGGCGAATGCATTCAGCGCTTTAGCATGTTTAATGATGCCACCAATATAGAACAACGCAGTTTCGGATAAGCCACCATACAGGTCGCCAGAAAACAGGTTGACGCCGTCTTTAGAAAGCGATTGATGGACATGCATACCGTTACCATTGTCACCGACTAATGGCTTAGGCATGAAGGTTGCCGTTTTGCCATAGGCATGGGCAATGTTTTGAACGACATATTTTAAGACCAGGACTTCATCGGCTTTGTTGACCAAGGTGTTGAATTTGGAGCCAATTTCACATTGGCCCGCCGTGGCCACTTCATGGTGATGAACTTCGGTGGTTTGACCCATTTCTTCCAGCACCAGGCACATGGCAGAGCGCATATCTTGTAAGGAATCAACGGGAGGAACAGGAAAGTAGCCGCCTTTAACGCCAGGTCGATGGCCGATGTTGCCATCTTCGTAGATTTTTTCGGAATTCCAGTGTGACTCTTCAGAATCAACCTGGTAACCGCAGCTTCCCATGCTGTTGGACCAGCGCACATCATCAAATACGAAAAATTCATTTTCCGGGCCAAAAAAAGCCGTGTCGGCAATTCCGGTTGATTTCATATAAGCTTCGGCACGCTTGGCGATGGAGCGTGGGTCACGTGCATAGCCTTGCATGTCTTTAGGTTCAATGATGTCGCAGCGTAAAACCAAGGTATTGTCATCGAAGAATGGGTCAATGACAGCCGTTGATGGATCAGGCATCAGGATCATATCGGATTCGTTAATGCCTTTCCAGCCGGCAACAGACGAACCGTCGAACATATTGCCTTCTTCAAAGGTGTCTTCATCTACCGTGTGAGCCGGGAAAGTGACATGTTGCTCTTTTCCGCGGGTATCACAAAAACGGAAATCAACAAATTTAATGTCGTTTTCCTGGATCATTTTTAAAACGTTGTCTACTGACATGAGTTAAGGTCTCCCGTGTTGTTATGTGTTATTTAATGGGTATAAAACCAAGCGAATATAACAATACCATCAAATAATGTAATACGCTATAAAAACAAACCCTCAGTCTGCGGTTTAAAGCATATCTATGGGTTTGTTTGTATGTTTTTAAGCTTTAAAGCTAAATACTGCGTTTAGAAGGTGACGATAAAGTCCATTGCAACCTGTACTTGCTCATTTTTATTGCGAAATACTTTCCCGGCACCATTGGTATCAGCCCAGTCATAACGGACTTCTGGGCGGAATTTTAACCATGAAGCGGGAGTGTAATTAACACCTGCCGAAACAGCATAGTAGTTGGCGCCAAAAGCGTTAATACGGGCACCTCTATCGCTAAACCATTCCGCTCTCAAGCCTGCCGTCAGTTGATCATTGATGTCATACGTCAGATATTGGTTGACGCCATACCAATCAGCATTTTTCCCGGCGGCATTCAAGCCTTTCTGGGTTCCAAGGTCATGTTGGAAAACATAATGTAGTTTATTATTGAAGTCGTGTGAAAAGACAATGCTGTACATGGTTCTGTTGGTGCTAGGTGCACCCCAGTTAACCACTTCATCACCACTGATTAAGGAAACGGCCAGTGAAGATTTTTCATCATCGCTGCTCCAGTTAGCGCTGCCTAGAAAACTCCAGTTGCCGCCACCGGCATTATTGCGAAAATTATCCCAACCATTAACCGCTCCACCAGATACCGACCAGTTATCATTAACCTGGTAAGTCAGCAGGGCGCCCGTATGGGTAAATGGTTCGCCATAGTTCATGGTGTAAGCATGTGAATAGAAAAAATTATCTGGCGAAGTAACAACTTCATAACCAATAATGGTGTAGAAATGTCCAAGCTTCGCTGTCAAACCGTTACCGATAGGCGCATAGATTTCTGCATAAGCCTGGGGGAAAGCAATATCATAGCGGTTAAAGCTTTTGTTGTTGGTAGAACCCAAAATCTGATTGTCCCATCCGCCCGCTTGAGTAGTATTGGCATCATCACCAAACAGAAAATCGACTCGCCCCCCAATATCCCAGTTTGAACCATCGGTTTTAACTGCTTTTTCTATGTATAAATAAGCTTGGTTTAACATGAATTCATTGATACGACGGGTACCAAATGGGACAGTTCCATTATTATGGCTGGGATTATTATGTGATGCATAAGCAATACCCGCATCAGCCCAGCCGCCTATTTCAATACCCCAGTCTTTTAAAGCCTGAGCGTTATTTATATTGGCGCCTGTTAATGCTTCAATGGCGCCTTCTGCTTGTGCATTAAAGCCTGCGCTCAGGAGTGATCCGCTAATTAGCGGGAGTGCGATAAGTTTTATTTTCATTTTCGTGGGTCTCCAGAAATAAAGTCTATTTGTGTTAAGCAATTAGCGGGCCATAACACAAGTCATTGATTTTATAGGACCCAAGATGTAGCTATAACGCTACTTTTGTTGTTTTTGTGTTTCTTTGGTGCGTTAATGCACCATTCTGGTGTGATTTGACGGGTTTGTAGGGGGGTATTCAAGAATGCATTGCACGAATGCTAAACGTTGCGACTTTGACGAACAAAGTCTTCAAAGTCATTCTGAGGTAAAGGCTTGCTGAAGTAATATCCCTGATAATGGAAACAGCCATGCTGATGTAAAAAGCTCAGCTGAAGATCGGTTTCTACGCCTTCTGCAATGACTTGTAATTGCATGTGTTTGGCCATGGCGATAATCGTTTCTATGATGGCTTGATCGTTTGTATCATGGCCTATATCTTTGACAAAATTGCGATCAATTTTTAACTCCTGAATTATAAGTTATAGCCTGGCGGTTGTCAGGTGTAGAGACTTGATGTTGGAGAGAAATGGTAGAGTATGAGAGGCTAATCACACCGAGCCTGGGCGTTATGTTTCAGGCTCTGTATGTGTCAGATGAATCCGTAACTTCAATATGGATAGCAGGTCGCTAGATATATATTGGTTTGGCACGGATTCAGGTGTCGTTTAGGCGAACAGCAGTTCCTGATAACTGACTGAAAAATCGTCCATCAGCGAAATGGCGAGGGGGAGCTGTTTTTCGTCGTTTAAGTCAAACGCATTGATGCCAACTTTGGTCATATAAAAAACCTGATCCACCATAAAATGACCGCTGGCGCGAATTTCGCCGGTATATTGGTAACGATCACGCAACAACTTTGCTTGAGAAAATCCTCGGCCGTCGGTAAAGACCGGGAAGTGCAATTCGATCAGGTCGAAATGCGCCAGATCCTGAGCAATATCGGCAACATTGTCGCTTGATTGCAGGCGCAGGCCCAGTGGCGCGGCATGTTGTTTTAATTGTGGTTTTTCAGCCTGCCAGCGTGATAAGCTGATAATCACGTTGCCCATTGGCAAGGCCTGGTTATCCTCAATAAACGACCAGTTGTTTTCGATAATTTGGCGATCTTTAATGATTTGCATAAACGTGCTCTTTAAAAGGGTCAATGCCAATACGGTTGACGGTTTCAAGGAAGGTTTCTTCTTCGTGTTGGCGCTGTTTTAGATAAACATCCAAAATCTTGCGAATCGCCGGTGTTATTTCATGTTTGGCGACCGCAGGCCCTAAGCGTTTTCCAATGGCCGCTTCGTTTTCAGAAGAGCCGCCCAGGGTAATTTGATACCATTCACTGCCTTTTTTATCGACGCCTAAAATACCGATATGGCCGACACTTTGATGTGCGCAGCCATTCATGCAGCCAGACATATTGATTTTCAATTCGCCGATATCATATACATATTCAATATCATCTAAAGCCTCGTTGATTTCGCGTGCAACGCCAATGGAGCCAGCATTTGCCAGACCGCAAAAATCAAGCCCCGGGCAGCAAATCATATCGGTTGCAGTGCCGATATTGGGGGTGGCCAGTTTGATGTCGACCAAACGCTGCCATAACGGGAATAAATCGGCTTGTTTGACATCGGCCAGAACCAGATTCTGCCGATGTGTTGTGCGTATTTCGCCAAAGCTGTATTGGTCGGCTAAATCGGCGACCACATCGAGTTGTTCAGCGGTCATATCGCCCGGCGGTGAGTCAGGCGCTTTCAGCGAAAGCATGACATTACGGTAGCCCGGTTGTTTGTGCGCGCAAACATTGTTTTCCAACCAGCGGGCAAATGCCGGATTTTGTTGCTGATGCACGCTGAAGCTTTGATCTTGATCGGCATCCGCTTCATAGGCAGGCGGTTGAAAAAAGCTTTTGATATGATCAATTTTTTCTTGTTTTAAGATCAATTTATCCCGATTTTTCAGCCATTCCTGTTCGACGTGTTCACGGATTTTATTGATACCTTCTTCGCGGACTAAAATTTTGATGCGCGCCTTGTATTTGTTATCGCGACGGCCGTACAGATTGTAAATGCGCAAAATGGCATCGAGATACGCGAGCAGATATTTGGGTTCCAGAAAGTCTTTGATTTCGGTGCCAATTATCGGCGTCCGGCCGAGTCCACCACCGACCAGAATACGGAAGCCGGTTTCGCCCGCAGCGTTTTTAACGATATGGACGCCAACATCGTGGAATTGTGTTGCCGCGCGATCGGTTGCTGAACTGCTGACGGCGATTTTGAATTTGCGCGGTAAATACGCGAATTCAGGATGCAACGTGGTCCATTGACGAATAATCTCACACCAGGGTCTTGGGTCTTCCAGCTCATCAGGGGAAACACCGGCCAGGTGGTCGGTTGTCGTATTGCGCATGCAGTTGCCGCTGGTTTGAATGGCATGCATCTGAACGCTGGCGAGCTCGGCCAGAATATCAGGCACTTGTTCCAGTTTAGGCCAGTTATATTGAACATTCTGGCGCGTGGAAAAATGGCAATAACCTTTGTCATATTTACGGGCAATTTCGGCCAGCTTGCGTACCTGCTTCGATGCGAGCAGACCATACGGAATAGCGACTCTAAGCATCGGTGCATGGGTTTGAATATACAAGCCATTCATTAGCCGCAGCGCGCGAAATTCATCTTCACCGATTTCGCCTTTCAGATAGCGTTCGGTTTGCCCGCGATATTGCGCCACCCGTTCATCGACAAGCGTTTGATCGATATCGTTATATTGATACATGGACTAGGTAAGATCATTTAATAGGGAGCGTTAATGATATACTGAGATTGATTAAATGACAAAGATAAATAGATGGTGATAATATAGCGGGTTGTTTGTTATTACCATTCTTACGACTCGGTGGACTGCGCTTTGGCAAGGGTCTTCCAGTTGAGAAAATATCCATAATTTCAATATTTACAAAGGGTAGGGGGGTTGTTTTGGTACGCTTAATGATTATTCTGGCAGGTGTCTTGCTGGGGCCGCAAGTGGCAATGGCCGCGGAATTTACCAATCTGGGGCTGACGGGAACAGAGCGGGGGATTTATACCGTTTTGATTTTTATCATCGCCTATGGTTTTGTCATGGCCGAAGAATTTACCGGGCTACGCAAATCCAAGCCGGTTATTCTGGCTGCCGGTATTATTTGGGCACATGCGGCGATACTGGCGACCGAAGCCGGTGTTTCGACCGAAGACTTGCATGAGGCGTTTGAATTCAACCTCAAAGAATACGCCGAGTTGATGCTGTTTTTGCTGGTCGCGATGACTTATATCAACGCGATGGCTGATCGCAATGTATTTGAAGCCTTACGCTCATGGATGGTCAGACGTGGGTTTGGCTATCGGAAATTGTTCTGGATTACCGGCATTATCACCTTCTTTTTGTCGGCGGTTGCCGATAACCTGACGTCAGCCCTGTTGGTCGGCGCGGTGGTACTGGCCGTCGGTGGTAATAATGAAAAATTTGTCTCCATCGGCTTTGTCAACCTTGTGGTTGCCGCTAATGCCGGTGGTGCCTTCAGCCCGTTTGGCGATATTACAACCTTGATGGTTTGGCAGGCAGGCTATGCTGAATTCTTTGATTTCTTTAAATTATTTATCCCTTCGGCCGTTAACTATGCGGTGCCGGCTGCCATCATGTATATGGCTGTTCCTGATGAACACCCTGAGCAAACGCATGAGGCTGCCGTTCAAATTAAACCCGGTGGCATTGTGGTATGCATCCTGTTTGCATTGACAATCACCATTGCGGTGAGTTTTAAACAGGTCCTGCATTTGCCACCTTTCATGGGGATGATGGTAGGCTTGTCTATTTTGATGATATATGGCTTTCGCATCAATAGACTTTATGGAACTGAAAAAGAGCATGGTAAATTTGATATATTTAACAAAGTCAGAGATGCGGAATGGGATACACTGTTTTTCTTTTTTGGGGTGGTTTTCTCGGTCGGAGGTTTAGGCTATATCGGCTATCTGCAGTTGCTGTCGGGTGCTATGTATGATGGTTTGGGACAGACTGGGGCTAATATCCTGGTCGGTATCCTGTCGGCTATCGTCGACAATATTCCGGTGATGTTCGCGGTATTGAGCATGAATCTGGATATGGATCTGTATCAATGGTTATTGGTGACGTTGACCGCAGGTGTCGGTGGGTCGATGCTCTCCATTGGGTCGGCGGCGGGTGTTGCGTTGATGGGGCAATCCAATCACAAATATACCTTTTTCAGTCATCTGAAATGGACACCTGCGATTGTGGCAGGTTACGCCGCCAGTATTTTTGTGCATTATCTGGTTAATGGCTAGTTCATTGGCGGTTTGATAAAAAAGGGCAACCCAATGGGTTGCCCTTTTTTTTATCGGGTGGCGCGTATTATGGCTTGGAGAAAATGTATGGTTATGAAAAAGGCCGGCTGGGATGGGTTTAAAATTTATCTGCAGCCGGTTGTGTTGCGGATGGTCTTTCTGGGTTTTTCCGCAGGTTTGCCTTATTTGCTGGTTTTCTCGACCTTGTCGGCCTGGTTAAGGGATGAAGATGTCACCTTATCGGTGATCGGCTATTTCAGTTGGGTCGGCGTGACCTATTCCATCAAGGTGTTTTGGGCGCCGGTTGTCGATCGCTTGCCGTTACCCTTGATGACTCGGCTGCTTGGCAAGCGCCGCAGTTGGATGTTGTTGGCGCAAACCGGTATTACCTTGGGGTTGATGGGTATGGCGCTGGCCGATCCGCACCGGCAGTTGCAATACATCGCATTGCTGGCAGTTTGGGTGGCCTTTTGTTCGGCAACGCAAGATATCGTTATCGATGCCTATCGGATTGAGGCGGCTGTGCCAGAGTACCAGGGCGCAATGGCCGCCGCTTACGTGTTTGGTTATCGAATTGCGTTATTGGTAGCTGGGGCTGGCGCTTTTTATATTGCCGATTTTGCGGATTGGAGAACGGCTTATTTAAGTATGGCAATGATGATGTCAGTTGGCATGATGACCGTCTTGCTGATAAAAGAGCCTGTACATGAAGCTGATCGTATTGCGCAAGCGGCGGAAAAGGTGGTTGAGGATGTCTTGGGCGTTGGGAAGATTCGCTCGCGCTGGAGTACGCTTGTTGCGGCAGTGTCCGACGCCATTATTGCGCCGTTTGTCGAATTTTTTGTTCGCAATGGTAAAAAAGGCATGCTGGTCTTACTGCTGATTGCGATATATAGGCTCAGCGATATTACGATGGGTGTGATGGCGAATCCGTTTTATCTGGATTTGGGCTTTACCAAGACAGAAATTGCCGAGATCAGCAAGATTTTTGGCTTTTTTATGACGATTTTGGGGGCTTCTTTGGGGGGCGTTTTGGTGTTGCGATATGGCATCATGTGGCCGCTGCTGTTAGGCGCTATTCTGGTTTCGGCCACGAATCTGCTGTTTGCGTTTTTGGCATTATCGACGCCTGATTTAAGTTTGCTGGCGACAGTGATCAGCGCTGATAATCTGAGTGGCGGTATCGCCACGGCTGTTTTTATTGCCTATTTATCCAGTTTGACGAATACGGCTTATACGGCCACTCAATATGCGCTGTTCAGTTCCTTAATGACATTGCCGGCCAAATTACTCGGTGGCTTCTCCGGTGAAATTGTCGAGCAATTCGGCTATCCGCTATTTTTTGTGTATGCGGCTGCAATTGGTTTGCCTGCTGTCGTATTGGTTATGATCTTGATGTATGTGCAGCGCGACGACGTTAAAATGGATAGTCGTAATCCATAATCAATGGCGCGTGATCCGAAAAGCGTTCATCTTTATAAATACTGGCGCTTAATGCCTTGTCTTTCAAGCTGGCGCTGATGATCTGATAATCAATGCGCCAGCCGACATTTTTGGCCCAGGCCTGGCCTCGATTAGACCACCAGGTATACTGTTCGGCGTCCGGGTTGACCAGCCGGAAGGCGTCGTACCATTTATTTTCAGCAAATAACTGATCCATCCAGGCGCGCTCTTCCGGTAAAAAACCGGAGTTTTTCTGATTGGCTTTCCAGTTTTTTAAATCAATTTCTTTGTGGGCGATATTCCAGTCACCACAAATAATATAATCGCGCCCATTCTGACTGGCTTGTTCCAGCCATGGCATAAATCGATCCAGAAACTTGAATTTTATGGTCTGGCGTTCTTCGCTGGAGGACCCCGAAGGTAGATAGAGGGAAATAACGCTCAAATTTCCAAATTGCGCCTCAATAAATCGGCCTTCCGTATCGACATCGTCCCAGCCGATGCCTTTAATAATCTCGTCGGGTTCTTTTTTGCAGTATAAAGCGACGCCGCTATAGCCTTTTTTTATGGCGTCATGATAATAACAATGATAACCTGTCGGACAAAAGACGTCGGCGTTTAATTGATGTTCCTGGGCTTTGGTTTCCTGAATGCAAACTATATCGGCATTTTGCTGTTTGAGCCAGTTAAAAAAGCCCTTACGCTCAGCGGCGCGGATGCCATTGGCATTAAAAGTAATGATACGCATAATAAATGATAGTTGCGATTTAAGTTAGGACGTCGTATTATACGCAGTTCTCTATCAAGTATGTAACCCGATTTGGGCATTGTGAACATTATGAAACCAGAAATTCATCCTGAATATAAACAAATTACAGTTACCTGTGGTTGCGGTAATACCTTCCAAACAGGCTCGGTATTGTGTAAAGATCTGCATGTGGAAGTTTGCTCATCTTGTCATCCTTTTTATACCGGTAAGCAACGTGTTGTCGATACGGCAGGTCGCGTTGATAAGTTCCGTAAGCGTTTCGGAAAAAAATAAGTCTGTTTCCCGTCCCTTACTATTAGGCGATTAACCACCCTGACGAGAGATTCTGATTATGTCGCACGATCAAGATAAAGCAAACGTTATCCTTGAGTCCGGTCAACAAGCGGAATTACCACTGGTCAAGGGGACTAAAGGCGAGGCCGGGATTGATATCGGAACCCTGTATAAACAACTGGGGCTGTTTACCTATGACCCCGGTTTTATGTCAACGGCCAGTTGCAAAAGTGCAATTACCTATATCGACGGGGAAAATGGCGTTTTACTTTATCGGGGCTATCCGATAGAACAGCTGGCCAGGAACAGTTCGTTCCTGGAAGTCGCCTATTTATTGATGAATGGTGAGCTGCCTAAAGACGACGAACTGTCAGGCTTTGTCAACGAAATAAATCACCATACGATGCTGCATGAGGCATTGCGGAGTTTTTTTGATGGCTTCCATTATGACGCCCACCCGATGGCGATGATGGTCGGTGTTATGGGATCGTTGTCGGCGTTCTATCATAGCGAATTGGATATGAACGATCCCGAACATCGGCGTATTTCTGCCATGCGGATGCTGGCAAAAGTACCGACGATTGCAGCGGCCTGTTATCGCCATTCGGTGGGCTGGCCATTCGTTTATCCACGAGTGGACTTGAGCTATTGCGAAAATTTTCTCAATATGATGTTTTCGCTGCCATCGCAGAAATTTATCGATAAAGAAAATTATATTGACCCGGTTGCGGTAAAAGCATTGGATGTTTTATTTATCCTGCATGCCGATCATGAACAAAATGCCAGTACCTCGACCGTCCGTTTAGCCAGCAGCACCGGCGCCAATCCGTACGCGTGTGTGGCGGCGGGTATTTCTGCCCTGTGGGGGCCTGCGCATGGTGGTGCTAACGAGGCTGTTTTAAGCATGTTGGCTGAAATCGGTACGGTTGACCGTATTCCTCAATTTATAGCACGCGCCAAGGATAAAAATGACCCATTCCGCTTGATGGGCTTTGGTCATCGCGTCTATAAAAATTTCGATCCGCGTGCGACTATTGTGCGCGAAGTTTGTCATGAAGTGCTGGAAAAATACACGCTGGATGATCCAATGTTTGAATTGGCTATGGCATTGGAAGAGTATGCATTGAAAGATGAGTATTTCATTGAGAAAAAACTCTATCCTAATGTCGATTTTTATTCAGGCATTATCTATAAAGCCTTGAAAATTCCAGAAGAAATGCTCACAGTTATGTTCGTGATTGCACGCACGGCCGGGTGGGTATCGCATTGGCTGGAAATGATGGCGGAGCCCACACGACGCATCGGTCGTCCCCGTCAAATCTATACCGGCTATGACAAACGCGACTATGTCGCGCCCGAAGAGCGTCAATAAAATATTCAAAAACCCTCCCAGCAGATCCTTCTCTCCCCGAGAGGAGGCTGGGATGAGGGCATCAAATAGTCGGTGGCTCTGAATATCAACTAAACGATTGTTTAGAGCATTTTCTCTCGTTTCCAAACTCCGTTTGGGGATGCTTGGTTTAGAAGCTCTCCGCTTCACGTCGTTTTGTTTGTTCATGCGCCATTATTCCCATGCTGAGGTTGCCGCTCAGAAAATAACCGTCATCCAGTTATTTTTGCTTGAATGACCAAAGTTTAAGCGATGTTGATGTAAGTTGAGTGTTTTTGGGCATCGTCAACGCTAAGGGTTAAAACAAGTCATCATCATTTTCTATTGTATTTAATCCATCATCTTCCATAGGTGCGTATTGTCGCGGCGCATGAGAACTACGGAAATATTCCCATACCCCTAAGCTGCCTGCATTGGCGCGTAAGCCTGTTTTAGGATCGATCCGAACGCGGATAATGTTTTCAGGCGGGATAAGTTCTTTTTCGGGTTTGCCGTCCAGTGCCGTGCGCATAAATTCAATCCACATTGGCAACGCGGCGCGGCCGCCGACTTCAGCTCGCCCTAAAGATGCGGGATCATCCAGACCAACCCAGGCGGTCGCTGCAATATCGGGTGTAAACCCATTAAACCAGGCATCACGCTGATCATTGGTGGTGCCGGTTTTTCCTGCCAGATCACTGCGATGCAATACTTTTGCTCTAGTGGCGGTACCGCGGCGGACAACGTCGCGCAACAAGTCATTCATCAGAAAGTTGATTTGCGGCGAAATAATCCGTGGGGCCAGGTGTTTATTATCGCTGACCGAAATGCATTCATCCTGACAGGCAATGCGGGGCTGAGCCTGAAAAAGTACGCGGCCATCATAATCTTCGATGTGATCGATAAAATAAGGTGTGATCAGAAAGCCGCCATTGGCGAATGTGGCGTACAGACGTGCCATTTGCAAGGGGGTAGCATAGCCGCTGCCCAGTGCCAGTGTCAGGCTGTTGGGGATTTGTTCTGGATTGAAGCCGAAACGTATGGCAGTCCTGGTCACTTCTTTTATCCCTAAGCTTTGTAACAGACGAATCGAGATCAGGTTGCGTGATTTTCTAAGTCCGGTGCGCAGCGGTGTGGGCCCAAAGAATTTATGGCTGTAGTTTTCCGGGCGCCAGTCGGCATCCGGGGTTTCGCTATTCATGACGATAGGAGCGTCATTGATAACGCTGGCGGCAGTAAAGCCGTGTTCCAATGCAGTGGTGTAAATAATGGGTTTGAAGCCGGAGCCGGGTTGGCGTTTGGACTGGGTAACATGATTGAATTTATTATAGAAGAAATCATAGCCACCCGATAACGCTAGAATGCTGCCATCTTCAGGATATAATGCCACAAAGGCGCCCTGGACTTCTGGAATCTGCGCCAAGGCCCACTGACCATCAGCCAACTGTCTGACCCGAATCAAATCATTGATTTTGAAGATATCATGGGTTGATTTAAGTTCTGGTCCCAAGCGATAGCGACTTTTAAAGGCGCGCGCCCATTTTATGTTTTTCCAGGCCAGTTCAATTTGATGCTGGTTGCTTAACAAGGCCGTCGCTGTTTTATCGCTTAATGCAATAATTTTTGCCTGCTCGGTTGCGCCGACTTTTTCCGCCTTAAAGTCAGTGCTGTTGCCGATATTTTTGTGCGGCAGGCTGCGGTAACCATGGCGTTCATCATAAGCATGCAGTGTGTCTCTCAACGCTTGCGTAGCGGCGATCTGTAGCGGCCGGGTAATCGTGGTGTAAACCTTTAAACCACGGGTATACGCCGTATCACCATATTGTTCGTATAATTGCTGGCGCACCATTTCGGCGATATACGGCGCATTCAGTTCAATATTGTTTTTTTGTGACGCCAATGCCGCCGTAACGGGCTGAGCGATCGCCTGATCATAGTCAGTTTGATTGATGAAGCCGAGTTTGAGCATTCTATTGAGCACATAATCCCGGCGTTGTATGGCGCGCTCAGGGTTAGTGACGGGATTGTAGAGAGAAGGCGCTTTAGGCAGCCCTGCAATCATCGCCATTTGCGCTAGGGTCAATTCATTCAACGGCTTGCCATAATAGGTTTCGGATGCGGCCGCGACACCATAGGCGCGATGGCCGAGATAGATTTTGTTCAGATAAAGCTCAAGAATTTTATTTTTGGAATAGGTGCGTTCTATTTTCAGAGCCAGCAGAATTTCCTTCAATTTACGAATATAGGTTTTTTCCCGCGTTAGCAGAAAGTTACGTGTGACCTGCATGGTGATGGTACTGCCGCCTTGTTTCTTTTTACCGGTCAAGGCCAGTTGCAGGGCGGCACGCAACAGGCCTTGATAATCAACGCCGGGATGCTCGTAGAAACGGGCATCTTCAGCGGCCAGAAAAGCGTGAATCAACTGTTCCGGGGCATCGTCGATGGTAATCGGGATCCGTTTTTTTTCACCAAAGCGGGCCATTAACAGATTGTCCTGGCTGTAAATGCTTAAGGGAATTTGGTATTGCACATTTTCCAGCTGATTGATATCAGGCAACGCTTTCTCAAGTTGCTGTAAAAAATGCCAGGCATAGGCCGTAGCGGCCAATGCACTGATAACAAACAGCACAAACAGCCATTTGAACGTGGTTTTTATAAATGATCCAAAACGTGACACGATGGTTAGTAGAGTAGTCAAAAGCATGCGTTAATGTTTATTCCGTGCTGCCAGGCGGGGAATGTCGCGGGCGATAAACAAGGCTGGGTCAACCGGGGACTTGTTAAGGTAAACAATCCAGTGCAGGTGTGGGCCGGTGACACGTCCGGTCGCGCCGACCGTACCGATTTGCTGGCCTCGTTTAACCTGATCACCGGCTTTGACCTGAATGCTGTTTAAGTGCAAATAGGCGCTTAACAGGCCCTGGCCGTGATCAAGGAAAATAGTATTGCCATTGAAATAATAATGGCCGGTATTGATGATGGTGGCATCGGTCGGTGCCAGTACGGGAGTGCCGGTCGGCGCGGCGATATCCAGTCCGTTATGCGGACGCTTGGGAATATCATTCAAAAAACGTTTTAAGCCAAACAGGCTGCTCAGACGGCCATCGACAGGGGTAATAAAGTTCAGCCTGACTGGCGTATCAGTCCAGACTGATTTAGCTTTAGTCATTTCGATTTTGTCAGCGGCAATCTTTTTCAAGTCGGCCTTGGTAAAGCCTGTAACCATCCGTTTTTTCTTGATCGTCAGGCGTTGTTCAGGATAGGTTTTGTCATGGACGGTAAACGCGATGTCGGCACTTGTGTTGTCTGCGGTCAATACCTTGAGTGTATGTCTGCCGGGTTTGAGTGACAGCGGCAGACCGACCACGGCCAGCCAGTGATTGTCATGGGACGTCATCAGAACCCTGTGCTGTTGAAAAAAAGCCTGGGGTTTGGACTGTTGGATTGAACCCAGTTCGATTTCGACAATACCGCCGGGTACCGCAAGTGCCTCGGGCAGGGGGGCGGCCTGAAGAGGCCATGCCAGCAGCAATAATATAAGCCGTTTAATCATTTATAGCGTTTCTTCCATTTCGGAATCCCGTTTTTTGACAAACAAACGGGAAAACAATAAGCCCATTTCAAATAATAACCAGATCGGAACGGCCAGCAGGGTTTGTGAAATAGCATCAGGTGGCGTTAAAAACATGCCGATGACAAACGCCCCGACAATCACATAAGGGCGTTTTTCGGACAGGCTTTGCGTCGTCGTGATGCCGCTCCAGACCAGTAAAATGGTGAATATGGGGACTTCAAACGCCATGCCAAAGGCAAAAAACAGCGTCAGTACAAAATCCAGGTATTTGCTGATGTCGGTCATCACGGTGACGCCCTGAGGCGCGGCCGCCGTCAAAAAACCAAAAACCAATGGAAACACGACGTAGTAAGCGAAAGCAACACCAGCAAAAAACAATACGGTGCTGCCAACCATCAGTGGCAGAATCAGTCGTTTTTCATGGCTGTAGAGGCCCGGTGCGATAAACGCCCAGAATTGATACAAAATGACTGGCATCGATACAAAAATAGAGGCGACCAGCGCCAGTTTAAACGGCGCAAAAAAAGGTGAAGCCACATCAATGGCAATCATGGTGCTGTTATCCGGCAAGTGTTTCAATAACGGCCCGGATAAGAAATGGTAGATTTCATTGGCGAAAGGCGCGGCGGCAAGAAATACCACTAACACGCACAAGACAATTTTTAACAGTCGATTGCGCAGTTCAACCAGATGGCTGATAAAGGGCTGTTCTTCCAGAGATTCGTCAGTCATGCGTTTTTTCAATGTCCCGAACAGATTGTGTGACGTCGTTATGGAGCGTCTCCAGGTGTTTTTCACCTTCGCTCATCGTTTTTTCCAGCTCGGCTTGTTGCTGCATGATTTGGCGCAATTCTTCAGCCTGTAATTCCTGTTTGATTTCGGACTTGACAGACGCCACCATATTGCGCGTTTTTCCAACCCAGAAGCCAGCAATGCGAGCGGCTTTAGGGAGCTTTTCAGGGCCGATGACCAACAGGCTGACGAGCCCGACCAGGCATAATTCCCAGAAACCAATATCAAACATGATTAAACGTTTTCGTGGTCTTTTTTATTCACTTCACCTTCCAGGGTTTGGCTATTTTCCGGCAAATCCGTATCGTTTTCGCTGCCGTCTTTAACGGCTTTCTTAAAGCCCTTAATAGCGCCGCCCAGGTCTGAACCGAGGTTCTTCAAGCGTTTGGTGCCGAAAAGCAATAAAACGATGACTAAAACAATCAATAATTGTGTCACGCTGATGCCCATAACTTACCCCTTTTGTGTGCGTTGTGCTTTTTCTTCCAGCCCTGACAAGCCGAAACGTCGTTGTAATTCGTTTAAAACATCGTCCGGGCCCAGACCAAGCTCTGCCAGCATGACCATGGAATGGAACCAGAGGTCGGCCGTTTCATAAATGATCTGCTCGGCTTCACCGTTTTTGGCGGCAACGATAGTTTCAGTACATTCTTCGCCGACCTTCTTCAAAATATGATCCAGGCCCTTGTGATAAAGGCTGGCCACATAGGATTTGTCGGCCGATTGAGATTTACGCTGTTCCAGAACGTCTGCCAATTGCTGTAATACGTCGCTCATTTGAGTGTGTTGTCTGTTAAAAGTTGCACAGATTTTGATTATAACCGTTTCCAGAATAAAACCGTAATTGCAACGGGCTTGCGACATCCTTTGGCAGGCTGTATTGTTGGTCAGGAATTTTTGATTATCCACTGGAATGATGACTGAACAACATAATAAAAAACTGGTATTGGTGGATGGCTCCTCATTTTTATTTCGGGCCTATCATGCCATTCCACCGCTCACCAATGCCGAAGGCATGCCAACCAATGCCATTTATGGCGTGGCAAATATGCTCAAAAAATTGCTGGCTGAGCATAAAACCGATCATTTTATCGTCGTTTTCGATGCCCCGGGTCCTACATTCCGGCATGAAATGTATGAAGACTATAAATCGCACCGGCCGCCGATGCCCGATGATTTGCGCGTACAGATCGAACCCTTGCATGAATTGATTCAGTCGATGGGGATTCCATTAATTATGGAACCGGATGTCGAGGCCGACGATGTTATCGGTGCGCTGGCCAGACAGGCCGAGAAGCAAGGCTATGATGTGGTGATCTCAACGGGCGACAAAGACATGGCGCAGCTGGTCAGCGACAAGATCACGCTGGAAAACACCATGTCGGACACCTGCATGGACAGAGCGGGGGTGGTGGAAAAATTTGGTGTCAAACCAGAACAGATCATCGATTATCTGGCTTTGATGGGTGACAGTGTCGATAATATTCCGGGTGTGCCGAAAGTCGGGCCAAAAACGGCAGCGAAATGGTTGAAACAGTATGGTACGCTGGAAAACCTGATTGAACATGCGGATGAAATCAAAGGCAAGATCGGTGAAAATTTACGCCAGCATCTCAGTCAGTTGCCGTTATCAAAAGCCTTGACGACGATTAAATGTGATATTCCCATGACTTATTCACTGGACGATTTAAAATGTCGCCAGCCGGATTTGTCAACGTTGAAGGCATTGGTGGCAAAATTAGGTTTTTCAACCTGGTTACGGCAATTGGAAGATGTTGGTTTTGGTCGGCAAGACACGCAGAATGCAGAAAACAGCCCGGATCCAATCCAGACTGATTATCAAACCATTTTGACCGAAGCCCAGTTGGACGATTGGCTGGCAGAGCTGCAACAGGCAGATTTATTTGCCTTTGATACCGAAACCACCAGCCTGGATTACAATCAGGCTGAAATTGTCGGTGTGTCGTTTGCCGTTACTGAAGGCGTTGCCGCCTATTTACCGTTGGCGCATGATTACCCGGATGCGTCGGAACAGATGGACAGAGCGCAGACACTGGCGCGCCTGAAGCCGCTGCTGGAAGATGCGCAGCAGGCCAAAGTCGGCCAGAATCTGAAATATGATGCCAATGTGCTGGCGAACCATGGTATTGAATTGCAAGGCATTGCGCATGACACCATGCTGGAATCGTATGTATATAACAGCACGGCGACCAAACATAACATGGATGACCTGGCCAAAACCTATCTGGGTGTGGATACGATTCATTATGAAGATGTCGCCGGGAAAGGCGTCAAGCAAGTGCCGTTTCAGCAGGTGCCATTGGAGCAGGCGGCGCCGTATGCGGCTGAAGATGCTGATATTACCTTGCGCTTGCATCAGGTTCTGAGTGAAAAGCTGCAGCAAATCCCGTCGCTTGAAGCGGTGTATCGGGATATCGAGATGCCACTGGTGCCAGTGTTGTCGCGGATGGAGCGAACCGGTGTATTGATCGATCGCGATATGCTGGCGCAGCAAAGCATGGCTTTGGCCAGCAAAATCACCTCCATAGAACAACAGGCGCATCAGATCGCAGGACAAGTCTTTAATCTGGGGTCGCCAAAACAAATTCAGGAAATCCTCTATGACAAGCTGCAACTGCCAGTATTGAAAAAAACGCCGAAAGGACAACCCTCGACGAATGAAGTTGTGTTGCAGGAACTGGCGCTGGATTATCCGTTACCGAAACTGATACTGGAATATCGCAGCCTGAGCAAACTGAAGTCGACCTATACCGATAAGCTGCCGCAGCAGATCAATCCAAAAACAGGCCGTGTGCATACCTCCTATCATCAAGCTGTCGCCGCGACCGGCCGTTTATCCTCGTCGGATCCCAATCTACAAAATATTCCGATTCGTACCGAAGAAGGGCGCAAAATCAGGCAAGCGTTTATTGCTCAGGCGGGCTATAAAATTGTCGCCGCCGACTATTCCCAGATTGAATTGCGCATCATGGCGCATTTGTCGGGCGATGAGGGGTTGCTGAATGCTTTCTCGCAAGGTGTCGATATACATAGCGCGACGGCGGCGGAAGTTTTTGCCGTGCCGCTTGAACAGGTCACGCAAGATCTCAGACGTTCGGCTAAGGCCATCAATTTTGGTTTGATTTATGGCATGTCGGCCTTCGGTTTAGGTCAACAACTCGGCTTGCCGCGAAATCAGGCGCAGGAATATATTGATTTATATTTTGAGCGCTATCCGGGGGTTAAAGCCTATATGGATAAAATTCGTCAGCAAGCGCATGAGCAAGGCTATGTGGAAACCTTGTTCGGTCGCCGGCTGTATTTGCCGGAAATCAAATCCCGCAATGCCTCACGCCGTCAGTACGCCGAACGTACTGCGATTAACGCGCCGATGCAGGGGACGGCGGCGGATATTATCAAGCGCGCGATGATTGCGACCGATCAGTGGATTTTACAGCAAGCGCCTGATGTCAAGATGGTGATGCAAGTCCATGATGAGCTGGTTTTTGAAATTGCCGAGTCCGAGATCGATGACTGCATCGACAGCATTCGCGATAAAATGGGCTCGGCGGCAGAACTGGATGTGCCGTTGCTGGTTGACATCGGTGTAGGTAAAAACTGGGATGAAGCGCATTGATAAGCGCGTATAAAAGGCTTCGAAGATGAGACACTGGGCGCAGATGCAGGAACACGGAATTGTCTGGGGCATGCATTTCTTGTTGAAAGTGTATTTGCTGTTCGGGCGCAAACCGTTACAAATATTTCTGTATCCGGTCGTCAGTTATTATTGGCTGATTAACCGTACAGGCCGCGAGGCCAGCCAGCGCTATCTACAGCGTGCGAAGGCATTTTGTCCGGATTTGAAGATAAAAACCGGCCGACTGGGCAGTTATTTGCATTTTATGGCCTTCGCCAATGCCATGATTGATAAACTGGCGGCCTGGAGTGGGGCCTTGTCGATGAGCGATGTGCATTATCATGGTCGTGATGCGGTGCAGGCTTATCTCAGTCAAGGACAAGGCGTGTTGATGTTAGGCTCGCATCTAGGTAATTTGGAAGTGTGTCGGGTTGTGGCCTGGATGGGAAAGCGGGTGACGGTCAATGTACTGGTGCATACCCGTCATGCCGAGAAATTTAACCGGGTGTTGAATGAATACGCCGCAGGCAGCAGTCGTATGAATTTGATTCAAGTGACCGAAATCAATGCGGCAACGGCGATGCTGCTGGAGGATAAAATCAATGCCGGTGAATTAGTCATTATCGCCGCAGATCGGGTGCCCGTGACAGGCCAGGGGCGAGTGGCCGGGGCATCGTTTCTAGGCGAAGAGGCCGCATTCCCACAAGGTCCCTTTATTCTGGCGTCGCTGTTAAAATGTCCGGTTTTTACCCTGTTCTGCATTAAACAGCAAGGTATGCATCATATTTATTTTGATACTTTCAGTGACAAGCTGTCGTTTTCAAGAAAACAGCGGCAGCAGGAAATTACGGCCTGTGTGCAAAAATATAGCGCTGTTTTGCAGCGTTATGTGAAAAAGGCACCATTACAATGGTTTAATTTTTATGAGTTTTGGCGAAATAAGGAACGTTCCTAAGGACATTGAGTGAACAATGAAGATTGATGGTCAGGCGCTGACGATCGAAGACATTTGGCAGATTGCGACACAAAAACAATGTGTGCAATTAAGCGAGGATGCCGGTTTTGTACGCAGAATTGATCGGGGGGCGGAATTTATCGATCAGTTATTGCGGGAAGAAGGCGTGGTCTATGGCGTTACCACAGGCTATGGTGACTCCTGCACTGTTGCGGTGCCGTTAGATCAGGTTCACGAATTGCCTAAGCATCTGTACACTTTTCACGGTTGCGGGCTGGGGGATTATTTTTCAGCGCCGCAAACGCGGGCGATTTTAGCTGTGCGGTTGCAGAGTCTGGCGCAGGGTTTTTCCGGTGTGCGCTATCGTTTGTTGCAACAGATCGCACAATTGCTGCAGCATGATGTTTTGCCCTTGATACCGCAGGAAGGCTCAGTCGGTGCCAGTGGTGATTTAACGCCGCTGTCTTATCTGGCCGCAGTGCTGGCAGGTGAGCGTGAGGTCGTGTATCAAGGTGAAAAGTGCTCTGCTGAGCTGGCCTTGCAACAGGTCGGGATAACACCATTGACGCTGAAGCCTAAGGAAGGCCTGGCGTTGATGAACGGTACGGCGGTGATGACGGCTGTCGCCTGTCTAGCCTGGCAGCGCACGCATTATCTGGCGCAATTATGCACCCGAATTACCAGCCTGGTTTCGGTTGCAGTGCTGGGCAATGCGTATCATTTTGATGAAAAACTGTTTTCGGTCAAACCGCATCAGGGTCAAATCAAGGTGGCGGCGCGGATTCGGGGCGATCTGCATACCACGATAGAAACGCCACGTAATGACACCCGCTTGCAGGATCGCTATTCCATCCGCTGTGCACCGCATGTCATTGGAGTGGTGGAAGATGCGTTGCCGTGGTGGCGGCAATTTATCGAAAATGAGTTGAACAGCGCTAATGATAATCCGATTATCGATGCAGAAGGCGGGCATGTGCTGCACGGCGGCCATTTTTATGGGGGTCATATTGCCTTTGCGATGGACAGCATGAAAACGGCGGTGGCCAATATGGCAGATTTACTGGACCGGCAAATGGCGCAATTGACCGATCCAAAATTCAATCATGGTTTGCCGGCCAATCTGTCCGGTGCAACTGGCGATCAGAAAGTCCTGAATCATGGTTTTAAGGCTCTGCACATCGCGGTATCGGCATGGACAGCGGAGGCGTTAAAACTGACCATGCCGGCCAGCGTTTTTTCCAGATCCACCGAATGTCATAACCAGGATAAGGTCAGCATGGGCACGATTTCCGCGCGCGATTGCATTCGGGTGTTGGAGCTGACCGAACAGGTGACGGCGGCAATGTTGATGGCCTCGGTGCAGGCCGTGAATTTGCGCGGGGAACACGTAGCGCTAAGCAAACCATTGCAGAAAACCTGTCAGCAGGTAGCGGCATTTTTTCCTTTTCTGGAACAGGACAGGGCACTGGAAGCCGCATTGCGCCAAGGTGTCGAATTGATTCGTGGGCAACATTGGAGCCTTTATGACTGAAATTAAACTGGAGGCCGATGTCGAACTGGAAGTACCGTTTTTTGATGTCGATTCGATGGAAATTGTCTGGCACGGGCATTATTTGAAATATTTTGAAATCGCGCGTTGCGCCTTGCTGGATAAAATCGACTATGGCTACCAGGTTATGCGGCAGACAGGTTACGTTTGGCCGATTATCGAAGTGCATATTCGTTATGCGCATGCGGCCCGCTTTGGACAAAAAATTCGGGTGCATTGTCGTTTGCTGGAATGGGAAAACCGGATGAAAATACAGTACACCATTCAGGATAAGGACAGCGGACAACGCTTGTGTCGCGGCTTTACCTGTCAGGTCGCCGTCGCGATGGACAGCGGTGAAATGTGTTATCAATCGCCGCCTGTTTTTTGGCAAAAACTGGGGTTGAGTCAGTCGTGAGGCGTTACGAGGTTGTCGTTATCGGCAGTGGCATCGGCGGCTTGGTGGCGGCAGCCCTTTTGGCCAAAGCGGGTAAGGCCGTGTTGTTGCTGGAGGCGCACGATCGTCCCGGTGGCTATGCGCATGGTTTCAAGCGCAAACAATACAGCTTCGATGCCGGCGTCCATTTAATCAGCGGTTGTGGCCCGGAAGGCTATGCGGGCGGGCAGGTGATTTATAAAATTCTGAAAACGCTGGGCGTCGATGATCAAATCGAATTCATCCCGGTCAATCCGTTCAGCCATGTGTATTATCCCGGCCTGGAAATGGCATTGCCGCAAACGGCCGAAGCGTTTGTCGAACGCTTGGGGCGTGATTTCCCCGAGCAAAAAAACGGTTTAACACAACTGGTGGCGTTATGCCGGAAAATTGCTGAAGAAATCACGGTCGCGGATGAAATGATGGTCGGTATGGATTATGACACCGCGCAAAAAAAACTACCGGCCTTGTTTCGTTATCGCAAAGCAACCTTGAAGGAGGTCGCCGCCGAATTTATTTCCGAATCTGAAGTATTAGGTGTTTTTGCCAGTCATTGGCCTTATTTAGGGCTGCCACCGGGGAAAGTTTCATTTGTTTATTGGGCCACCATGCTCATCGGTTATATGGTTGATGGCGCCTATTATTGCAAGGGCGGTTTTCAATCGTTGGCGGATATACTGGTGAAGGCGATTGAACAGTACGGTGGCGAGGTTCGCTTTAAAGCACGAGTGGATACGATTGTGATCGAAAACCAGCGGGTGGCTGGCGTGAAAACAAACGGCGAAACCATTGCCGCGACGTGCGTTGTATCCAATACCGATATGAAACAAACCATTTTCAAAATGGTCGGTGAGGCGCATTTTTCGCGGCGTTTTGTGCAGCGAATGCAAAAAATGCGACCATCATTGTCGGTTTTCGTGGTGTATATCGTCACCGATCTGGATATGCGGCGGATGCAACTCGGACATGAGTGTTTTTGTTATGCGGATTTTGATCATGACAAAAATTATCAGCATACCTGTGAGGGCGAAGTCAGTTGGCTGAGCATTACCACGCCGACCTTGCTGGATCCGGGGCTGGCGGCGGATGGCCGGCATCTTTTGCTGTTGACGACGCTGATGCCATTTGTATCAGAGCCTGGCTGGCGAGATCGCAAGGCGCAGGTGATTGATGATATGCTGGAATTAGCCGATCATCGCGTACCAGGTTTGAAACAGCATATTTGCTTTATCGAAGGGGGCTCACCGCAGACCTTGCGGCGTTATACGGCAAACGAGCAAGGCGCGGCTTATGGTTGGGATGTGGCGCCGGATCAAATCGGGCCGATGCGGGTGCAAAACCAGTCGCCATTATCCGGACTATATTTTGCCGGGCACTGGACAACGCCGGGTGGCGGCATTTATGGGGTCAGTGTTTCCGGGGTCAAGGCGGCGCAGGCGGTCTTGGGTTTTCAACAGCAACAGGCATTTTGGCAAGCGCTTAATCAGTCGTGATGGCTTCATGATTCGGGAAAAACAGCGCGGCTAACCTTTCCAGTGTGTTCAGGTCAGGGCTGTCGCTGTAAACGCCCGATTCAGGATGTTCTTGTTGCATGCCGCGTAAAAACAGATATTTAATGCCGCCAAAATGCCGTTCAAACTGATAATCAGGCAGGCGGTTTTTCAGGGCGCAATGCAGCACCAGGGCATAGAGCCAGTATTGCAAGCCGTAATTGTGATCCCGCATGGCCTGGGTCAGGTAAGACTGGGTGTATTGGCTCAAGGCATTGGATTTGTAATCCATGACGTAATAGCGGCCGTTATAACAACACACCAGATCAATAAAACCGGTCAGGAAGCCGCTGATTTTTCGCCTTGATAGCGGCTGAACAGCGGGGCAGTCGGCTAAAATCGTGTTGATGTGTTCGATTTGAGTGGTTTGTAAGGCCAGATAAAATGGCATTTCCTTGATGCAGTGATGATCCGGAATATTAGCCAGCTTGAAATCAGGATCATCGCGACTGAGCGGAGTATTGACGGCGGTTTGCAGTAACTGGTCGATGATTTCCGGTTGTTCCATCGACAGGCCGTAACGTAAGCAGCTTTGCTGGCGCTGCTGGCTGATGTCGTCGCCATTGGCCAGGGCTTGAAAACGGGTTTTTTCCAGAATTTCGTGTAAAACATTGCCGGTATGCGCCCCTTTGGGCAGTAAATCGGTGTTTTTTTCGTCAATTAAGTCATCGCTTTCATCGGCCTTGTCCTGAGGGAAATCGGGGGAATCGGATAAGCTCAAGGCGGACAAGGCCGTGTAGCTGCTCATTTGCCAGTGGCTGGATAAATCCCGGTGACGGCGGCGGGCGGCAAGGGTCTGTTGCGGCGTTTGCGCCTGATAATGGCTGTCAATGTCAATATTCACATCCAACAGTTGATAGGCAAAGCAGTCAGGGCTGTTTTCAGCAAAAGATTGTAACAGGCGTTGCTGACCTGAAAAATCCTGTTCAGCCAGTTGCAGCAGCCAGCCCATTGCTGATTGATTGGGTTTTTCTTTGGTTCTGACGTCGGCCCAGTGCAGGTAGCCGCGAAATTTTGCACGGGTCAGGGCCACATAAAACAGGCGAATGTCTTCGGCCTGTTGCTCGTTTGTCGCCAGGTCTTTATGCTGTTCAAGGTCGTCTGAGCCAAAATCGACATAAATCCGGCCATCCTTGTGAAATTGCAGTGGCTTTTTGTCATTTGTCGGCCGGCCACTGTCCCATAAGACCGGACAGAATACAATGGGAAATTCAAGACCTTTGGAGCTGTGCAGGGTGATGATTTTTACTGCATTTTCATCACTTTCCAGGCGTAATTGGGCCGCTTCATGCTGACTTTCCTGAGTGATGGCGTGGTGCAGCCAGTCCAGAATTTTGTTCGGCCCTAGATGGTGTTCGCTGACAGCCTTTTGGGCCAGCTCCAGCAAATGATTGATATTTGTGAGTATTCTTTCCGCTTGTGGTTGCCGGGCAAGATTGCTGATGATGTTTTCACGGTCGAATACGGCTGTCATCATGCTCAGCAGGCCGCTTTCTTGCCACAGTTGATGATAATCGTGGAAGCGGATAATCCATTGCTCCAGCAACAGGTCATCCTGGCTGAGTTGGTAAAACGTCTGGCCATCGAGACCGAACCAGTGCAATGCCAGGGCTTGTTTTAGTCGAGTGCTATTCCCCGGCTGTTCCAGCGCTAATAATAAGGTATAAAGGTCGTGGGCTTGCTGGCTGGAAAAGACCGAGTCGTTACTGTTGACGATCGCGGGGATGCCGTAATCATTTAAAATGCGTTGATAGTCCTGGGCCTGAACATGAGTTCTGACCAGAATGGCGATGTCGCTGGGTTTGACGGGGTGCGACTGGTCTTTTGTGTTAATCGTGTATTGGCTGTTTAACAGCGACAGTATTTCGGCGACGACATGCTGCTGAATCGCTGCGGAGGCTGCCGTTTTAGACCAATGCGGTTGTGTTCCGTGATTTTGGTCCAGTTGTGCCAGAACCAGGGGTGCAATTCTGTCGATACCATTGCGGATTTCGCCATCATCAGGGGATTTGGCGGCCGCAACCGGGTTGAAAGCGAGTTCTTTGAACAAAAATGGATGTGTTCGGCCTTCAAACAAGGTATTAACGGCGGTGACCAGTTCGGGATGGGAGCGCCAGTTTTTATGCAGGGTAAATAAATATTGTGCCTGGCGCTGGGCGGCGAAATAGGAGTAAATATCGGCGCCGCGAAATTTATAAATCGCTTGTTTTGGGTCGCCAATCAAAAACAGGTATTGATCGCTGGCCTGAAACAGAGTGGAAAAAATTGTCCATTGATTGCTGTCGGTATCCTGAAATTCATCAATAAACGCCGCCTTGTAACGCTGTCGCAGCGCATCTTGTAAATGCTGTTTCTGGTCGCCTTGTAAGGCATACGCCAGACGGGTGATAAGATCGTCAAAGGACATCAGATTTTGTTGCACCAGTCGTGCGGGCAGTGTCTTGACAAGACCGTAATACAGATTTTGACGAAAGCTGATATCGATGTGTTGTAGCGTGCGTTGCAGCTGTGAGAACGGCGTCGTTTCCAAACCAAGTTCATCAAGATACTGGTCTTTTTTTTCATCGCCGCGTAATTTGTTGCCATTCAAGCCTTTGAATAAGGTTTCGCGGGTCAGGGTGGAGAAATCAGGTATGGTGATGCTTTCACCTTGTGCCCATTGATAAAAGCTGGACTTGTTTTCCAGTATGTTTTCGAGAATATTTTTTTTAAATTTATTATCGCCCTGCGCCGTATTCAATGCGGCGAAGATGTTATCCAGTGCCTTCGGCAGTGATTTAGCCTGTTGGCGTAAACGCTGGAACAGCGTATCGAGTGTATCGACTTCCGGCAGCAGCTGATATTCGGGTCTGACCGGTGAAATGGCGACGAATAAATCATCCGGTGTGGCGTAGTTGCGGGTTAAGACGGCACTTTCCCACGGGTCACGAAGATACAGTTGTTGTCGCCAAAAATCGTCGCTGCATTGTTGCTGTGTCGGTTTGATGTCTTCTGTAAGTTCACAGTTAAAGAGTTGGCCACTCTCCAACGCATGTTCGGTCAAAATACGCTGACAAAAGCCATGAATGGTAAAAATATCGGCCTGGTCGATATTCATCAATGCCAGATTGAGCCGGGAGCGAAGCGTTTGTGTATCAATATCCAGGTTGTGCAGCCAGTCACGGAGATCGCTGTCATGCGCCGAGTCAGGATGATTGTCCAAGGCCTGTTTAGCTTCGACCAGACGGGCTCGGATGCGGTCTTTGAGTTCTTCTGTCGCAGCTTTTGTGAAGGTAACAATCAGAAGCTGTTCGATTAACAAGCCTTGTTCAACGATAAAACGCACAACGAGCATGGCGATGGTATAGGTTTTACCCGTTCCCGCGCTGGCTTCGATCAGGTTGATGCCGGTTGTCAGCGGGGTTTCGGTGGCGCTAAACGCTTTAAATGTCATGGCAGTGTGTCCAGGCGGGCAAGAATAATGATTCACACAAATCTGCAAAATCCTGATTAAGTACAGTTTCCAGCGCCTCCTGGTCAGGATAAAGCTGGCGCAGTTCCGGCTCGTGTTGCAGTTTATCGGCCAGGGTTTTCAGGCTGTGTGCAAGCGGCGGGATTTTTGCCTTTGGTTTCAGGCTTTGTTGCAGATAATAGAAGGCCGCTTCGGTAAAAAAGGCATCGGGTCGGCTCTGGCCTTGTCTGTACACGGCCAGCAGTCGTGCTAAAGCCGGATGATTGGTTTCCGCTTTAAAGCAGAGCGTATGGTCTTCGCTGATCAAATAAGTGGCTTGTGGCGTGAGCTGATTGATGAGTAGATGATGCAGCCAGGCTTGCATGAAATCCTTGCCTTTTAACGGGCTTAGGCGATAGATCAGGCTGCCGTGGCGATACAGGTTGTCGAGTTTGCCGACGATACGATAGTCATTATATTGAAAATCCAGCATTTGAGCGGGGAGGGCCTCGCCGAGCTTGAGTTGCAGAATCTGCTCCGCAAATATTTGAATGCCAGGCTGCATGTGCTGAAATTGTATTTCACCAGGGCTGCCCTGTGGCCACCGGCCTTCGGCCTGCAATTTTTTGATGGGGAAAGGTTTTTGGTGAAGCAGGCAGTCCAGCCATTCCTGTTTGATGTTGTAGCGGTCAAGGGGTTCAAGTGCAAAGGGTTCGCGTTCTTCGGTGGCTTTTTCTATTTCGGCGATGCGCAGGTCTAACTGACGTTGTAAAAAATATTTTTGTGGATGGCGAAAAAAAGCCATGAAATCGCTGATTTCAATCGTGTGTGTGGATGGTGTTTCGATTTCGCCTTGCCACCACGGCTGGCGGTTTTCATCGGCATGCAGCAGCTGTGTGGCCGTATTGCAATGGCGCGCGTCGAAGCTGAACAGTCGCGGCTGACTGTTGTCGAAATAGCGCGGACTGAAGGCCTGGAGAGGATGTTTGGTCACAGGTTCGGTGATTTTGTAGTCTTTTTGCAAGACGTCGATCAGTTCGCTGATGATAACCGAAGGCGGAATATTATCGTTATGTTGTAAGGACTGTCCAATATAGCTGATGATCAGCTTTTTTCGTGCCGACAGCAGGGTTTCCAGAAACTGATAGCGGTCGTCGTGACGTCTTGAGCGGTCGCCGGTACGATAATTATTTGCCAGCAAATCAAATGCCGGCGTCCGCTCTTGCGCTGGGAATTCACCGTCATTCATGCCGAGTAAGACGATGACTTTGAATGGAATGGCGCGCATGGGCAGCATGGAACAAAAGGTTAAATGGCCGCGCAGGAAGCCTTGCGCTGTTTTTTGCTCAGACAGTGTGGTTTCAAGCCAGTGAATAATGACATCCAGGGTGACCGCATGTGTGTGGATGTCCGCAAAGTGAGTAAGTTGCATGATCAGCTCGTGTACTTGCTGTCTTTGCTGGGCGAGGTTTTCATCGGTCAATAGCGCTGTGTATTCAAGCAGCCACTGTTGCCAGTCTGCCAGCGGCATGTCGGTTTGCAGTTGTGTGCGGGCAGCAAATAAAAGTTGTAAAAAATCATTGAAACCACCCAGCGTTTCTGCCGAAAGCCCTTCGATATGCGAATACGGCAGGGTCTTTTCGATAAATTGGTCGGGTTCTGAACAGGCATAGCCCATCAGCAGCCTGTTCAGGCTGTGTTGCCAGGTGTTTTGCTCAAGCGGAGGGAGACCTAGCGCTGTTTTGTGTTGTCCAGATTGTCCCCAGCGTGTGCGGGTATCGGCTGTCCAGTAGCGAATGCGGTCGAGGTCGGCTTCATTCAGGCCAAAGCGGGGGTAAACGCTGGGTTGTTCGAGTAAATCCAGAACTTCCTGCCAGCCGAAGCGGCTTTGGCAAAGATGCAAAAATTGCAGCAATGTATCGAGGATGGGGTTGCTCAGACGCAGGCTGCGATCGGCGATGCTGTGTTGGATATCGTTGAAAACAGCCGTGATAAAAGGCTCATACCGTTGAATATCCGGGGCCATCACGACAATATCACGTAAATTCAGGTTGTTGTTTTTTTCCAGTTCAGCCAGTATTTGATCCTTGATGACTTCAGTTTCGCGTAAACGGGAATGGCAGGAATGTATGCTGATCGAGTCATCCTGCAGTTCGGGGGCAATAGAGGATGTATTGTTAAGGATATCGTTTTGTAATTGCTGCAAGAGGGTTTCGGCATTGTGCTCGGCAAAACTTTCAAAATCAGAATCAAACTGTAACTGTTCCAGGATAAGCTGTTGAAATTCACGCCCTTGTTGACCGAGTGCCGCCAGAAGCGGGTGTGCATCCAGAAGGGATGCTTGTTCGGCGCGCTGAGATTTTCCCGGTAAATCAGCCCAGTAGGTTTGCGTGGGCGATAATAGATAGAGATGAATATCACAATGTCGAGACAGCGCTTGCAGACATTCCAAAAATAGTGGTGGAAGGCTGTGAATGCCAAAGATGGAAATGCGCCTGGGTAATTTATCATGCAATTGTCCGTCAGGCGCACTCTTTAACGTCTCAATAAGTTTTAGCCAAAGTGCGCCGCGATGCTGATTGCCTTGTATCGCGCAAATTTCCTGCCAAAGTGCGCGTTGCCAGGGTTCATGTGTGCTTTGATAGAAAGTCTCATCATTCTGCCAGGCGGCCAGCATGTCGGGGCGCATAATTTGATATTGATCGAATAATGCGGCCAATGAACGTGCCAGTTGAAAACGTTTGAGTGGCAGGTTTGGAGATTGCAAATATATTTGCAAAGGGGTGTATACAGGGGCGTCAATCGTCCGCAAAAGCGATTCAATACGCCAGGTCAGGATGGCGCGGTCAAAATAATCTGTAGCCGGGGAAGGAATCAAAAGCTGGCTTAGTGTTGCAAAAAAATTGGCCGGAAAAAGAAATTCAAAATGACTCCAGGTTGAAAATTCCTGTGCCAAATATTGCGATAACATGCGCTCCATGCCGAGACTCTGAATTAAAAAGCACTCGCGGTCGAAAAAAGAATCCAGAGGCTGGGTTCGAAAAACGGTGGATAAATGAGCGAGTAAATTCTCGGTAGTGTTGGCGCTGTGAAGGAAAAACATGTACGTAGGATTTAAAAAGAAGTAGCCTATCAATATAAGAGAGGATGTAAACCAGCACAAGATGTGTTTATAAAGCATAAACAGAAATTGTGAAAAAATTGAAATCAAAATATTGACATCAGATATCAAACTGGTAGACTCTTAAATACCCATTAAGGACAGCGGGTAACTTTCTTCATTGTTGTATGAAAGTTCAATAGGGAGAAAACCAAGAACTCCCGAATTGTCGGGGATTTTTATAATTTTTTTTGGAGGTAGAAATGGCTGCTACAACTGAGTCAGTTAAAGCTGATGCTGCGGAAGCACCGTTATTGAATAAAAGAAATCTTATTCTGGGTTTCTTATTATATTTGGTATTTTATTCATTCATTCGCTGGTACGAAGGTGTATATGGCTGGTCTGCAGGTTTGGACTCATTCGCACCTGAGTTCGAAACATACTGGATGAACATGCTGTACATTGAGCTGGTATTGGAAGTAGTTACTGCTTCAGCTCTTTGGGGTTGGTTATGGAAAACTCGTGATCGTAAAGTCATGTCAATCACTCCTCGTGAAGAGTTAAGAAGACACTTCACTCACTGGATATGGTTGGTTATGTACGGTTGGGCTATCTACTGGGGTGCTTCATACTTCACTGAGCAAGACGGTACATGGCATCAAACAATCGTTCGTGATACTGACTTCACTCCAAGTCATATCATCGAGTTCTATTTGTCATACCCAATCTACATCATTACTGGTGTTGCATCATTCTTGTATGCTAAAACCAGACTGCCTACTTATCAACAAGGTTTACACCTGATGTATATGGTTGCAGTTATTGGTCCTTTCATGATTCTGCCAAATGTTGGTTTGAACGAGTGGGGACACACTTTCTGGTTTATGGAAGAGTTGTTCGTTGCTCCATTGCATTACGGTTTCGTATTCTTTGGATGGGCGGCTCTGGCTATTATGGGTGTTGTAAATACTGAAGTAATAGCGTTGACTAAATTACTGAAAAAAGACTTGGCATAAGCCAGGTTCGGTAATAAATACTATCTCCAGTCATCCCTCTCCCAAATGGGGGAGGGTGATTAAAAGATAGTAATAAAAATATAATTTTAATTTTTAGGAGGTAAGCTAATGAGCGCATCTCAATCAGCTGTACGCTCTCGTGCTGAAGCGGTTCAAGTTTCACGTACGTTAGACTGGATGATTCTTTTTACATTATTTACTGCCGTTCTGGGTGGTTATCACATTCACTACATGTTGACCGGTGGTGACTGGGATTTCTGGTCAGACTGGAAAGATAGACGTTTATGGGTAACCGTAGCGCCAATCGTTTCAATTACTTTCCCTGCTGCTGTTCAAGCCTGTCTGTGGTGGAGATATCGTCTGCCTATCGGTGCAACAGTTGCTGTACTGGGTCTGTTGTTAGGTGAGTGGATCAACCGTTATCTGAACTTCTGGGGATGGACTTATTTCCCAGTAAACTTCGTATTTCCTTCACAATTACTGCCAGGTGCAATTGTGCTGGATGTTGTTCTGATGTTAGGCGGTTCAATGACTTTGACTGCTGTCGTTGGCGGCATGGCTTATGGTCTGTTGTTCTATCCAGGAAACTGGCCGGTAATCGCACCATTACACGTACCTGTAGAGTATAACGGTATGATGATGACTCTGGCTGATTTGCAAGGTTATCACTATGTTCGTACTGGTACTCCTGAGTACATCAGAATGGTTGAGAAAGGTACTTTGAGAACATTTGGTAAAGACGTTGCTCCAGTATCAGCATTCTTCTCAGCTTTCGTATCAATTATTATCTACTTCTTGTGGCATTTCTTCGGTCGTTGGTTTGCAAAAACTGACTTCATCTCTGATGATGCTAGCTAGTAGAGTAGTAAAGAAAAATAATAAAACGAAAGCTGGTGGCGTAAGTCACCAGAGAATCCTTACACTTAATTCTCTAGCAATAGAGGAGGGTATATGAAAATAATAAAAGACAAGGTTGCTAAATTGTCCTTTGTCGCACTGCTGATCACTATGACAGCAGCGATTTTTTACACACCTGCTGCATCTGCTCACGGTGAAAAGTCACAGGCTGCTTTCATGCGGATGCGTACTATTCACTGGTTTGATCTGAACTGGTCAAAAGATGAAGTGCCCGTCAACGAAACGATGACTATTTCAGGTAAATTCCACGTATTCGCTGGATGGCCTGAAACGGTTGATAAACCCGAAGTATCATTCCTGAACATCGGTATTCCAGGTCCTGTATTTATTCGTGCAGGCTCTTGGATCGGTGGTCAATTGGTGCCACGTTCAGTTTCTCTGGAACTGGGTAAAACGTACGAGTTTAAAGTATTGTTGAAAGCACGTCGTCCAGGTGACTGGCACGTTCATACTATGATGAACGTTCAAGGCGGTGGTCCAATCATTGGTCCAGGTAAATGGGTTACCATTACGGGTACAATGGGTGAGTTCGTTAACCCGGTTACTACTTTGACTGGAGAAACAATTGACCTTGAAACCTACGGTTTGGATAACATCTATTTCTGGCATGCTTTCTGGTATGCATTAGGTTTGGCATGGTTGTTCTACTGGATCAAACGTCCAGTGTTCATTCCTCGTCATATCGCAGTCAGCAGTGGTAAAGCAGATACATTGATCTCTGCTACTGACAGAAAAGTTGCTGTTGCATTTGGTGTTGGTATTTTGGTTATCGTTGCAGCCTCTATGGGTTCAACAAACGAAAAATATCCTGTAACTACGCCTCTGCAAGCAGGTTTGTTACGTGGTATTAAATCAATTGAAATGCCAGAGCCAACTGTTAGCGTTAAAGTTGAAGATGCAACTTACCGTGTGCCAGGTCGTGCAATGCAAATGACTCTGACTATCACTAACAATGGTGATCGTCCGGTTCGTTTGGGTGAATTCAACACCGCGTCAGTTCGTTTCCTTGATCCTGATGTACTGGAAGACGAAACAGGTTATCCTGATGACTTGTTAGCTGAAGAAGGTCTGACTGTCTCTGACAACAGCCCATTAGCTCCAGGTGAAACAAGAACTGTTAACGTTACAGCTTCTGATGCAGCATGGGAAGTTTACCGTTTAGCTGACTTGATCTATGATCCAGACAGCCGTTTTGCTGGTTTGTTATTCTTCTTTGATGATGAAGGCAACCGTCAAATGGTTATGGTAGATGCACCATTAATCCCATCTTTCATCTAATGAAAAAAGTCTAAAAACGTAAGTTTTTTAGACTGGGAATGAAAGCCCCCACTACCAAGGTAGTGGGGGTTTTTTTATGCTTAAAAAAAGGTAACTACTCAGCGTAAATTCTTCTGTGGGCATAGGCTGTTGATTTATCAG
>CAJXMF010000021.1 GCA_913056195.1 uncultured Methylococcaceae bacterium | reverse complement strand
AGCCTGATAAATCAACAGCCTATGCCCACAGAAGAATTTACGCTGAGTAGTTACGGTTTTAATTTAGTTTTCAGTGATGAATCAAAGGGCATCCAAATTGACATTAAGGGATTACACAGTAGAATGGTGGATTTGACAATTTTTGGGTCAGGCTGGTTTGTTACCGGTTGCCACAAATATAGGTCGTTGGAATTTAACAAGATATTAGGAAGGTATAAATGAGTCATACATTATTTGAAGCCAATGCTCAGCGCGTACAACGGTGCGAATTAGCGGTTCCCGGGTCGAACCCTGGCATGTTTGAAAAAGCACTGAATAGTGGCGTGGACTTTATCTTTCTTGATCTTGAAGATGCGGTTGCGCCGGATGATAAGCTTCAGGCGCGTAAAAATGTGATCGAAGCGATCAATGATCTCGACTGGGAAGGTCACGGCATTACCGTATCAGTGCGTATCAATGGCCTGGATACCCAATATATGGTCAGGGATGTTGTGGACTTGATGGAGCAATGCGGCGAAAAACTGAAAACGATTTTAATTCCGAAGGTTGGTGTGTATGCTGATGTCTATATGGTTGAAGCCATGGTTAATCAGCTGGAAATGCAACAAGGCCTGAAAAACCGTATCGGTATTGAATGTTTAATCGAAACGGCTTTAGGGATGGCGAATGTGGAAGATATCGCCAAACAAGGGGCTCTGGGCGGTCGCTTGGAGGCACTGCATTTTGGGGTCGCCGATTATGCGGCCAGTAATCGTGCCAGAACCGTCAATATCGGCGGATTGAATCCGGATTATCCCGCTGATCAGTGGCATTTTGCCTTGAGCCGAATGATTGTTGCCTGTCGGGCTTATGGTCTGCGGCCTATCGACGGGCCTTTCGGTGATATTAAAGATCCTGAAGGTTATAAGCTGGCGGCTAAACGCGGGGCAGCGTTGGGCTGTGAAGGAAAATGGGCCATTCATCCGTCTCAAATCGAATTGGCCAATGAAGTGTTTACGCCACCTGCTGAAGAAGTGGAGAAAGCACGTCGCATTCTCGACGCCCTAAAAGAAGCCGCGGCACAGGGTAAAGGTGCGGCATCGCTGGATGGGCGGCTGATTGATGCGGCTTCCGAAAAAATGGCGAATAACATTGTCAAGACAGCGGAAACCATTGCGGCAAAAACGAAGTAACTCCCCCCTTTTTAACCCCGTTGAACAGGCCGCTATGGCAATAACCTGGGTCGGCGTGTTCAACGGGTCAATCTTTTAAATAGTTAGAGGAAGCGATGGATATTCATGAGTATCAGGCGAAGCAGCTTTTATCAGAATATGGTGTCAAAATAGCTGAAGGCGGCTTGGCGTATAGTCCTGAAGATGCGGTACAACGCGCTCGGGAAATTGGCGGTGATGTCTGGGTGGTCAAAGCGCAGATTCATTCGGGGGCACGGGGCAAAGCGGGCGGCATCAAGATTTGCCGGTCTGACGATGAAGTCAGGCAGGCGGCCGAAGATTTGCTGGGCAAACGCCTGGTGACGCACCAGACCGGCCCGGCCGGAAAAGTCTGCTTGCGCCTCTATGTCGAAGCCGGAACCGATATAGCACGTGAATTGTATTTCAGCTTGCTGGTCGATCGCGAACATGAACGCATCGTCATGGTAGGCTCGGCCGAAGGGGGTATGGAAATCGAAGAACTGGCTGAGAATCGACCGGAAGCGATTAAAAAGATCCATATTGAGCCGGCCGTGGGTTTGCG
The DNA here is from genome assembly GCA_913056195.1 of uncultured Methylococcaceae bacterium. Classification (GTDB taxonomy): domain Bacteria; phylum Pseudomonadota; class Gammaproteobacteria; order Methylococcales; family Methylomonadaceae; genus Methylomarinum. The sequence goes on along the minus strand of CAJXMF010000021.1, from coordinate 38,807 downwards.
TGATTTTCAGGCGCGTAAAATGGCGTTCGCCTTAGGCATTGAGCCAAAACAAATCAGCCATGCGGTAAAAACCATCAAAGGCTGTTACCGCGCCATGCGTGAGCTGGATGCCAATATGCTGGAAATCAATCCCTTAGTGATCACAGTCAGCGGTGATTTGATTGCCTTGGATGCGAAAATGGGATTTGATGACAACGCATTGTTCAGGCAGCAAAAAATTTCTGAATTACGTGATAAAACCCAGGAAGATCCCCGCGAAATGGCGGCCGCCGATCGTGGTCTGAGCTATGTCGGTCTGGATGGTGATATCGGTTGCATGATCAATGGCGCAGGCTTGGCGATGGCGACAATGGATATGATTAAACTGGCGGGCGGCGAACCTGCAAACTTTCTGGATGTCGGCGGTGGCGCTTCACCCGAGCGTACCGAAAAAGCCTTCCGTATGGTATTGCAGGATGAAAATGTTAAATCCATGCTGGTTAATATCTTTGCGGGTATCAACCGCTGTGACTGGATTGCCGAAGGCGTGGTGCAGGCGGTCAATAAACTGAATATGCAAATCCCTTTGATTGTGCGTTTGTCAGGCACTAATGTGGAAGAAGGACGTAAAATTATCGCCGACAGCGGGTTGCCGATTATTACCGCAGATACATTGGCGGAAGCGGCGGAAAAAGCCGTACAGGCACGTAATGAAGTCGTAGCAAAACAAGGCTGAGAGGAACATAATGGCAATTTTAATTGATGAGAATACGCGCATAATCGTACAAGGATTTACCGGCAAGATTGGAACCTTTCATGCTCAGGATATGATTAATTACGGCTCTAATGTGGTCGGTGGCGTGACACCCGGTAAAGGTGGACAAAAACACTTGGGAAAGCCTGTTTTCAATACGGTAAAAGAAGCCGTTGAGCAGGCAGGCGCCGAAGCCAGTATTATTTTTGTACCCCCTGCTTTTGCGGCAGACTCCATTATGGAAGCAGCCGATGCCGGTATCAAATATTGTGTCGCCATTACCGATGGCATTCCGACGCAAGACATGATGACGGTAAAAAACTTCCTGCGCCGTTTTCCTGAAGATGAACGCATGATGCTCACTGGACCGAACTGTGCGGGGACCATTAGCCCCGGGAAATCCATGTTAGGCATTATGCCAGGACACATTTACAAGCCTGGCAATGTGGGTGTTGTCGGTCGGTCAGGTACATTGGGCTACGAAGCGGCCGATCAGATGAAAGCCCTGGATATTGGTATTTCAACCTCAGTGGGTATTGGTGGTGATCCCATCAATGGTAGCTCGCATCGGGATATTCTGGAAAAATTTGAGCAGGATCCGGACACTAAAGCGGTTGTCATGATTGGCGAGATTGGTGGGCCTCAGGAAGTTGACGCGGGTATTTTCTTTAAAGAAAATATGAGCAAACCGTTGGTTGCCTACATTGCCGGCTTAACAGCACCGAAAGGTCGTCGTATGGGGCATGCCGGAGCGATTATTTCATCATCGGGTGAATCGGCGGCTGAAAAAGTCGAACGACTGACTGAGCTGGGCGTGACGATTGCACCAACACCCTCGGCAATGGGTGAAACCGTTGCCAAAGTGCTGGCAAAGCTGGGTTGAGCATAACAGCTAAGAAATATAGTACATAAGACTTGTTATAAGGATTATGTATTGCCGGGTGTGAGCTGAGAGTAAGGATGCCCGCCAAAACTTATCTTTAAACTGGAAAAAGCTGTATTCTGATTATTTGGAATACAGCTTTTTTGTGTCATGAAACGACTTTTTTTTGCATTATGGCCCGATGATGGTGTGCGTCGGCAAATCATTCAGATTTGTCGGCGATTGCCTGACAAAGATATGAAGCTTGTCAGGCCGTCAAATCTTCATGTCACCCTCAGTTTTCTAGGGCAAGTGGATGCCGATTCAGAACATTTGCTGCGACAGTTGTGCGCAAATATTCAGCTACAACCTGTCCGTTTGACATTTGATCAGTTGAATTTTTGGCGCAAGCCACGCATTTTATGTTTGATTGCCGAGCCGCCACCCCTGGTTTTGGCATTAGTCGATGCGATCAACGTTAGCGCTGAGGCGGCGGGTATTTGGACAGAATCCCGGTGCTATCGTCCGCATGTAACATTAGCGCGAAAGGCGCGTAAAACCGTACAACTTGATTTTGACCCCGTGTACTGGTGTGCGCAGGATTTTTGCCTGGTTGAATCCGTAAGTCTGGAAGATGGGGTGCATTATCAGGTCGTGCAACGCTGGTCATTAGCCTAGAAACTCAATTTTCTTGTTAGCCAGTTGGCGAAAACTGGAAATAGTCGGCTATTTTTCTGGGAAAAAAATAAATCGCGGCTATACTTGCCTCAAGCAGCTTTTTTAAAAAAGACTTTTATATTATGTCGAAAAAAATAGCAAGACCACACAGTATCTTACAAGGGCTTCTTCATGAACTGGCTTAGAAAGAATCAGTCTGTTGTTCTGGGTATTGATATAAGCACAGCGGCTGTCAAGCTATTAGAGCTCAGCAAAACGGGGATTAAATATAAGGTCGAAAGTTATGCCGTTGCGCCATTGCCTCAGGATGCTGTCGTCGATAAAAACATCACTAATACCGAAGTTATCGGTAATGCCATCAAGACGGCCGTAAAACAGTCGGGAACACGAAACAAACAAGCCTGTGTTGCCGTATCCGGATCATCGGTGATGACTAAAATCATCCAGATGCCAGGTGATTTGAGCGAGGATGAGATGGAAGAAGAAATCATGATGGCGGCCGATCAGTATATTCCTTATTCTCTGGATGAAGTCAATCTGGATTTTGAGGTTCAAGGCATCAATGAAGAAAATCCTGAAATGCAGGATGTATTACTTGCCGCCTGCCGACATGAAAACGTACAGGATCGTGTTGAGGCTTTGACTATAGCCGGTTTAAAGCCTGCAATAGTCGATGTCGAAGCCTTTGCAATGGAGAATGCGTTTACCTTGGTTGAGGATCAGTTTCCTGAAGCGACTGAAAACGAAACGGTTGCCGTTGTCGATATTGGCGCAACCACAACGACACTGAATGTTTTGTTTGAAGGACGAACGATTTATACCCGAGAGCAAGGCTTTGGTGGTAAGCAGCTCACGGAAGAAATCCAGCGCCGATATGGTTTGTCCTATGAAGAGGCGGGGTTGGCTAAAAAACATGGCGGGCTGCCGGATAATTATCAAACCGATGTGCTGGAGCCTTTTCGCCGAGCGGTTGTTCAGCAAATTGCACGCTCCATGCAATTTTTCGTTTCATCCAGCGCCAGCCGTTCGGTTGACAGTATCATCCTGGCTGGCGGCTGTGCATCAATTACCGGCATCGAAGCGTTGATAGAACAAGAGCTTAGCATGCCGACTTATATTGCTAATCCGTTTATCAATATGGCGCTTTCCAATAAGGTTAAACCGCAAGCACTGAGCAATGATACCCCGGCCATGATGATTGCTTGCGGACTGGCGTTGAGGAGTTTTGACTGATGGCCAGAATTAATTTATTACCCTGGCGCGAACAACGGCGTAAACAGCAACAACAGGACTTTTTAGTCATTATTGGGCTTGCTGTCGCATTGACCTGTACTGTTTTGTTTGCCATCTATATGAATATCGAAGGTAAAAAGGAATATCAGGCGCAACGCAATCAACGCCTGCAAACCGAAATTAATGTTCTGAATCGGAAAATCAAGGAAATCAAAGATATCGAAACCAAAAAGGAAAAGTTGCTGACAAAAATTGAGTTGATTCAGAAATTGCAGGAAAGCCGTCCTGAAGTTGTTCATTTATTTGATGAGCTGCCTAAGATTACCCCAGATGGCATTTATTTGGCTAAATTTGAACAGAAAGGAAAGAAGCTGTTTTTTGCTGGCAAGGCACAATCTAATGCGCGGGTGTCGGCGTTCATGCGTGCAATAGAGCACTCCCCGTGGATGCATACGCCTAAGTTAAATTTTATAAAAGGGAAAAATACGAAGACAGCAGCATTAAATGATTTTACCATGACAGCTATTCAGGGAAAGAAGCCGAGTAAAGCACAGACGGGAGGCAAGCCATGAATTTGTCTGAAGTCAATTGGGATTTTGAGGCCGCAGGCACCTGGCCGCTTCCTGTAAAAGTCGCCACAGTTGTGATTATCTGTGTGGCGGTTGCATTCGCTGATTATTACTATATTACGACTGATCAGTTGACCGAGCTTGAACAATTAGAGGCGAAGGAAAAAACACTTAAAACCGCGTTTGAAATTAAACAGAAAAAAGCCGTTAATCTACAGGATTATCGTGATCAGCTGGCGCAAATAGAAGATTCTTTAGGCGAAATGATCAAGCAAATGCCAACGAAAGCGGAGGTGGCTAATTTGCTGGTCGATATTTCTCAAACAGGTTTGGCCAGCGGTCTGGAATTTAAATTGTTCAAACCCAGTGGCGAAATCAGAAAAGATTTTTATTCAGAATTGCCCATCGATATTGAAGTCGTAGGTAAATATGAAGAACTGGGTCTATTTGTCAGTGGCTTGGCTTCGTTGCCTCGGATTGTGACGGTTCATAATGTTGGAATTTCACCGAATAAGGATAAAAAGTTAACCATGAAAGCCGTGGTTAAAACCTACAATGAAGGCGTTCAATCGAACAAAAAAACCACTAAAAAGAGGAGGAAAAGACGATGAAAGCTAATATAAAGCTGATGCATCCACAAAAACCTTTTTCTCTGCGCTATTGGCTTATGATCGTTGCGCTGACAGGTTGTGCTCAAAATGACTTTGATGATCTTGAACGCTATATTGCTGAAGTGAAAGCCCGGCCTAAGAGTGCGATTGCGCCTTTGCCCGAGATCAAAGCGGTGGAACCTTTTTTGTTTAATCCCGAAGGTTTGCGAGATCCTTTCAGGCCAATCAATAAAGTTTCCGAGACAGAAGATTTTGAAATTGGTACCGGCAGTGGCATTCGCCCCGATATTACCCGACGAAAAGAAGAACTGGAATTTTATCCTTTAGATTCGTTGCGTATGGTGGGTAGCGTCAAAATGGGTCATACGTTATGGGCGTTGATAAAAGCCGCCGATGGTACGATTCACCGGGTTAAGAAAGGTAATCACATGGGCACCAATTACGGCAGAATTATCCGTATTCAAGAGGACAGGATTGACGTGACCGAGATTGTCCCAGATAAAAAACCGGGTTATTGGCGTGAGCAGCAAGTCACGATAGCGTTGGCAGAATAATTCAAGGGTTGGCAGATGTATACGAAACAAAATAAACAGCAATGGGGATTATCCGTCATGATCAACAACGTGAGCGGAATTTTATTGGCACTGACACTCTGTTTGCAGGCATCGATCAGTATGGCCGGAACGGAAAAGGCAATTAAAAATCTGCAATTCTCAACCCTGGCAGGCAATCGGGTGCAAATAGTGCTTGGCTTGCAGGGCGATGTGCGAAAACCCAAGATTTTTGAAACCGATAACCCGGCACGGATTGCACTGGATTTTGATGGCGTTAAAAGCCAGCTGGCCAAGAAAAGTTTTCCGGTCAAACAAGGGGCTGTCAACAATGTTTATGTGATTGAGGCCGGCAACCGGACGCGCGTTATCGTCAATCTGAATGACCTGGTTGCCTATCAGACACAACAAATGAACGGGAAATTCTTTTTGACTTTGGATGCGGCTAAGTCTGTTGCCTTGAAAGAAAAAAACATCCGAAAACAACAGAAGCAGGATGTTATCAGTAAATTGGTTCCGCGGCAGGAAATTACGGGCCTGGATTTCAGGCGCGGGCCAAAAGGCGAAGGTCGTTTATTGTTGAAGCTGTCCAATCCAAATACTGTCGTCGATATCAAAGAGCGTGGCGACAAAGTGGTTTTGAATTTTCTGAATACCCGCTTACCCGCAAACTTGGCCAAGAAATATGATGTGATGGACTTTGCAACGCCGGTGAACAGTATTGTCGCCAAGCCACGTGGCAATGGTGTCAGCATCAGCATTAAGCCGGTAAATGGAAATTTTGAATATTCATCATTCCAGTCTGAAGGTTTGTTGACTGTTGAATTCAGGCCGTTAAGCGAAGCGGAGAAGCTGTCTCGCATTAAAAGCAAATTCCCTTTTACCGGCAAGAAATTAACCCTGAACTTTCAGGATATTGAAGTGCGTTCCGTCTTGCAGATTTTAGCTGACTTTACCAACCTGAATATTATTGCGTCCGATTCGGTCAAAGGGAATGTGACATTGCGACTGAATGATGTACCGTGGGATCAGGCCTTGGCATTAGTTTTGAAGTCTAAAGGCCTGGCCAAACGGCAAAGTGGTAATGTGATCTTCGTTGCGCCGGCTGCAGAGATCACTAAAATGGAAGAGGACGAACTGGCGGCCAAGAAAGTCGTTGAAAAACTGGAGCCGTTAAGAACAGAATATATTCCGATCCAGTATGCTAAAGCGGAAGAAATTCAGGCTTTATTGTCGGGTCGAAATGTTGTGCGGTCACAGTCGAGTTCTTCTTCGTCCTCTGGAACTGGCGGTGGCTTTTTAACCCCAAGAACTTCAAACTCAAATTCAACCAGACAAACAAGCAGAAATCAACAACAAGGCTTGTTATCGCCTCGCGGCAGGTCAACTGTTGATTCGCGGACCAATACATTAATTGTCCGGGATACCGCAAAACAATTAGAAGAAATACATAAAATGATTGCGCGCCTGGATATTCCCGTCAGACAGGTGATGATTGAATCGCGTATTGTGATTGCGACAACCAATTTTGCCAGAAGTTTGGGGGTCAAGTTTGGTGTGGCTAAGCAGGCTAACATGGGTTCGGGTAAAACTTTTGCCATAGGGGGTGGCGGAACATCTGGAAATATCAATGGAACGACGACTGTTACGAATACATTGGTTGATTTGGCGACTAAGGCAAATCCTTATGGGGCGCTGGGTATGACGTTAGCGAGAGGGGCGGATTATGTCCTGAATTTAGAATTACAAGCGCTACAAGATAATAATAAAGGGGAAGTGTTAGGCAACCCCCGGGTGTTGACGGTGAACCGGAAAAAAGCAACCATCAAGCAAGGGTTGCAGATTCCTTATACAACAACCAGTCAGAATGGTACACAGACTCAGTTGATTGACGCCGTGTTGGAATTGAATGTGACGCCTCAAATTACGCCGAGTGGTGAGGTCTTGATGGATCTATTGATTAAAAAGGACGGCACAGGGGGTGTAAACCAGGCGGGTACGATCATAACAAAGAAACAAATTACGACAAATGTGCTGGTCAAAGATGGTGAAACCGTTGTGCTTGGTGGCGTCTATGAGCAGGCAGACGCAAACAATGTAAGCAAGGTTCCTTTTTTTGGTGATTTACCCGGCGTTGGCTTCTTGTTTAGACGGAAAGATGTCAGTACAGATAAAACAGAATTACTGATCTTTATCACCCCTAAAATTGTTAAGAAAACCCAGATGCTTAATTAAAACGGACACACTACGAAAAAAGGGGCTTGATGCCCCTTTTTTTCGTTTCAGCGGATGGAAATGTTACCGTCACTGGTGGCGCGGTATAAAGCGGTTATCAATTTTTGCTGAGGACGATGCCGCGCGGGCGCTGGCCGATAGCGACTGTTTTTAAAAGTTCAACAAGGCTTATAGCATTATCTTTTTCAAAAGTAGCCGTCAGTCTCGGCATTGACCTGACGGCTGATTAAAAATAACAGGGTCACTAAAACTCGCTTCATGGTCTCTCTTGTGTGGTGTTGTAACAGTGTGTCAAGATGCACTTTTTGGTCTGTGGCTGGCGTTATGGTTATAAATAAGGAAATTTTCCCAATGAGTTTGCGTTACCAAATCAGTATCAGAATCCTGGTGATTTCACTGTGTATTCTGTTGCTGGGTGGCGCTATCGGTATCTGGCAGGCGCGACAATCGGTCAAAAAAGAAGTGGATTCATCCATTCACCTGGCATTACAATTGATCAAACTTGGCATGGGGGCAAACAAAACCGATCAAACGGATTGGATGTCGCGTTTGAGTCATTTGGATCAAACCCGGCATTTAAATATCCAGCTTAAAACGCCAGAAGGTAAACGGGTCAATATTTCGAGACATCCTCAACGACAACACACACCGGAAATGCCGCCTGACTGGTTTGTTCATCGGGTACTCAGCGACTATCCGACAGTGGAATATCCGATTAAAACATCACATAACGGAACATTGACGCTGCTGATTAAAGCCAATCCAATGGATGAAATTTCGGAAGCCTGGCAAGAAAGTATTGCCTTTTTTAGCACACTGTTTGCGTTGGTTTTGCTGACCTTTTTGTCTGTTCAACTCGTGTTCAATAAAACCATCAAGGCTATCCACGCGATTATTGAACATCTCAAAGGCATCGAAAAGGGCGATTATCAACATAAACTGGTTGATTTTTCGACACGGGAATATGATGATATCGCCAAGGCGATCAATCACATGACAGATGTGCTGAACAAGACAGAGCAACAGAACCGTGCCTTGACGCAACATTCGCTGGCGATTCAAGAGGACGAGCGTCAGCGACTGTCTCAGGAATTGCATGATGAGTTTGGCCAGTCATTGACGGCGCTGAAAGTGATGGCCGTCACCGCGGCACAGGACAAAACAGATACGCGGAAGATTACAACGTCCATGGTTGAAATATGTGATCACTTAATGGCAGTTGTGCGTTCGATGATGAAGCAATTACACCCTTTGATATTGACAGAGCTGGGATTGAAAGCAACGCTTGAGGATTTACTTCATCACTGGGAAGTCAGGCATACACATACTGTGTTTACCTTGCATTATGACGATGCGGTAGATCAACTGGAGAAAACTATTATGATACAGATCTTTCGGGTGATTCAAGAGAGTCTGACCAATATTATCCGCCACGCCCACGCCAGTCAGGTTGATATCAGTCTTCGTATCAAGCGGGATTCAGATACACTGGTTTTATCGGTGATTGATGACGGCGAAGGTTGTGATCTTGATCACGTCTCATCTGGATTTGGGCTATTGGGTATGAAAGAAAGAATCACCCTCTTGGGCGGGCGTTTTGAAATTCAGTCTGAAAAAAACAAAGGCCTGGAAATTACGGCCGAAATTCCATTGGCATGAATAGCAAAATAAAGGTTTTACTGGTCGATGATCATGCCGTGGTCAGAGCCGGCTTTAAATTATTGCTGTCCACATCATCCAATATCGACGTGATTGCGGAAGCCGAACGGGGTGAACAAGCGATTCAAATCTGTCAGTCCAGTCGGCCGGATATTATTGTGATGGATTTATCCATGCCCGGCATCGGTGGTCTGGAAACGATTAGACGCCTGGTACAACGTGATGAAAAGATCAAAATCCTGGTGTTCAGCGTACATGATGAACAGGTTTATATTGCCCGCGCCTTAAACGCAGGCGCAAAGGGCTATATCAGTAAAAACAGTGCACCGGAAATTTTAACCGAGGCGATAGAAGCTATTGATAAGGGGCAGTCTTATGTTGAAGAGGGCCTGCTTAAACAAAACAGCGCGGAGATTTCAGAACATGATTTTCAGAGCATTATCGAAACATTTTCGGCGCGGGAATTTGATGTTTTTCGCTTATTAGCCAAAGGTCTGACTGTGCATAAGGTCGCCGATGAATTATGTTTAGGCTATAAGACGGTGGCTAATTACGCCACGCAAATCAAGAAAAAGCTACAGGTTTCCAGCAGTGCCGAATTGGCACATATTGCAATCGTATTGGAGATTACGAAACATTGATCCCTGATACGATGACTGTCTAAAGAAAGCGGGACGTCATAAACATCCCACAGCAGGCTCTATCGATAGCCAAAGCCTTAAAACAACTGCATTAGCAGGTATCAAAGGCTTCTGTTCAAGAGCGGGACAGTGCGAAACGTTTATTCAAGTCATTGACAGGCCGCTGTAAAAAAATACGTTGTATTTGGGTTGATGGGGGTTATCGTGGCACCAGGATTGATGGATTGGGTCGCGCAACGATTTCATATTGTTTTACAAACTATTCTGCGCTCGGATGATACGCAAGGGTTTAAATTATTACCTCGCCGCTGGTTCGTTGAAAGGACCTCTTTGCCTGGCTTTATCGTTATCGTCGCTTGAGCAAAGACTACGAGGTGTTAACCGAATCCAGTACTGCTTTTATGCATATTACCATGATAAATTTGATGCCGGGACGGCTTGAAAACTGATTCATGGGACTTTTTAAAACACGCACTTAAGTCCGCAAAGCCTTGATGTTTTCTCGCAGGATTTGTTGATAAGCGTTCTCTACCTGAGCCTTCCCATAGCAGCGTTCCAAACGGCGGACCGTAAAATGTGCCTTGGCCATTTGTTGATAATGCTCCATAAAAATCAAATTGACTGAAGCGCCACCGACTGCACCCAATACAGGCAGGCTTTGCGCCGCTAATTTTTCTGAAACCGGCACACTGAAACGACTGGAAACGGCATTCAGAAATTTAACCAACATCGGCCCACCTTCTTTGCTGAATCCATGTACAGCAATATGATTCGATGTATCGCCAATAGCTTTACTCAGAAAGGAACGCACGGCATAGTAACTGGTATCTGCGCCATCCGGACTCGGTCCGCGTCCACCACTCAATGCAAAAACGGTTAAACAAGCCATGCGGGTATCCCAATCCTGCAAATCTTCACCATAGCTTCGCGCAATATCTGCGATGGATCGCAACATCAAGGTCGCTGAAACCGGCAATTCCGCAGCCAATGCAGTAATGCCAAAGCTGCCGCCGACTGCACCACTAATACCGACCAACACCTTATGTGCTTTGTTTCCAGCCGGCTTGAGCCTGGCGTCAGGTTTTAAGGACAATAGAGCCGCATCTAATGCTTTTTCCAATGCGGTTCGGGTGATTCGAGAAACAATCGTTGACCAATGCCCCGGCAAAGCCGCTAATGCTTTTTCGATAGGCATACCCAGCAGATATCCGATCCGTGCGGCCACACTACTTGTTTCAAGCCGTTGAACGGCCTGCGACAATAAAATAATATCCGCCTGAGTCAGGTTATTTTGCGCCGATTTTATCGGTAATTCGGCCATTTTCTTTTAATTAGCCTGAATATTGCTCATCATTTCAGCCAGAAATTAGCCAAGCTTGCTCAATTCCATAATCATAAAATCAATATATTCTTTTAACGCATGCAAGAATGTTCGATGCTTAAAGGTTTCTGCAACATAAAAATTAAGCCCATTATAAAAAGTGTTTAGGCCCATTAAAATCATAATAAAAGCCGCTGCCTTCAACATCATACCGCGAACATTTGCTCCCAACTTCCCAAATGCAACCGAAACCAACAACATAGTCGGCAAGGTACCGGCGCCAAAAGCCAGCATCAGCAAACCGCCATCAATAATAGTCGACGCCGTGGTCGCTTTTACCGCCATCGCAAAAGTCAGTGGGCAAGGCATCATACCATTTAAAACGCCGGCAATCATCGCGCCGAGGACAGGACCTTTCTGGCTTGCACTGGCATAGCCTTTGCGTAACACATTCATGGGTATCAACCTGAACGAACCTTGAAAAGGAATCCAACCCAAAATGCCAAAGGCCAGGATAATCACGACTCCACCAATGGTCATTTGCAAAATGCCTTGGATCTTGCCAAACATACCGCTGGATACCAGCACAAAACCCAACGAAGCCGCCGTTAGTCCAACCAGACTGTAAACAAAAATCCGGCTGAGTTGATAGGCAAAATAAGGCAAATACGATCGGGTTTTTCCAGCTTGCATAAAATAGCCAGAAACAAGCGCACCACACATGCCTAAACAATGCCCGCTGCCCAATACGCCGGCAACAAATGCAAGCGCATAGTCAAAGCCGCCGGCAGCCGCCGCCATATCGTGCATATTGTGCATAGAATGATCCATTGTGTATCCTATTTGTTATTCAGTCGTAGTGAGTTGGCAATGACCGAAACAGAACTTAGCGCCATCGCCGCCGACGCGATCATTGGACTCAGCCGTCCCATGGCGGCCACAGGAATCGCGACCGTATTGTAGCCAAAAGCCCAGAACAGATTTTGTTTGATGATCGAAATGGTCGCATTGCTAAGCTCAATTGCCTCGGTAACTTTGTTAATATCACCTTGCACCAACGTCATGTCGGATGATTCGATGGCAATATCCGTACCGCCGCCAATCGCAAAGCCGACATCGGCAGCCGCCAGTGCCGGCGCATCATTGATGCCATCACCGATCATCCCGACTTTTTTGTCGTGTTGCTGTAATTGCTGAATAATCGCCAGTTTTTCATCCGGCCGCGCATTGGCGACAACCTGTTCAATACCTACCCGGGTCGCAATATAATGCGCTGTTTTTTCACTGTCTCCTGTCACCATCAAGGTTTCGATTCCGCGTTGATGCAAGCGCGAAATCGCATCGGCCGCCTCAGGACGAGGCTTATCCGAAATTGCAAATATAGCGGCTTCTTTTTGTTCAATCGCCATATAAACAGGGGTTTTACCTTGCTCGGCCAAATTCTCGGCCTGTTCCGGCAGACGCTTAAGTACAACCTGGTTTTCTTCCATCCAGGCGCGATTTCCAATCAAGACTTTCTTGCCCTCGACACTGGCACGTACGCCGCGGCCGGTTTCGCTGTAAAAATAATCAGTCTCAGGCCATTGAATCTGTTTTTCTTTTGCATAATCGGTCACCGCTTTGGCCAGAAAATGCTCGGAATTATTTTCGGCGGCAGCCGCCAGTCGAATCAGCTTGTCTTCACTCATGCGAGAAACTTTGACGACGTCGCTGACCTTCGGCTTGCCTTCGGTAATGGTGCCGGTTTTATCGAAAACGATAGCATTCAGATGTGAGGCTACCTCAAGGCTTTCGCCATTGCGAATATAAATACCTTTTTTCGCGGCTTGACCGGTTCCGACCATAATCGCTGCCGGCGTCGCCAAACCCAGGGCGCATGGACAGGCAATCAAAAGCACCGTAATCGCATTGCCAAAAGCAAATGAAAAGGGCGCACCTGCAATCAACCAGCCCCCCAGCGTGCCTGCCGAAATACCCATCACAGCCGGCACAAACAGGGCAGAAACCTTATCGACCTGTTTCTGAATCGGCAATTTGGCGGCCTGAGCCTGATCGACCATATGCACAATGCCGGCCAAAACCGTATCCATGCCCACCGCCGTCACCCTGACTTGCAGAACACCATTACCGTTGACACAACCCCCGATGACTTTTTGCCCGGTTTCTTTAACCACCGGCATACTCTCGCCAGTCACCATGGACTCATCGACCGTCGAAACACCGGCAATCACCTCACCATCTGTTGGAATTTTTTCCCCAGGCCGGATCAGAACAATATCGCCTAATTTTAGGGCATCGACATCGACAACAATCTCCTCGCCATCTCGTAGCAACGTGGCCTGGCTCGGCTGTAAATCCACCAGTTTGCGAATCGCTTCTCCGGCCCTGCCACGGGCGCGTTCTTCCAGGTAACGTCCTAACAACACAAACGTAACGATTGCCGCCGCTGCTTCAAAATAAACATGGCCTTTACGCCTGAACAAAGCCGGAATACTATAAAAATAAGCCGAACCCACACCAACAGCCACTAACGTATCCATATTAGCCGCCCGTTGTTTGGCCAGTCGTGCGGCTTTTTCAAAAAACGGTTTACCACTGCCAAAAACGACGCCGGTGGTCAAGGCAAACTGCAACCAATGCACCAGCGGCGATTTTATCATCGCCATCGCCGATGCAACGACTGGAAAACTCAATGCCGCCGCTGTCCAGAACCGGCGCTTGGCGCGTTCAATGCGCTGTTGTTCTTTGACAATCAGGTTTTTACGCTGCGACAACGTATCCACCGCATACGCCTCATAACCTAATGCCGACAATTTGTCTGCCAGGTATTGCTTATCCAGGCAACCTTCGACGTTGACCGTCTCGGTGGCAAAATTGACGCTGGCCTGCTTGACATGCTCATCCCGATTCAAAACCATTTCAATCAACAGCGCACAGGATGCACAACTCATACCACCCACTGCCATTTCAACTTCCTGCGCCGGCCCATCGAATGTTTTTTTAGGAGGTTTTATCGCATCCGAGCGTTGCGCCAGATTGCCCAACACCGCATCCAGCAAAATCAATAAATTTTCCAGAGGCAGTTTGTCCGCATCAAACTCAATGACAACCGAGCCAATCGCATTGACTGAACGCACGTGTTTAATTTCCGGGCGCTTTTTTAACAAAATCTCAAAAATAAGCGTTCGTTCCGGGTCATTTTTTAAAACCGAAGAAATGATTCTGATACGCCTTTTTAATTGGTGCACCAGCCGAAAATTTTTATACGTGCTCTGAGAATGTGTCATGGGCTTGTTATTTTTGAGGTCTGCGTGAACGGATCAATAAATAGAACAGGTAAAAGGTTGCCAGCCATTCATAGCGATGCACAAACGGCCGCGGTATCCACTCCTGCGTAATACGCGTCCAGTGCAGTTTTATCAGATATAAGGTCAACACATCATTGAAAAAATCAATAATTGCCTTTTCCGGATCATTGATTAAAGACTTTGGCCCTTTCATGCCGACCTTGGTCACAATTTTAGCCGCCTGCACCGTTTCCCTGGTCGCTTTGTATTTGTCATTAAACCAGCGCGAAACCTTGCTATTTTTTATTTTTTGCCCGATTTTCTGTCGTGTTTGTCCTGCTGAGACTTCTGCGCGCTCAACAAAACAACCTTCTTTCTCTAACTCGGCAATAATCTGGTAGAGCGCTTTGGCTAATTGTTTGAAATCACAACGGTCTTCATTAAAGCGAATGGATAATTTCTTCGCTTTCCGATAAATCTGTATGCGGCTAACCGCATCGAGAAGGATGATTTTATCGACTAATCGATGCGCCGCAGTTTCCCCGACACATTCATCAGGAATTTGGAACCTGACATGACCGTATTCACGGTGCCGAACAATGATTTTTTTCTGAATAGACATTTTTTATTCCCGAAAAAACGGGCAGCCCTGACAAAAGAGCTACCCGTCCTATGACATAAAACACTAAAATACAAACGTCATTGCGGATGCGTTTGAACGGCCAAGCCACAGCAATTTTCGGTAAAATTTACTATAAATTTTTGAAAATTTTGAATAAAAATGAATAGTGGAAATTGCTGGACAAGCCTGTTTCAGCCTTCTTCTTTACTTTCGGCAACAATGTCTTCCAGATTTTCTTTCTGATTCAGGACGAAATCCTTGCTGGCATCAACCGCTTTTGTCGTGCTGGCAATGATTTCTTTACGATATTTAAAAACCATGTAACCTGCAACGACACCCAAACCAAAGACCAAAGCCGGATGTCTGGTTATTTTGCTCATCAATTTTCCTCCTGTATTGACTGCTGCGGAAGCCATTGTACCCGCAGCAACCTGCTTACCCATTGAATGACCTGCATGATGTGCGTGCGCAGCATGCCCCATCATTTTTGCATGATCATGTGAACCGTGTCCGCCATGCGAATGTTTCATTTTTCACCCTTATATCTGTCAATAATAAACTGCAAGAGCAGCATTCGATTTCAATCCTATCACTTTTTTTCAGTATTCTGGCCTGAATCTTCCGGTACTATTTCAGCCTCGTGCAACATCTGATAAATCCCTTTACACCCCTCACAACAAAACTGTTTCAGACCGTTGACTGTCTTTAACTCAAAGCCTGTAATTTCAATATCCAGACCGCAAAGATCACAAGCCTTTTTTTTATTACGCATCAGTTTTTTTCATCATCTGTTATTCAAGTTTTTATTATACAAAAATCCAAAAGCATTTGTACCTTATACGCTGCACACAAAACCGCCATCACACGAACAATCCCGTTTAGCAATAGCGACATTGAACAATCTTGCTGTAGATGGCTACAGCAAGATTTTTCGCCGTGATCACAACAACACTAAACCCGCGAAATGCCAGGATCCATGTGTAAAGAGTGCAGGTTGTAGCAACTTCAATCAAAAACCAAACAGTATCTCATTTAGTGACAACTGAAACCTGATGAGGAGGCGCCTGAGTTATCATCAGCGCCAAAGCTGACTTTACTCGATGCTCGCATCAGAGAAATCCGCAATGCGCCGGTCAAACTGGCACCTAAGCCTAAACGCATGGCCGCCGCTGGTACCAAAATCATGGAGGCGACAGCTAAACCTGCGCCTAATAGCATGGCACTATGTTCTTGTGGATCTACTTTTTTATTGGCCGGAATTAATTCTTGACTCATGCTAACCTCCTATTGAAATCATTCAGCTAAGAAGTCATGCATATTTCATACCAGCTATAAATTATTGATTTTAAATTGAACTAAAAATATAACTTACCAAAAATAGGGGATATGACCTATTTTTAGTGTGTTAAATAACATAGTTTAATTTTACTGGTGCCAAAAATAACAGCTTCAGACAGGCAAAAAAAACCGCTTCAAAAGCGGTTTTTTTATTTTTCGAACCAAAAGAATAGTCAGAACGATTAACGTTTCGAGTATTGAGGACGTTTTCTTGCTTTGTGCAGTCCGATTTTCTTACGTTCTACCACACGCGCATCACGTGTCAGAAAACCTGCCTTTCTTAATGGTGAGCGCAGGGTTTCATCAAACTCCAGCAAGGCTCTGGCTAAACCATGACGAATTGCACCAGCCTGACCTGAAGGCCCGCTGCCTTTTACAATAACATTAATGTCAAAATCGCCTGCTTTTTCCAGTAATTCCAGTGGCTGTCTGGAAATCATTTCATCCGTTTTACGGCCGAAATAATGATCAATTGCTAAACCGTTAACGGTGAACTTGCCTGTGCCTGTTTTTGCATAAACACGCGCGACTGCACTTTTACGACGACCAGTTCCATAATATTGAGCTGCCATATCTTAACCTTGCTTAAATTTCTAATACTTTTGGTTGCTGTGCCTGATGATTATGTTCAGGACCGGCATAAACTTTTAATTTCTTGAACATCGCACGACCTAAGGGATTGTTTGGCAACATTCCTTTGACAGCCGTATTGATGATACGATCTGGAAATGTTTTTCTCAACTTACCCAGGCTGACGGATTTTAAGTTACCGACATACCCTGTATGACGATAATACATTTTATCCGCTTCTTTATTGCCAGTAACCGCAACTTTTTCAGCATTGACAACGATGATGTAATCACCAGTATCGACATGAGGTGTATATTCTGGTTTATGTTTACCGCGAAGACGTCGTGCAATTTCAGTAGCAAGGCGACCCAATGTCTTCCCTTCTGCATCAATCACGTACCAATCGCGCTTAACTTCTGCGGGCTTTGCACTAAATGTTTTCATTGTTAACTCTGTATCTGTTAAGGCTATCTGAAAGAGCGGGAATTTTACTCTAAAAACCACCCTATCACAAGTCGATTTTTATAATTTAATCTTCAACGCATGTAATTTCCGGTATAAATGCGTTCTTTCCATACCGATGGCAGCGGCTAATTTGGCGACACTGCCGCCGTGTTTTTCAAAATGATATTCCAGATAGGCGCGTTCAAAATGCTCTCGCGCTTCCTTGAGCGGAAAATTGAAAAACTCGGGAATAGCGTCATTTTCCATTTTAGGTCCTTCGGAAATCGATCCTAGCGCGTCTTTCACCTCATCCAGATCAATTTCATCGCCCGCACCCAGAATCATTAAGCGTTGTACCAGGTTTTTCAGCTCCCGGACATTACCGGGCCAGGCATAATTTCGCAAAAAATTCTGCGCCGCCATGTTAAAGCGCCTGAATGGCAATTTTTCCTGGCTGAAAAAATAATCCACATAGAAGTTCAACAAAGCGGGCACATCTTCGCTGTGTTCACGCAACGGCGGGATTTCGAGTGTCACCACATTGAGTAAATAATAAAGATCCTGCCGAAAACGGCCGCTATTGACTTCCTCGTCCAGATCCATACGGGTCGATGCCATCACCCGCACATCGACATTGACCGCTTCACTGCCCCCCACCCGTAAAAACGAGCTGGACTCCAGCGCACTCAACAAACGCGCCTGGGTTTCAGGGTCCATACCGGCAATTTCCCCTAAGAACAAGGTACCGCCATGCGCTTGTTCAAGCAGGCCACGATAAATCTTCCCCTGTCCGTCTTCGCGCCCGAAAAATTCGACGGCTGAATTTTCGGGGGCAATACTGCCGACCGAGACGCTGATAAAAGGCCCTTCCTTGCGGGCGCTGTTATTATGCAAATAACGTGCATAGAGTTCTTTGCCGACGCCGGATTCCCCGACAAACAAAACCCGGGTATCGTGCTGGGCGAGGCGTTTGATATGATCTTTTAAACGGTCAATAGCCAGGCTTTTACCGATAGGTTCAATATCCAGCATCAGCTGTTGCTTCAAGCCGGCATTTTCTTTCTGCAAATAACTCGCTTCCAGCGCACGCTCGACTGTCAGTAATAATTTGGCCAGCGACAAGGGCTTTTCCAGAAAATCATACGCACCTAATCGCGTCGCTTCCACAGCCGATTCAACCGAGGCATGCCCTGACATCATCACGACCGGACAAAGATCAGGATCCTCGGCGACCCATTCTTTTAATAACGATATACCATCGCTATCCGGCATCCAGATATCCAATAAAATCAACGCCGGATTATGTGCCTGTTTTTGGGCTTTTGCCTGCGCGGCGTTTTCCGCCATTTCGACATGATAGCCCTCGTCCTGTAATATTTCCGAGACCAGTTGTCTGATGTCTTCTTCATCATCCACGACTAAAATAGTCGGTTCCTGTTTTTTCATCGCCTGTTTACCTTAAGCTCCGGGTAGCTGAATCACAAATCCTGCACCTTTATTATACGCGGTATCAACCCAAATCACGCCGCCATGTTCTTCGATAACTTTTTTCACGATGGCAAGCCCGAGTCCGGTTCCTTTAATTTTATTCGTCACATAAGGCTCAAAAATACGCGCAATCTGGTCGCTTTCAAGGCCTACACCCTCGTCATAAATCGCCAACTCGACATAATCAAGATTATTTTTATGAACCTGGCGTAAACTGATATCGATTTTCCCTTTACCCGCCATCGCCTCTTGCGCGTTTTTGATCAGATTATGCAAGACCTGGCGGATATTGTCCGGGTCAACTTCGACCGGAAATTCACTGCCTTCGGCGGCTAATGTGAATCGGACGCCCGATTGTAATGCATACAAATTCATCACATCACGCACTAAATCCAGTAAATTGATTTTTTTGACCTGTTTTTTTGCAGGTCTGGCATATTCGGCAAAATCATCCACCATGCGCTTCATCGCTTCCACCTGTTGCACAATGGTCCGGGTCGCACGACTTAACATCTTTGCCGACTCTTCGGAAAGTTCTTGTGTTAATTTATGCTGTAACCGCTCGGCCGATAATTGAATCGGTGTTAACGGATTTTTTATTTCATGTGCCAGACGCCGAGCCACTTCGCCCCAGGCGGCATTTTTCTGCGCCTGAATCAAATCAGTTACATCGTCAAACACCATGACCGCCCCCATACGCACGCCATCTTTCGAAAACAATGGCGTACCACGACACAACAACTCCTGTCGGCCATTAGGCCCCATGAAGGCAATCCGTCGTTCCCATAACTCATCCCCTTGCTGTAGCAAATCGCGTAAGGTTTCAAGCGAATCGGCCATTTCCGGATAATCTTCAATCAAGGCATTCAGCTTCTGTCCGATAAATCGACTGACGGGAATATGTAAAATACGGTAAGCCGCCTGATTAGCGGTTCTGATCTTGCAATTAGCATCGAAACTGATCACACCGGTAGTCAGATTGGCCAGAATGATTTCCAGATAAACCCGCTGGCTTTCCACCTCAAGACTGGCGGCACGCGCTTCATCCCGGGATCTGGCGATACGTTTGGTCATCAAATTGAACGATTCGACCAGAAACCCTAAATCATCCTGTGCCAATACCGGCAACTGTTGCCGATAATGGCCTGCGGCTACGGCCTGCGTACCTTTTACCAGCTCCTTGACCGGTGCGACAATATGGCGAATCAAAATAAACGCCAACCAGATAGCGGCCAGTAAACTCAGCAATAATACCAACGACAAAAGCAACGAAAAACTCTGCTTCAACGAGCGCTGCAAAAATCGCATTTCCTGATAACGGACAAAGGCAAATTCAATCGAATCGGCTAAATCAGCAATACGTACGGGCACCGCAAATAACGCCTGTAAAAATCGCGGTTCATCATTTTGAATTTTTTGAACCACACGAATCTGGATGCCGCCATCTTCATCCGGCTCGATCGCATAATACTGGCCATTTTGCTTGAGTTGTAACCAAACTTGCTCATCCGGCATATTCGGCAAAATATCGCTGGGATTTACGCTGCTGGATGCGACAATACGGCCGGAGCCAGTAAACACGGCCATTTCACGGGCCTCGATCATTTCCCGCCAATTAGCAATTTCAAGCGCCATCAAGGTATCGGATTTATTAGCCAAAGCGGTAGACACAAGCTGCGTTTGCTTAATATGCCAGCGCATACGCTGGTCGAGAGAGACCTGACTTAATTCCAGCGCATCGTCCATCGCTCGGTCGATCTCGACATTAAACCAACTGTCGATACTCTGGTGCAAAAACTGCATGGAAAAATAAAATACAATGGCTGCCGGCGCCAAGGCCTGTAATACAAACAGACTCAACATACGAAAAGTCAGCTTTGAACCGGCTTCCTGTTTCCGCAGTTGCCGTCCGAGCGAATAGACATTGATCACCACCAGACAAAATAAAACGACCAATCCAATCGCATTGACCACCAAGAGCCAGGAATACATTTCGCTGAGCTCGGAAGAGGCCTGACTGGCAGAACTCATCAATTGCAATGACAACAACAGCAGACCGAACAAGGCCATGGCCAACAGGCCGACCGGCAATTTTATTTTTGAAAAGGCCATACGCTCCAATCCGATGATAAATCCCACTGCTGACTGAGCCAGGCCTCCGGTCGCAGCGGCGTTGGCAAGGCTTCACGGTCAAATACCACCTTGATGGCTATTTTATCCTCTGTGCTCACAGCACTCGTGCTGAGATTCACCTGCAAACGAGACATTTCAGCCAGGGCATTATTCAGACTGGCGAACATCTCGACCTCAGGTTTATCGCCACGCCGCACGGCAAATTGATTGAGTAAAGCCTGATATTGCAAGGTCAAGGGCACAACCTTTTCGACACGGATTTCATCTAACCAGAGCTTCCGTGCCTTGAGCCATCGCAGCTTAACCTCCCAGCTGAGCGGCACACCATGCAAAACCGCATCGGTCGCCACCTGACTCAGACGAAAATCCAGATGCACGCTTAATTGCCAGGCGTCTGCGGCATCAGATTGACTGATTGCGACAGAACGCACATGTACGCCATAGCCACCGGCATCGACAGAAAGCGGCAGTAAACCAATAGCGCATATTAGCACGGCTTTAGCGACGTTTTTGCAACCGCGCATAATAAAACCCATCCATCGAATGCTGACCTGGTAATAACTGCCGCCCCGATTGTTGCGCCACACCCCACTCAACATCAAGCGGCCATTCTGTCGCATCGGCATGTTGTGCCAAAAAGCCGATAAGCTGCTGTTCATTTTCCTGTTTAAGCACCGAACAGGTCGCATAAAGCAAAATACCACCCGGCTTTAGTGCGTGCCAGGCCAATTCCAGCATCTGCTGCTGGGTTTCGGCCAAAGTCTCGATATCGCCTGGACGGCGCAATCGTTTAATATCTGGGTGGCGTCGAATCACGCCCACTGCTGAACAGGGGGCATCCAGCAAAATACGATCATAAGTCTGCCGACACCAGGCACCCGTCTGACTGACATCGGCGCACTGGCATTCGGCCTGTAATTTCAGTCGTGTCAAATTTTCCTGGACTTTCGTTAAGCGTTTGTCGGAAATATCCAGCGCCAGAAGCTTGATATCCGGCTGCCGCTCCAAAATGGCAGCGGTCTTTCCCCCGGGCGCGGCGCACATATCCAATACTGCATTTCCCGGCTCGACATCTAATAAAACCGCAGCCAGCTGTGCAGCACCATCTTGCACCGACACCAGACCTTCGGCAAACCCGGGCAATTGCTCGACCGCAAGCGCCTGTGTCAGGACAATGCCGCTGTCAACTGCAGTCAGCGGTTCGGCCGGAATATTTTCTGCCGCTAATAGAGCCAAATAGTCTTCACGGCTTATCCGTCCTAAATTGACCCGCAAGCTCATTGGGCCGGGCTGGTTATTGGCCTGTAAAATGGTCTCGGTTTGTTTCCCCCAATTCTGTTTTAGCCGGTCAATCAGCCAGTCCGGGTGCGAATACTGGCTCCACCAGGACTTGTCTGCCGCGCTTTCCAGCGCCGCCTGTTCCCGCAAATAGTGTCGCAACACGGCATTAACAACCGCTTTTGCCCAACGTTTGCGGCCAACGGCGGCTACGGTTTCGGCCACGGCCGCATGGGGTTTGACCCGCATCGAACGCAACTGAAACAACCCTGTCAACAGCAGCAATTGAATATCGAGGTCTTTTTTACGAAACGGTTTGTCCAGTATTTGTTCCGACAAAAATTGCAGTCGCAGGTAGTCACGGCAGACGCCATAGCACAAGGCCTGAACAAAACCTCGCTGCGACGGGGGTATCCGGGGTAAAAAAACAGCAAATGCTTCAGTCAGCGACTGGCCATCACCGATCACCGCCTGCAACACCTTTACCGCGAGCTGACGGGCATTGTTCTGTTCAGGCATCAAACACCCAGTGTAACCGCATCAAGATTATGCGCATTCTTAAAGGCATGAGTCGGCATGCGTTTACCACTGGGCAACTGAACTTCCTGCAAGCGCAACCAGCCGTCACCGGTCGCGACATCGACGTGTTTACCGTGGCTTACTATCACACCCGGTGTCTGCTCACAGGCGTCATTGATAACCTCGGCCCGCCAGATTCTCAAGGGCTTGCCTTGATAATGTGTCTGTGCTACCGGCCAGGGATTCAAGCCACGGATTTTGCGATTCAACACCCGCGCAGGCTGCGTCCAGTCCAGCTCGGCTTCCGCTTTTTGTAATTTTTCAGCATACGTCACAAGCGATTCATCCTGCGGTTTCGGCGCAAGTGATTGTGCCTCAATTTGCGGCAAAATCTTTTGTAAGCCTTCTGCGCCGAGTTGCGCCAGTTTGTTGTGCAATTCGCCCGCGGTGATCTGCTCATCAATCGGACAGACTTCTTTATGCAACATATCGCCGGCATCCAGTTTTTTTACGATTTGCATGATGGTCACGCCGGTTTCCTCATCACCGGCCATCAATGCCCGCTGAATCGGTGCTGCACCGCGCCAACGCGGCAACAATGAGGCATGTACATTGATACAACCCAGGCGTGGTGTATCGAGTACCATTTGTGGCAAAATCAGGCCATAAGCGACGACAACCATCAAGTCGGCCTGCAGTGCCTGCAAATCCAGTCGATCCGCTTCATGTTTAAAATCAAGCGGCTGATAAACCGGCACACCGGCGTCAATCGCCGCCTGTTTGACCGGGCTGGGGGTTAATTTCCGTCCCCGTCCCGCAGGCCGGTCAGGCTGGGTATAAACCGCACAGACCTGGTGTTCAGATTGCAACAACATGTTTAAGGTTGGAACGGCAAAATCGGGCGTTCCAGCAAAGATTATTTTCATCCGCCTTTCCGTTGCTGTTTATGAATTTTTTCCAATTTCTCTTTAATGCGCTTTCTTTTCAACGGCGACAGATAATCCACGAACAACTTGCCTTGCAGATGATCCATTTCATGTTGGATACAGACGGCCAACAATTCTTTCGCTTCCAGTTCGAACGACTCGCCGTTTTTATCTAACGCCCTGACTTTAATATGTTCGGCACGCTGTACCTTTTCATAGAAGCCTGGCACCGACAAACAGCCTTCTTCCGATTCTTCAACCCCATCTTTTTCGATGATCTCCGGGTTAATCAGACACAAGGGGGCATCCTTATCTTCACTGGTGTCCATCACAATCACCCGTTTGTGGACATTAATCTGGGTGGCGGCAAGACCGACCCCTTTGGATTCATACATGGTTTCCAGCATATCATCGACCAGTTTGCGAATCGTATCATCGACGTTTTCGACAGGCTTGGCCACGGTTCTGAGCCGTTTATCTGGAAATTCTAAAATCGTTAAAATACTCACCCTGACTCCGGTTAAATCTATTTTTGGACGGCAATTTTAGTCGATTTGCGTCTTAACCGCATACTTACAATACAATCGACAAGTTTAGAAAAAGAGCACACAGCGTGTCAGAAAGTTCCATTTTCAAGCTATTCTCATCACGGTAAGCTCTCCGGCGGTAAAATGGAGCGCTAACGGAATTGCCACTCGGTACAGCGCCTTGTGATGTGCTGGCTTATAATTCATCTTCTTCAATCCTGGCGATTTTCATCAAATGTCGCTGTAAACCGATTTTCAACGGTGCACTCCCATGGACAGGAACAGAAAAGCGTGCAACCTCTCCAGCTTTAGCATAAATATGATGGCTTCCGTTTATCCGCGTCAATTCCCAGCCTTTTCTTTCAATAAGCTTGCAGAATTTCTTACCGCTGATTGATTTCAAACGGCTATCTCCATTACCTTATCTTTTTCAGAAACTGAGATATCTTGAACATCTACAGACAAACACCCTTCTACTGCTTCGTATAGATTACTCAACAATTCGTCGAAGGTTTCGCCTTGAGTTGCACAACCAGGAATAGACGGCACTTCCGCCCAATACCCGCCTTCTTCCGCTTCATGTACGACAACTTTCAATTTCATGGCATTTCTCCTCAATTCAGCACATAACAGACCATAGCCGCATGCCATACGCACCCAATATCATTGATGATACTGCGGACTCAATTCATGCACGGCATCGACCATGGCTTTGACATGTTCAGGATTAGCATCCGGTAAAATGCCATGTCCCAGATTGAACACATGACCCGAGCCGCTGCCATATTTTTCCAGAATCGTTCCTACTTTTTGCCGAATCACTTCCGGATTGGCATACAGTGCAATCGGATCCAAGTTGCCTTGCAAGGCAACTTTATCACCTACGCGCTGTCTGGCCTGAGCAATATCGGTCTGCCAATCCAACCCCAAGGCGTCATAACCGGCATCGGCCATCATCTCCAGCCACAGACCGCCGCCCTTGGAAAACAAGACAGTTGGAATGTGTTGACCATCTCGCTCGGTGTTTAATAATGCCCGTACCTGCCTGGCGTAGTTCAGCGAGAAATCCCGATAATCTTCAGTGCTGAGTACACCGCCCCAAGTGTCAAATAACATGATAGCCTGGACGCCGGCTTCGATTTGCGCATTCAGATAGGCGGCGACCGACCGCGCCAGTTTGTCCAGCATCTGGTGCATCAATTCAGGCTGTTCAAACAGCATCGCTTTGACTGTTTGAAAACTTTTGCTGCTGCCACCTTCCACCATATAGGTTGCCAGCGTCCAGGGACTGCCGGAAAAACCGATTAACGGCACCCGGCCATTTAATTCTTTCCGAATCAAACTGACGGCATCGGGAACATAACGTAAATCTGTAGCCGGGTCTGGAATCGGCAATTTTTCGATATCGGCGCGCGTCCGTACCGGGCGCTCAAACTTTGGCCCCTCGCCTTCGGAAAAATAAAGCCCCAGCCCCATGGCATCGGGGATGGTCAAGATATCGGAAAACAAAATCGCCGCGTCAAAATCAAAGCGTTCTACAGGCTGCAGTGTGACCTCGCACGCCAACTCGGGGTTAGTACATAAATTAAGGAAGCTGCCGGCCTTGGCTCTGACCTGCCGATACTCGGGCAAATAACGGCCGGCCTGGCGCATCATCCAAACCGGTGTTTTGTCAACCGGCTGTTTTAACAAGGCTTTCAAAAAAATATCGTTTTTTAAATCTGTCATGTGTTTTCAGGAAGTTAAGTCAAGAGGAAGCAGGTTAAACTCGCCTGCTGCTGTTATTTCTGTAAAACCCGAAATGATCGAATCCAGGCTTTTGACAGCGGCTTGGGCAAATGTTTACGCGCTCTTTTGGCCGCCGAGCGACTGGGGTAATCGCCTAGTACCACCACATATTTCGTTGTACCTTTTTTGCGTACAGCAAAATAATGCATGTTTTGTTGCTGCGACGGATAGTTACCGATTAACTTTTCGGCGCTTTTTTGCTGCGATAACACCATGATCTGTAAGGTGTAATGTTTTGGATTTCGGCTTTTCAACCAATCCTTACCCGTAAGCTGGGCTACCGCAGTCTCAAGTTTTGGAGAGGATTTTTTCACCACCGTCGTCGGCGTATCCTCTGTCGGTTTCTGCGCTTTGTCAGGTGCAGGTTTTTGTTGAGTTGCGGTCTTATCAGCCGGTTTCTCAGCCTTTTTCGGTGGTTCAGGTTTTTCAGCTTGATGGTTTTGCGCGACACGCGGTGCTGTTTCAACGGGCTTCGCCGCTGTATTTTGTAACGCAACCGTTTGTGTTTTTTGTTGCGTTGTTATCGGCAACGCAACATCACTTTTCGCCGCAACGGCCGTTTGAGTCACCTTGTTGTTTTGATGATTATTAGCGTCATCAGATGCAGTAACCAAAAGCTGAATCGGTTTAGGTCGAACGACTGATTTAGCCGGCTCATCCGCGAAATTCGCGCGCTTGATCACAGGTTTGGGTTGACGTACAGGTGCGGGGCTGACCGCAGGTTGAACCACCGGCGTAGACACAGAAATATCGACCGGTTGTTTTTTATACAGGGTATCTGATATATCGGTCGCTTGTTTTGTGGTCGTTTCAGGCTTGTTGAAATACATCAATCCGCCGGCAACGACCAGGCCAGCCACGATTAAGGCACTGCCGCCCCAAGCCAGTGATGAAACCGGCTTGTATTGTGATAAACGTGGCAATTCCGCGATAATTTTCCCCGGAATACCATGGGTTTTCTTGTACAGGTTTTCAACCAGGCCGTCATTGATAGCATTAAACGAAATCATCGCACCTCGGCCTGCCGATAAATTTTGCAGAAATGCGGTGTAATGCTGAATACTCAATGGCGGTATCTCGATCAAGTGACAATTACTGATATCGGGGTCGGAGCTGTTTTTTAGATGTAGCTCATCATGCGTCAATACCAACACCAAACGCAAACAATCATGCGGGCGGGCAATCTGAATCAGGCTGCTGATCAATCCCGGTACGAGTAAGCCGGCATTATCAATAATCCAAACGACTTTTTGTGGCGTCTCATCTAAATTGCCAAGTTTATCACTCAGGCTTTCTCCCGCCACATCGGCAAGCTGCTGTGCGAGTTGTTCACTTAAACGCTCAAAACTCAAATGAGCCGAGCCTTCGATGCGACAAATACGCCAATGCGCGTGTTGATGCGTCTGCAATTCATCCAGCAAGGTCGTTTTACCGATGCCTTCCGGCCCACAGATCACCAGAGGCTGGCTCAAGTTATTGATCAAATGCATCAATAAATCGAGTTTCTGAGAGCGCTCTAAAGTAATCAAACGATGAATATCATCGACTGTCTGACGACTTTCTCGGTCTGCTGAATGATAAACGACATCATCATTTTCCGGCATAGCTATCCAGCGTTTCCTTCAGAGTTGAGGTTTCTATATTAAGGGGTAAGGTCGATTTTCCCAATGCTTCCAACAAAATCACCCGGATTTTGCCATCAATATTTTTCTTGTCTACCGCCATCAAATCCAGGTATTGTTCGGTCGTCATCGTTTCCGGTGAATCGACCGGTAATCTCGCCGCCCGAAACAGATTTAAAATTCTGTCAACATCGTTATCCTTCAACCAGCCCAGACGGCGCGACAAATCGGCTGCAAAACAGGTGCCGATAGCGACTGCTTCACCGTGTAAATAGCGACCATAGCCCATGCCCGTTTCAATCGCATGTCCAAAGGTATGGCCTAAATTCAAGGTCGCCCGCACACCAGCTTCGAACTCATCTTCGGCCACGACCTCGGCCTTGTTTTGACAAGAACGCTCAATGGCATAGCTCATCGCCTCATCATCGCCCGCAACCAGTGCAGATATATTTTGTTCCAGCCATTCAAAAAAAGGCAGGTCCCGAATCAAACCATACTTAATGACCTCAGCCAGCCCTGCAGACAACTGCCTGTCATCAAGTGTTTTCAATACATCTGTCGCCGCAATCACACATTGCGGCTGATAAAAAGCCCCAATCATATTCTTGCCCAACGGATGATTGACGCCGGTTTTGCCGCCGACAGAGGAGTCAACTTGCGCCAACAGCGTGGTCGGAATCTGAATAAAGGCGATACCGCGCTGATAACAAGCCGCCGCAAAGCCGCCCATATCCCCGATAACACCGCCGCCTAATGCAATTAACGTCGCATTGCGGCTGAATTTTGCACGCAACAATTGATCGAATATTTTTTCGACATAAGCCAGCGTCTTGAATTGCTCGCCATCCGGCAAGATTACGGTTTCGACCTGAAATCCATGCAAACTGTTTTTTATCGTATCCAGATAAAGCGGCGCAATGGTTTCATTGGTCACGACAAGAACTTGACTGGCGCGAATATGCCCGGTCAATAAATCGGCGTTCTGTAACAAGCCCGGGCCAATATATATCGAATACGATCGGTCTTTAAGGTCAACGTGCAGGAGCTTCATGTTATCCGTACTTTTTATATTCGGTTAAAATCGCTTTAAGCGCAGCTTTACTCTGCATTATACCGGTATCGACGCTAAAATCAGCACACTCACGATACAACGGCTCGCGTTCCTGCAAAAGCTGTTCCAAACGTTGACGCGGATTTTCGGTCTGTAGCAAAGGACGCTGAGTATCGCGCCGTGTCCGCTGTAAAATGCGCTCTATTGAGCATTCAAGATAAACAACAAAGCCATTTTGTTGCAACTTTTGCCGATTCTCCGGGCGTAAAATGGCACCGCCACCGGTTGCCATCACAATATCATCCAGACCGGTCAGATAGCCTATGATTTCCTGCTCGCGGTCTCTAAAACCGTCCTCGCCTTCATACTCAAAGATCATGGGAATACTGACGCCGGTTGTTTCTTCGATGACGCGGTCGCTGTCGTAAAATGGCCACTGCAACGCCTGCGCCAGCTTTTTGCCCATCGTCGTTTTACCCGCCCCCATCAATCCGATCAGATAAATATTATTCGCCTGTTTCATCCGCATGGTCGTTACAAAAAAAGGGGCATCATGCCCCTTTCGAGTTCAAGACATTCAAAGAGTGACATCACATACGCTGGCAAAGCACCATCAACTTGATGCATTCAGGCGCGCCGACGACCTCTGAAAAAATAAAGCTTTTATCATAACATGATTAAAAATGCAGGGAAAAATGGCTTTATTTAAGCACGATCAAGCAACAGGCTGTGCTGCATTTCTCGTTCCCAAACTCTGTTTGGGAATGCCTGGTTTAGAAGCTCCGCTTCGCGTCGTTTAGCTTGTCGCATGGCGGTGTATTCTCCAATGGAATTTGGGAGCACAAGATAGACCAATTCCTGTAACATAGCTGCCGCCATCGCGGCTAAAGCCGCTCCTACAACGCTCAAGCTATCTCATGCTTCGTAGAAGTGACTTAAGTCACGATCAAATCAAGCCGCATCAGTCTCGACGTTAATAAACAATACCGAAGAGCCTCGGAAACCCCAAAATCAGCGATCCATTTAACCAATCGGCTTAAACAAATCGGTCAAATCATCTGCGGTTAATTCAAATGTTTCACCCTTGCCACCTTGCTGGTAAACGCTTTCCGCCAGGGCGCGTTTTTTCTCCTGCATCGCCATGATTTTCTCTTCTACCGTT
The DNA here is from genome assembly GCA_913056195.1 of uncultured Methylococcaceae bacterium. Classification (GTDB taxonomy): domain Bacteria; phylum Pseudomonadota; class Gammaproteobacteria; order Methylococcales; family Methylomonadaceae; genus Methylomarinum. Next base: position 8,959 of record CAJXMF010000021.1, on the reverse strand, counting down.
TCCTCGGTAATCAATTTATACACAAAAACCGCCTTGTCCTGGCCAATACGATAGACCCTGTCGGCCGCCTGGCTTTCTACGGCCGGATTCCACCAAGGGTCATATATAATCACGGTATCGGCTTCTGTCAGATTCAGCCCGACCCCACCGGCTTTAAGGCTGATTAAAAACACATCCGCCGCCCCGCTTTTAAAGCGCTCGATAGCCTCATCCCGTTTACGGGTTTGCCCGGTCAGTTTGGTGTACTTTATTTTCCTGGCCTTCATCTCCGCTTCAATCAATCCCAGCATTTTGGTAAATTGGGAGAAAACCAAAACACGCCGACCTTCTGCCAGCAATTCATCCAATAGCTCCAGCAGTAAATCCAGTTTTGCCGATTGCTTGATGTTTTTCGCTTTCTGCAAAGACAGAATTCTGGGATCACAACAGGTCTGTCTGAGTTTTAACAGTGCGTCCAGTATGGTGATATGGCTCCGTGCCAGGCCTTTTTCGGCAATGGTTTTGCGGACTTTCTCTTCCATGGCAATGCGAATGCTCTCATACAGTGCCGCTTGCTTGTCATGCAGTGGAACCGAGCGAATAATTTCGGTTTTTTCCGGCAGTTCATTGACCACTTCCTGTTTGGTTCGGCGCAGCATAAAGGGTTTGACCCGCTTGGCGAGTCTTTCACGCTGCACGGCATCGCCATGTATTTCGATGGGTGTGCGATACTTTTTCTTGAAGCTCGTGCTGTCACCTAAAAAGCCCGGCATGAGAAAATCAAACTGTGCCCAGAGTTCGCCCAGATGATTCTCCATGGGTGTGCCAGTCAATGATAGTCTGTGTTGAGTTTTAATACTCCGAACAATACGCGATGCCTGGGCTTTAGGGTTTTTAATAATCTGGGCTTCATCCAGAATCAGGTAATAATAGTCATGTTTAAGTAACACCTCTTCATCTCTGGGAAGCAAGGGATAGGTGGTTAGAACCAGGTCGTGTGTGTCAATCTCTGAAAACTTCTGTTTACGATCGGCGCCTTGCAAGATCAACACCTTTAAGTCGGGCGTAAAGCGTTCGGCTTCGCGTCGCCAGTTACTTATCAGGCTGGTTGGCGCCACAATCAGGCAGGGCTTGTCCATACGTCCGGATTCTTTTTCCAATAACAAATGCGCCAAAGTCTGAACGGTTTTCCCCAAACCCATATCATCGGCTAAAATACCGGCAAAATTGTATTCTCGTAAAAATTGTAACCAATTCAGCCCGGTTTTTTGATAATCCCTAAGCTGCGCTTTCAGGCCCTGAGGAATCGGGCTCTCATCCAACCCTTTAAAATCTTTCAGTTTGCGACCGGTTTCGATCAGCTCCTCACCGCCTTTCATACTGAACAGGCCATAACTGTGCTCATCCAGGTCAGCCAGAAGCGCTGCATTGTAGCGTGACAGCTTGCCATTACCGTCCGCATCAAAACTGACACTGTCAAATAATTCGTACAAGACTTCCAGAAACGGTTTCAACTGTTCGGAGGGGATCTTCACATAGCGATATTCATTCAGCGGAATAGACAATATTTCTGGCAGTTCATCCAGTTCATAATGTTCCAGAACCGGTGTAATCAGTGGTAACAAGGGGAGTGACTGATCATTGATGGTAATGTTAAAACGCATCTCAAACCAGTCATTATCAGAGGATTCAATCTCGGCATCCCAGGCCTGAATTTCCTGAAAATCAAGCTGAAAGCTGTCATCGGTTTCTATAACCCAGCCTTGCTGCTCTAATTCCGGTACTGTTTTTTCCAGGAATTCAGACCACCGGCTCGCGCTCTCGATGATGGATTTATCGGCTGGACTCATAAAAAACAACTCTTGCTGTTGCTTTAATTCTGTCATCATAAACCCGCAATGAACGAGTTGTGATACCGCTGACAACTCTTTCTCATGATCACGATAAACCTTGACATAGCCCGCCGCCGTGTTGACGACACTCACCTCATCAGCGGTAAACGCCGAAACGCTCACATCGTCATAATCAAATTTCAGCATTATAAAATGCGCGTATCGGTCATCACTGAGTTGCTGACCCAGCAAGGTTAAATGCGGTCTGAATTTGGCATCTCTCAGTTCCTTAATTTCAACGGCTTTCGGTGTTGGAATAGTCAATTCAGGATGCTCTAATACCAAGCGCTGACTGAATTCATCGGCTATGCTCTCGGGCACAGGCGGTGCCGCTAACAGTTTTTTTATTTGCTCGCCAGTCAGCGACATATCAGCAAGCAGCCCGATTTCACCACGCGCGTCATCTATGTACAAAGGCGGCTCTGTCGTAACGATTCGCGCTTTCGGTTTAGCCTGAATATTCAGTTTGAAGTCACCCGTTTTCTGTTGACGCCATGAAAAAGTCAAGGCTCTTGAATCGCCCGTCTTCAGCGGCGCAGATTGATGGGTTTTCCAGAATAATCGCCCCGTCTCCTGCGCTTTTAGCAAAGCAGTCCCCCCTAGCATGCCATGTAGTTCGGTATTCATGGTATAAGCATTTCCAGCCAACGCGGAAAGTATTTCGGCAATTTCAAGATCAACCGGTAAAATCTGAACACTATAATAATAGGAATCGTATGCTTCCATTACCCTGTCCGGATAAATCTGACGCCCTTTCGTCAATCCTCCGCGCTTTTTTTCCTTGGCTTGATAAAGACTCATGAGCAGCCTGTTGTCATAAGTATAACTCACGACATAAACAATAAAATCTTGCTGAGGATCAAGTGCTTTCTCGGCATCCTCTTTTAATGAATCCAGCCACGACAAACATTGTTTGGATGCCTTATCGACAGAGGTGGAACCTTCTGTGGACAAACTGTCCTGATATTTTAAAACAGCCGCCACCACATGCTTGCAGCTATACCCTACAGGACAACTGCACAGTCCATCAATCTCAACACGCGAAGAAGTACCTTCTTGAGCAGAAATAGAGATTCCCTGTTCATAAATCTGATTATGGCTTCCCAATGTTCTGGCTCTCAGTAAAACGCCTCCGTCATTCGGATGCGCCGTTATCGAAACAACCTTGCCGTGTCTATAATAATTATTTCCTCTCTGCCAGGTCGTGGAATCAACCAGCGATTGCAAAACGGCCGTCCAATTTATTTCTGCGAGATTTATCATTACGTCTTGTCTGTTTGCTTTATACAAATGAAATCCATGACTACATGAGTTGCTTTAATTATCGCATAAATATTAAGTGGTTTGCTTGCCACGCTCGGGCCGCCAGGCACCTCGGCACCTGGTTATTGATTCAGCGGCTATGAAAGAGTATGGTGAAGTCGAATGGACGCCACAAAGCGATTATCATCGGCAGAGTCTGGCGGAAACGACCCTGTTTCGAATTTAAGCATTATGCAACGATAAACTGAAATACCGAACCTTTTTGTGCAGCGGTCGAGGAATACTTATGTATTGGGGAAATGAATAAAATGACAGGCTTTGTTAAGCCTGAACGTTATCCAGTTTCATGAAAATGATCTTGGGGCATTGTAAAAGGAGAATAACATGACGACATTGTTAATAATCAGTCTGCTGGCTGCATTTTGCGGAATATTATATGCCTTACTTTGTGCCGGGTGGGTAATGCGTCAACACATAGGGGCAAAGGCTGTTCTGAAACCTTATCTGGCGATCTTTGAAGGCGCCATGGCTTTTATGAAGATTCAATATGCTGTCATCAGCCTGGTGGGAGCCGCGATCTTTATCATCCTTTGGTTCACCCCCCACTTCGGTCATCTTACGGCACTGGGTTTTCTCTTAGGTAGTCTGTGCTCCGGACTTTCGGGTTTAATTGGCATGAATCTCTCGGTACGTGCCAATGTACGCACTGCAACAGCCGCTCAACAAGGTCTGTTTCCCGCGTTAAAACTTGCCTGCCGCGCCGGTTCAGTGACCGGATTTTTGGTAGGCGGTTTGGCTCTGGCAGCATTATGTGGATTTTATCTGTTACTTAACATTCAGCACGGACAGGGAACAATAGTTCTCCATCCACTTGCAGGATTGGGTTTCGGTGCTTCACTCATCAGCATATTTGCCCGGCTTGGCGGGGGTATATTTACTAAGGCCGCCGATGTGGGTGCGGATCTTGCTGGCAAGTTAGAACAGGGTATTCCGGAAGATGACCCGCGAAATCCAGGCGTGATTGCTGATAATGTAGGCGATAATGTCGGTGATTGTGCAGGCATGGCCGCTGATGTATTTGAAAGTTTTGTTGTCACCCTGGTCGCCGCAATGCTGGTGGCAGCCTCGATATATCCAGGTGATTTTTTTGCTCAACAATATCCTTTAGCCCTTGGGGCAGTGGGCATATTTGCCGGTCTACTAGGCACTCAGATTATTTTTTGGATGCCAGCACGACCCTTAACCGCATTAACTGCAGGTGTATTTTTTAGTGTCATAATTTCCGCGGCTGGTTTCTATGTACTTAGTGTTTACCTGATTCCGGATAATGCTTCTTATACTGGAATCTCTTTATTTTATACTACCCTGGTTGGACTGGCCGCTGGCGTGGGTATGGTCGTATCCACTAACTATTATACCAGTACAGAATTTGCCCCTGTGCAACGCATTGCCCAAGCCTCCCAATCAGGCCATGCCACCAATATTATTACCGGTCTGGCCGTTGGCCTGAAATCGACCGTTGTCCCGATGCTGGTGATCATCGCCGGTATCAGTGCTGCATACATGCTGAACGGCGTTTATGGGATTGCCATTGCCACAGTGTCTCTGCTGGCGCTGACGCCGGTGGTTATTTCTATTGATGCTTTTGGGCCAGTGACTGATAATGCCGGTGGTATTGCTGAAATGGCCGGACTTGATGAACAGGTTCGTGCGGTAACCGACAAACTGGATGCCGTCGGCAATACTTCCAAGGCGCTTACCAAGATTTTCGCTATTGGATCAGCCGGGTTAGCCGCCTTGGTATTGTTTGTCGCCTATAAAATGGAATTTGGTGTAGAAATGAATAGGTTACACTTTATTCTGGATAATCCCTATGTTCTTGGAGGACTATTCACAGGCTCGCTATTACCTTTTGTATTCAGCGGACTTGCTTTTGATGCGGTGGGAAAGAGCGCTTCGCACCTGGTTACTGAAGTCCGTCGTCAATTCCAGGAGTATCCCGATATCCTAACCAACCAACGCAAACCGGATTATGCTTCGGCGGTGAGTATGATGACTAAAGCATCAATTCGCAATATGATTATTCCGGGATCTATCCCGGTGTTAGTGCCGTTGGCAGTAGTATTTATTTGGGCGCCACTGGTTAGCAAAAGCAGCGCAGCATTAATGCTGGGAGGTATTCTCGTCGGCGCTGTTGGCTCAGGAATGGTGATAGCCATTTTCCTAAGTACTGGGGGTGCAGCCTGGGACAATGCCAAAAAATATATCGAGAGTGGTCACCTTGGTGGGAAAGGTACGCTTGCTCACCAGGCAGCGATTACCGGTGATACTGTTGGTGATCCGTGTAAGGATACAGCAGGACCTGCGATAAACCCCATGCTGAAAGTACTTAGCCTGGTGGCTTTGTTGCTGGTACCATTTTTGTTGTAATTTACCAATTGCCTTATTTATACGAGATACAATATCATGACAAAACTAAGCCTGACCGCTGAACAGAACGCAGCATTGAAAGAAACACTGACTTCCTATTTATCCGACCTAAGAATGGAAATCGCCGATACCGATAAGCAGGATTTTCGGGAATTGCTGAAAAAAAAGAAAGAGCTGCTCAATGAAATTTTGCTTATGCTTGACTAGAATCTCTGGGTAGGAATTATACTCTCCGCATTCTTCAGAACCGATTTAGCGGACAATACTCCGGGCAGTTTTTATAGGTCATTGTTTTAAAAACAGTTTATGTTTTTGTTGTAAGAGCATAAATCACGGGATCCTTTAACACAACGTGATTTTTTACTGACCACTTAATGAAACTAAAATAATCGCCGATTTCTTTTTCGCAGAAGCAATCACTTCATTTCAACTTTTGGCGAAGTTGCTTTGATATTTACCAGAGAGAGGCATTATACGGATGCCTTGATTCTTGACCCTTTAATTAACCTAAGCGAGCCGATGCCACGTCTGCATCAGTAACTCACCCTGAAGCCTATTTGAGCGCCTCGCCCCGCTTCCGGTGCAAAATTACGCAGGTAAGAGGTTGCGTTACGGATATTTTCATTCAGTAAGTTGTTGCCTTTAGCGAACAGCATCAACTCGGCATCCTTATAAGCTGTGATTTTGTATTGGGCTCCCACATTCAGGAGGAGATAGCCGCTGGTCGGCGTTTCAAAATCCCCTGGGTGAGTCTGGCGTTCCGCACGAGTAAAGCGCAGGTAACTGGTGAGGCTATCTTTACCGTAATCCAATTGGAAGCCATAGCGTAAGGGGGGCATACGCGGTACATCGCTACCATTTGTGAATTTACCGCGGGTGTAATCGCTGAACAAGGTCAAATCCAGAAAGCCAAAGTGGTTTTCCATCATGGTAAAGATCAGCTTGGCTTCATAACCCATGAATATGGCGTCGTTTTGAGTGGCATGTCGCAGTGGGACACAGTCAGCCACGCAAGGATTGCCGTTTTGGTCAACGAATTTCCCGCTGCGCTGTTGGGCAATGTAATTGTTGGCCCAGTTATGGAACAGATCGAATTCAGCACGCATCCAGTTGGACGTAAAACGGTAGCCCAGGTCAAGGTTGTATGAGGTTTCTTCCTTTAGGTTGATGTCGCCGACCTCAAAACTACGGGTGGCGTCGTGGTAGCCGTTGGCCAGTAATTCCTGAACATTAGGTGCGCGTGAAGAGCGGGTAATAGCCAAATTCAGGCTATTGCTTTCATCCAGTTTCCATAAGGCCGAGGCTGATGCGCTGACCGGGGTGTAACCTAAACTGCTAAAGCCATCCGGAGCGATGTCGGTTTGTTCAACACGCAAACCGAGTTGATATTTCACTTTGCCAATGTCGAATGATTCAACACCAAACACGCCATAACTGCTGCTGTCGGAACGCGGGACAATAGAGTCCCCGGTGAGTTTTTCAATCGCATTGAAATCGCTGACCTGCGCCTGAAAGCCAACGACTCCGCTGAAAGGGCCAATATCCTGATGGTTCAGTTCAATTCGCCCTTCATAGGTTTTGTTGGTAAAGAATGCCCCTGGATCACCGTTGGTGACTTCGGTATGCTGATAATCGGTATAACCCAATCGGGCTCGCAAGCTTTTTGCGAAACGGAACGGGTTTTTCAATTCGCTTTTAAAATCGTACTTGTTTTGTCTGAGGCGAATAACCGTCGTTTCGTTGCCAGTACCATCTGGGGCGATGCCATAATTATTATTCAGATTGTTGATTGAAACGCCCGCAAAACCGTGTTTACCAATAAAGGACAAGCCTGCCGAGCCACTGATTGCTTCCGCCCCCGAGTTATTTAGAAAGCCCTTGGGGTTGTCCACTACTGTCAATGATGGATCAGTCACGGCAACTGCCCCCGTATCAATACCGCGGCCGCCAATATCAAGGTTATTGCGATTGCGGTAAAAACCATCGAGGTGATAGGCGATATTGCCCTGGCCGCCTTCCAGTTTCATTGTGGTACTGGTTTGATCGGATGTGGAATCGAAACGTTGTTCCAGCGCCCCGCCAAGTAATTTATCCGGCATCTGGCTGGGAATGCGATTGTCGATGACATTGACAACGCCACCTATTGCGCCGCTACCGTATAGCAAAGTGGCCGGGCCGCGCAACACTTCAATGCGCTCCGCCAGCAAAGGCTCAACGCTGGTGGCATGGTCCGGGCTGATGGCGGAAGCGTCATTGCTGCCGATGCCGTTGTTCAACACCCGCACCCTGGGGCCTGCTTGCCCACGGATGACCGGTGTACCGACACTGGGGCCGAAGGACTGGCTACTGATACCTAATTCATTTTTTAAGGTGTCGCCAATGCTATTTCCCATTTTCATGCGCAATTCTTCACCACTGAGTACAGTGACGGGCACAGTGCTTTCCGAGAGGCTTTCCTGCAAGGGCGTGGTGACGATGACCGGCTCAAGTTTAACGACGGCTTGTTCCTTTGCATAAGCAGCAGGTAAAACGAGCATACTGCTCGGAGCAGCGAGATAAATAAGGAACTTGGATGAAATACATTTTTTTAGCATTGTGTACCCTTAGATTTGATTTTAAAATTTATGTTATATCGTTACAATTAATTTCTGATAAACCGACATTATGAGAATGATTTACATTACATAGCATTCGGCTCAGATTGGGTGCAATACTTGCAAATGCCCTGTATTTCAATGGCTTTATGATGTGGTGTGAATTCTGCCTGACTAAGCTCTTTGCTGACCGCCTGCATCACCCTCTTACCGGGTCGTTCTTCAACTTCGTGGCATTGAAGGCAAATCAACAACAATTGTTCATGCTTCTGTTCTGAACACGTACAGCCGATAAAGGCATTCAGGCTTTCCACCCGATGAATCAGCCCCTGATCCAGCAGAAAATCCAGGGCTCGGTAGACTGTTGCAGGTTTGGCGGAATGTTGAACGAGTTTCATCTGATCAAGCAGGTCATAAGCCTTCGTTGCTTTGTGACTGTTCCATATTAATTCAAGCACTTGGCGTCGAATAGTCGTCAACTGCACACCGCGTTCTGCACAAATCCTGTCCGCAATTTGGATGGCTTTAGTACGGCAAGCGTCATGATTATGAGTAGGTGATGGCGACTCAATATAAGCTGACATAGGCGTTAAGTCCATAAAAAACTAATTTGTTATAATATAACATATCAGTTGCTATATCAACATCTCCGAAGTGTGCGAAAGAATAGGAATGCCAAAGTTAATATACTCAAGTTTCGGAGTTCATTCTGAGCAAAATACCCATGTAAGACACTGATTAACAAGGAATAGAAGCCTCCAAAGTGGTAAAATATAGTTTATTTGACGAACATATTAAACT
>CAJXMF010000020.1 GCA_913056195.1 uncultured Methylococcaceae bacterium | reverse complement strand
CTATGCGCCCTCCGTTGCGCCTTGAAGATGAATAAAAATCCAGCGCAATCCCGGTAGCTTATTTATTACGCGCTGCCTAAAGCCTGGTAAAAAAGCATTGCTACAACCTCTGCAGCATGTTTTGTCAATTTTGATTTATCCAGACCGTTTAGTCGGTTTATGTCAGCGTTATACCGCTTAAAATACGTATTATTCGTTTAAAAACTATCTTATGAAAACACCTCGCCCTGAAATTGACTTTAAATCATTCGCTTTTTCTGATGAAATTTTGTCAGCGATTATTCAAATGGGGTTTAGTCAACCTACAGAAATACAACAGAAAACAATACCGGCCATATTGGCTGGAAAAGATGTGCTGGCACGTGCGGATACAGGCTCCGGAAAAACGGCGGCGTTTGCATTGCCCTTATTGGACTTGTTAAGCAATCAAAATCCCTATGCTCGAGCAGGGCGTTTCAATCGATTTAATCCCACTGAACGGGTAGCCCGTAACCGTGTGCAGGTGTTGGTGCTTGTGCCAACACGGGAGTTAGCGATTCAGGTGACGGATGTATTTGTAAAGATGGCTAAAAATATTTCTCCGGCTCTTAAATGTCTGAGTGTTTATGGCGGGGTGAAAATCAATCCTCAAATGCAGGCTTTGCGGGGAGGCGCTGATGTATTGGTTGCTACGCCAGGGCGTCTGCTTGATTTAGTTGATCAAAATGCAATTAAATTCAATCAGGTCAAGACCTTGGTGATTGATGAGGTCGATCGCTTGATGAAAGGTGATTTTTTGGACGAGATTGAGCGTATCAAGAAGCTGTTACCCAATAAGATTCAGACTCTGATGTTTACGGCCACTTTCCCTGAAAGTATTAGCGCTTTGGTTCGAAATGTCATGAACAACCCCGAAGTGATCAATATAGATGAGTTCATTGATAAGCTTGAGATTGAACAGCGCGTTTTTGAAGTCAACCATCATCAAAAAAATGATCTGTTGGCCTATTTGCTGGAAGAAAATGGCTGGAAGCAGGTATTGATTTTTTGTAGTGCTAAACGTACCTGCGATAATTTGCTTAAAAAATTGGAAAAAAGAGGGATTAATGATGCTGTCGCCCTGCACAGTAATAAAAAACAATCTGAACGGACGGCGGCATTGAAGCACTTTAAGGCAGGTGATGTGCGTATTCTTATTGCAACAGATGTAGCGGCGCGTGGAATTGATATTGAACAGCTGCCCTGCGTCATCAATTATGATTTGCCGCGTTCGCCAAATGATTATATTCATAGAACAGGGCGGACGGGACGCGCTGGAGAAAAGGGGCTGGTGATTTCTTTAATCGCTCATCATGAATTTCAGCATTTTTCAGTGATTGAAAGACATAATGGTTTCAATTTAAATCGAGAGCGGTTGGAAGGGTTTGAGGTTGATGATGTCGCACCGGCTTTGCCGCGCAAAAGCCCCAAAAAGAAGAAAACAAGATTGAGTAAAAAACAAAAGGCAAGACTTGGAACTGAGCAGAAATCAGATGGGCAAACTGAGAAAAAAATAGCTGAGACTGACAGGGAAAAAACAAAAGTGCCAACTGTAAATGCGGATATTTGGGGGCGGTGAGACTATTGTTTTCTGTTGAAAGCTTAATGGCTTAATCCAGGCTTTTCGGAAATATAAGTTTGCTCGTTCCCAAACTCTGTTTGGGAATGCCTGGTTTAGAAGCTCCGCTTCTCAGTTCGTTGGGTTTGTCATAAGCACAGACGGAGCTGTAAAGGCATGTTTTTCTACAAAATTTGGCAACGCCTCCCCCTGTAGAAGCGGCTTCAGTCGCGACCAATTTTCTCAATCATTAAAATATTTAATGCAGCGCAAACTTGCCTTATTTTGTAGCTCTATAGAGATACATTACACACCAGTTAACCAAATGATAGGCTGGGTTAAACAATACAATCGGTCTGCCGCTATCTTTAATAGCACTATACTTTGAGTTTATGCGGGTCTGGATGAAATGAATCATTGTGACTATTGGCGGGTTATTTTTTTATTTTTTGCTGTGTTATCGATGGGTAATGCAGAGGTTGTCCGTGCGCCGCTGGTTCAAGCCACCTGGCACAATCAAACGAGCAAAACGGAATGCCTGTTGCAACAGGTGATCCCTGAGTATGGCGCGATAGGGTTTCGGCAACAAGCCGGCTATGATCTACAATTTTTTTATCATTCAGGTTATGGTTTGCCGGCGATTGAAAAAGCGAGTTTTTTCATTGCCTCTGCACCGTGGCGACATGAACCTGTTTATCGGCGTGATTATCCTGTTTTTCAAAATGACAGGTCTGCCGTATATGTTAATGTTGCAGCAGCGGATGCTGCATTAGATGCCTTGTTAGAGGGGCAGTCAGCTGTTTTTCAGATTATCGCGGCGGGGGAATATTTTTATATTACTGCGTTGCCGATTGGTTTGAATGCGTATTTACCGCAGTTTCAGGCTTGTCTCAAGGCTTTGCCGCCGTTTAATAAAAAACAATTACAGGGCGTTATTTTTTTTCATCCGGCACGCACGCAGCCAGGCGATGGCGATTTGAAACGGTTGCAACATATTACGCGTTATTTACAGGAATTTAAAAACACAAAGGTTGTGATTGGTGACGAAACCTATGCTGTGACTAAAACCGATAAAAAGGTATTTGAGAGACGTGCGCGGCATATCAAGCAGGCATTAATTAAATTCGGGACGCCTGCCAACCGGATCGTCATTCGTATGGCGGCAAGTTCGTCCGGGAAGAATACACTGTTATTGCGCGTATTCGGCCCCGACGGGCTAATGCGGTATTATTATCGTAAACGCAGTACGCGCTTGAGTTTTACAGAACGGCGGCGCCTGGATAAGCTGGCAGAATATGTCAGTCAATTTTATAAAACAGGGCATATCATCATCAGTAGTCATACCGATTCGAAAGGCCGCCGTGCTGATAATCTTAAGGTATCGCAGAAGCGGGGTGATGTTGTGAAGCAATATCTTGTTGCGCGGGGTATTCCGGCATCAAGGATTATTGTGAAAGCTTATGGTGAATCGAGACCTGTCAAAAGCAATCGCTATCCACCGGGCAGAGCGATGAATCGACGCGTGGAAATTCGTTTCAGGCCTTAGCCAGGCTTTGCTAAATGGTTTGTTAAAAGGCATTGATTATGGTATAAAGGTCAGTTCATTTTTGATTTAATTCTCACATTTATCGACACAGGCAGCAGGGTGCTGATTATGGTGACATGATTGGTTGCTGTTTGGGGTAAATGGAGGCGTAACCCAGACCGGTAAATCCGGTCATTTTTAGTTAGGAGAAAAGTATGGCCGCAGTATCAATGCGAGATATGTTGGAAGCAGGTGTTCATTTCGGACACCAAACCCGCTATTGGAATCCAAAAATGGCGCCTTATTTATTTGGAGCACGTAACAAAATTCATATCATTAACCTGGAAAAAACACTTCCTTTATTTAATGATGCCATGAATTATCTGGGTCAGGTGGCAGCCAACAAAGGCACTATCTTGTTTGTGGGTACCAAAAAAGCCGCACGTAAAACTGTTGCTGAAGAAGCACAGCGTTGTGGTATGCCTTATGTCAATCACCGTTGGTTAGGCGGCATGATGACAAATTTTAAAACCATCAAAAAGTCTATCAATCGCCTTAAAGAGCTGGAAGCTATGAAGGCTGACGGGACGCTGTACCAACGTTTTAATAAAAAAGAAGCATTAGGCATGGAACGCGAACTGGAAAAACTTGAGCGCAGTTTGGGTGGTATCAAGGATATGAAAGGACTGCCCGATGTGATTTTCGTGCTGGATGTCGGCTACGAAAAAAATGCTATTCAGGAAGCCAAAAAATTAGGTGTGCCTGTCGTGGGTGTTGTTGATTCCAATAACTCGCCTGAGAATATTGATTATGTCATTCCGGGCAATGATGATTCAATTCGCTCTATCAAGCTATATGCTCAGGCCGCATCAGCGGCAATTCTGGAAGCAAAAACAGCCGCATTGACACAATCTGCCACATCTGATGAATTTGTTGAGGCAGAAGCTGCCGCCGAGGAATAATTATCCTGGCGCGTTGCGATTAAACAACCGTTGCCCGTTTTGGGAACGGTTTTTTGAGCCAGTTTAAGATCGTTATGAGCCGCTGTGAGCTAATTTCGGACGATGCTTCGAGTACTCTGGCTTAGGCACACAGGCAGTCGCACAGTCGATTTTAAACAGGTGATTGTTGAATGAGATTTAATACAAATGCAAACGCCTCCTCTACGAGGCGTTTTTTTAGTATCAAGACAGAGGAAAACAAGAAATGAGTATTACCGCTGCAATGGTAAAAGAACTGCGTGAAAGAACCGGTTCTGGCATGATGGAATGCAAAAAAGCGCTGGTAGAAACAAATGGCGATATGGAAAAAGCCATCGAAAACATGCGCAAATCCGGTTTGGCAAAAGCCGACAAAAAATCTGGACGTACCGCGGCAGAAGGCACCATTGGCATTAAAATATCAGATGATGGTAAAACTGCGGCGATGGTCGATGTTAACTGTGAGACCGACTTTGTTGCCAAAGGCGATGACTTTACCAACTTTGTTAATGAGGTAGCCTCTCTTTTATTAACAAACGATGTTGAAACGATCGAACAATTGGCTGAGTTAAAACTGCCTGGTGGCGAAACTGTTGATGAAGCACGTCGTGCGCTGATTGCCAAATTAGGCGAGAACATTACCATCAGACGCTTTGTTAAAATAGTCGCTGAAGGCGGTGTTGGCAGCTATTTGCACGGCAGCAAAATTGGCGTCATTGTTGAATTGGCAAAAGCCGATGATGCACTCGCTAAAGATATTGCAATGCATGTTGCAGCCATCAATCCAGCGCATGTTTCTGAGAAAGACGTTCCTCAGCAGGTTATTGACAAGGAAAAAGAAATTTTTTCTGCACAAGCTCTGGAAAGTGGTAAACCTGCCGAGATTGTTGAAAAAATGATTACAGGCCGCATCAGAAAATTCCTGGCGGAAATTACACTGGAAGGTCAACCTTTTGTAAAGGATGATAAAACAACAGTTGGTAATCTGCTAAAATCCCAGGATAATACTGTGATTCGCTTTACTCGCTTTGAAGTCGGTGAAGGCATTGAGAAAAAAGAAGAGGATTTTGCAGCAGAAGTGATGGCCCAGGTCAAAGGCTAACATGACTAGAACCCGGTTTTTTTAACCGGGTTTTTTATAAGCTTCAATCTGTACACGACGAAATATCTGTAGGATGGGTACGACGACATGGATGGGTACCCATGCCGATAAAAATGTGTGTCGTGAACAAAGAAGAACAGCGGTCAGAGAATTTATAACCAATACTGTGGAATGAATTTATGAGTCAATTGATTTGCCGAAGAATTTTATTGAAACTGAGTGGTGAAGCCTTGATGAGTCAGCAAGGTGGAAACAGTATTGACCCTGAAATCGTGCAACGATTGGCCAAGGAAATAAAAGATCTGTGTGATGCCGGCCTTCAGGTCGGCCTGGTGATTGGTGGCGGTAATATTTTGCGCGGTGCGGAAACCGCGGCGGCTGGATTAAATCGTGTTACAGGCGATCAAATGGGGATGCTGGCGACGGTGATTAATGCGTTGGCCATGCAAGATGCTCTGGAATATCTGGGGCAACCTGTCAGAGTTATGACGGCTTTAAAAATCAATCAGGTCTGTGAAGACTACATTAAACGCCGCGCAGTCAGGCATCTGGAAAAAAAACGGGTGACTATTTTTGCGGCCGGTACCGGTAATCCTTTTTTTACCACCGATACAGCGGCCAGCCTGAGAGCGATTGAAATTGAAGCCGAACTCATGATTAAAGCGACCAAGGTCAAGGGCGTTTTTTCGGCCGATCCAGAAACACATCCTGATGCCACCTTCTACCCACGTCTAACGTATGACGAAGCGCTCGATCAACGCTTGAATGTTATGGATACAACGGCATTGGTGTTATGCCGCGACAATAACCTGCCGATGCGCGTGATGAATATTTTTGAGCCTGGTGCTGTGATGCGCTTAATGCAGGGTGAAGATATCGGTTCGCTTATCGTCAAGGCATAAGCGGGTTATTGAAATATGAATTAAGAGCAAACCCCTGATTCCTAACTCTTTAATTCGCATTAAAGCTAAGCAAAACGTAACTACTCAGCGAGTTTGGGGCTGAAGGCATAGGCTATTGATTTATAAGGACGCGTAAATACGTCCCTGTAAGCTCTGCTGCAACGTCCTGTTGCAGAAGCCTGATAAATCAAGAGCCTATGCCCACAGAAGAATTTACGCTGAGTAGTTACAGCAAAACAAAAGAAAAAAGAGGAAAACATGATCAGTGATATTCAACAGGAAGCTTCCGTCCGGATGGCGAAAAGCATTGAAGCACTCAAAAAAGCTTTCAGTAAAATCAGAACAGGACGTGCCCATCCCAGCCTGCTCGATCAGGTTATGGTCTCATATTATGGATCAGACACGCCATTGTCGCAGGTGGCTAATATTACGGTAGAAGATTCCCGCACCTTGAAAGTGACGCCGTGGGAAAAAAACATGGTGCAGGCCATTGAAAAAGCCATTATGTCATCTGACTTAGGTCTGAATCCGGCGACCCAGGGTGCAGTGATGCGTATTCCTTTGCCGCCATTGACCGAAGAGCGTCGTCGTGACCTGGTCAAGCTGGTCAAGCAAGAAGCCGAACAGGGTCGGGTTTCGATACGTAATATTCGGCGTGATGCCAATTCCGAAATCAAGGATGCGTTGAAAGAAAAAATGATTTCTGAAGACGAGGCACGTGCAGCGGAAGATAAAATTCAAAAATTAACGGATCAGTTCATCAAAGATATTGAAAAACTGCTGGAAGAAAAAGAAGCTGACTTATTATCAATGTAAACGCATGAAATTAGTCACTTTAATTACAAGGATGCTGCACTAGATGAGTGTCGCTCCGTCAAACATATCACCGATAGATAATGGTAACCCTCGGCATATTGCCATCATTATGGATGGCAATGGCCGCTGGGCGCAGAAGCGTTTGATGCCGCGTGTTTTCGGTCATCGGCAAGGCGTGAGGACTGTGCGTAATATTGTCGAGTATTGCGCCGAGCAGCAGATAGAGGTGCTATCCCTATTCGCTTTTAGCAGTGAAAACTGGCGACGTCCGGAAACAGAAGTTTCAATGCTGATGGAGTTGTTTATGGCAACTTTGCAGCGCGAAGTGGATAAACTGGACAAAAATAATATTTGTTTGAAAATTATCGGGGATAAAACCGCTTTTTCTGAAAAATTACAACAAAAAATAATCCATGCCGAACAGCAGACGGCGGACAATACCGGCCTAACGCTGGTTATTGCCGCTAATTATGGCGGACATTGGGACATTACCCAGGCCGTACAGAAAATTACCGAAAAACTGCAAACAGGCGAATTGAATCCGCAGCGCATTACCGAAAACCTGATCGAACAACATTTATCGACCGCCGGATTACCCGAGCCCGATCTGTTTATTCGTACCGGGGGCGAACAGCGCATCAGTAATTTTCTGTTATGGCAATTAGCCTATACCGAACTTTATTTCACACCGATATTATGGCCGGATTTTGATAAACAGGCTTTACAGGACGCTATTATCAGTTTTAAAGGGCGTCAGCGCCGTTTTGGTCATACCGGTGAACAGATTTTGACTCAATCCTGAATTACTCAAACCCTCAAAAAAACAATGTTATTACAGCGTATTATCACGGCCCTTATTTTAATTCCTCTTGTCATTGTCGCGATTTTTAAATTGCCGGCTGTTTATTTTTCCCTGTTTATTGGCTTGATTATCTTTTTAGCCGCCTGGGAATGGACAGGTCTTATCGGACTGGACAAAATCTGGCAAAAAGGTTTGCTCCTGGTTGGGCTGATTATTCCAATGCTGGGTATTCAATTCTGGCCTGTTGTTCTGGAGGTAATAGCCGAGACATTTGATATCCCTGATGTTCGAAATTATTCCGGCGCATTGGAATGGCTGGTGATTCCGCCGGTTTTATTCTGGGTCGTGATGATGCTGTTGATCCGGATTGTGCCACAGGAATTATTGCAATTGGAATTTAGTCGCAAGTTTAAAGCCTTTACCGGTTGGTTTATATTGTTGTTCGCCTGGATGTTTGTAACCCGCTTGCGACAACTCTATGGGTCTGAGTTTACATTGTATTTTCTGCTTTTGATTTGGGCGGCCGATATTTCGGCTTATTTTGTCGGCAAAAAATTCGGTAAGGAAAAACTGGTTGAAATTATCAGTCCCGGAAAAACAGTGCAGGGCATGTATGGCGCTTTAGGTGCTGCCTTTATTTGTGGCTTGGCGTTAAGGATTTTTTATCCTTATCCCATTATGATCTGGATAGATTTTATTTTATTATCGGTATTGACGGTTTTGATTTCGATTTATGGCGACTTGTTTTTTAGCTTGATTAAAAGGCAATCGGGTGTAAAAGACAGTGGCTCATTATTGCCGGGTCATGGTGGCATATTGGATCGTATCGACAGTATCGTGGCGGCAGCACCATTCTTTTATGCCGGTGTTCTCTTGATCGGGCGGAGTGTGTTTTCATGAAGGGCTTATGTATTCTGGGCGCGACAGGGTCTATCGGTGTCAGCACGCTGGATGTTGTGGCGCGGCACCCCGATCGATACAAGGTTATTGCATTAACGGCAAATAATAATATTGAGCTTTTACTGGAGCAGTGTTTACAGCATAAACCGCAGTTTGTCGTGGTGGTTAATGAAGAAAAGGCGGCTCAATTCAAACAAAACATCAGCGCGCACGGCATTTCTGATGTCGAAATCCTGACAGGTTCTGCTGTACTTGAAACAGTCGCAACATTGGATCAAGTCGATTCAGTCATGGCGGCGATTGTCGGTGCGGCTGGCTTATTGCCCACCCTGGCGGCGGCTAAAGCCGGAAAAACCATTCTCTTGGCCAATAAGGAATCTCTGGTGATGTCTGGCGATATCTTTATGCAGGCGGTACGCGATTCCGGCGCTCACTTATTGCCTATCGACAGTGAACATAACGCGATTTTTCAATGTATGCCGGGCGGCTATGAGGCAGGAAGCAAGGCGCCACAGGCACGCCGAATTTTATTGACTGCATCCGGAGGGCCTTTTCGAGAAACGCCGGTAGAGCAATTGAAAACCGTCACGCCTGAGCAGGCCGTCGCACACCCTAAATGGGATATGGGCCGGAAAATTTCGGTCGATTCTGCGACCATGATGAATAAAGGCCTGGAGCTGATTGAAGCGTGTTTATTGTTCAATATGGCACCTGAAGCCATCCAGGTGGTCATCCATAAACAAAGTATCATCCATTCTATGGTTGACTATGTCGATGGCTCCGTCCTGGCGCAGATGGGGAATCCCGATATGCGGGTTCCCATTGCGCATGCGATGGCCTGGCCTGACCGCTTTGATTCCGGAGTGGAACCGCTGGATATTTTTGAAGTCCGACAAATGGATTTTGAAAAACCGAGCCTGGCGCGTTTTCCGTGTTTGCGACTGGCTTTTGAAGCGATTAAAGCCGGTGGTATTATGCCGGCTGTCTTGAATGCGGCGAATGAAGTTGCCGTCGCGGCATTTTTGGATGAAAACATTCGTTTTACCGACATTGCTGTCGTTATTGAAAAAACCATGCAGGCATTTAAGCCCACCTCGGCTAAAACGCTGGAACAAGTGCTGGAAGCGGATCGACAGGCCAGACAGGAGGCCGATAAACACATCCAAAACCTGAGTATTTAATGGATATTTTAAACAGCCTGTTTTATTTCGTCATCGCCATTGGCATACTGGTTTCATTTCATGAATTCGGTCATTTTTGGGTGGCGCGCAAAGTCGGGGTAAAAGTCCTGCGCTTTTCTATTGGTTTTGGAAAAGTGCTTTGGTCACGCCAATCTTCACCGGAATCGACCGAATATGTGATCTCTGCGATTCCACTCGGCGGTTATGTCAAAATGGTCGATGAGCGGGAAGGGGAGGTCAAACCTGAAGACCTGCCGTATGCGTTCAATCGTCAGCCACTTTGGGCGCGAACCGCCATTGTTGCGGCCGGGCCTGTTTTTAACCTGATTCTTGCGATTTTCTTCTTCTGGTGTGTTTTCATTATTGGTGAAACCGGAATGCGGCCTGTCGTGGCAGCACCCGAGCCTGGAACCTTAGCCGCACAAGCTGGATTTGAAGAAGGTGATGAGATTCTGGTTGTCAATAATGAGACAACGCCGACCTGGACAGAAGCTATCAGCCAGGTCTTTGAGCAGGCTATGACGGGTGCCAAACAAATCGAATTTAAGGTTAAGAACAACGACGGTTTTGAAGCTGAGCGCATTATGTCTATCCCTGAAGGGGCGATAGATGATGCAAAGTCTTTGTATAAAAAAATGGGGCTTAAGCCGTGGTCACCGACCATTCCTCCCGTTATTGGGAAGCTATTGCCGAATGGCGCCGCCGCAAAAGCCGGACTGCAAAGCGGCGATGTATTGTTACAAGCCGATGATGAAAAAATAGACGATTGGATGCAGTGGGTCAAATATGTTCAGGCCAGGCCTGAAAAAGCCATTAAGCTTTTAATTGATCGAGATGGGGTACGTTTAAACGTGACGGTAACGCCGAAAAAAATAACCACCAAAGATGGCCGCACGATAGGCCGTATTGGTGCCGGTGTAAAAATACCGGAAACGCTGGTTGAATCGTTGCGCGTTCACTATTCTTTGAATCCGATTCAAGCGATTCCCAAAGCGTTTGAAAAAACCTGGTTTTATTCCATCAGTACGCTGGAAATGATGGGAAAAATGCTGATTGGAAAAGCATCGGTACAAAATTTGAGCGGCCCGATCAGTATCGCCCAATATGCCGGTGAATCGGCAGAAATGGGGCTGGTGCCATTTTTGAAATATCTGGCCTTGATCAGCGTCAGCTTAGGTGTGCTAAACCTGCTGCCTATCCCCGTCTTAGATGGGGGGCATTTACTGTTTTTTGCTATCGAAGCTGTCAAAGGTAATCCTGTTTCTGAAAAAGTGCAGATAGTCTTCCAGCAACTGGGCGTGTTGATGCTGGTGTCCTTGATGATGCTGGCCATGTTTCTGGATGTGGAAAGGTTGTTTCAATAATTCGAGGTTAATGTCACATCGTTTGACCGCGGGAAGACTTGTTCCAGGATTCTATTGGAAACACATGCTGTTATATGACAACCTCAACGACGCGAAGCGGAGCTTCTAAACCAGGCGTTCCCAAACAGAGTTTGGAAACGAGAAAAACATCAGTTATTCGTGTTATGAATACAGCATATTCAAGAAACTAATGTCCCGCACCTCAGTCACATGAGTTTGAAATATATTTTGGAAAATCAGATGAAAATTATTGCTCTTGTTTTATTATGTTTTGTATCCGTTGCACAAGCGGATGAAGCGACGATTCGAAGCAATCTGAAACGCATTATTCCTTCACTGGATATAAAATCTATTTCACCATCACCCATAAAAGGTGTCTACGAAGTCACTATTGGCGGCGATATTCTTTATGTTTCCGAAGAAGGTAAATACTTGTTACAGGGGCATCTCATTGACGTTGCCGCACGAAAAGACCTGACTGAAGCGAAACTTGCTGCTGTCAGACAGAAAGCTTTGGCGTCATTGAGTGAAAATGAGCAAATCATTTTCAAATCGGATAACCCGAAATATGATATTTATGTCTTTACCGATATCGATTGCGGCTATTGTCGAAAACTGCATTCCGAAATCGATCAATATCTGGCGCAGGGCATCAATGTTCATTATTTATTTTATCCCCGTGCAGGTCTCGGTTCAGATTCCTATAAAAAGGCGGTGACCGTCTGGTGTTCTGACGATCGCAAAAAAGTGCTGACCGAAGCGAAACAGGGTAAAAAAATGGAATTTAAGACCTGTGAGAATCCCGTCATGAAACATATGAAACTTGGCCATGAGTTTGGTGTGCAGGGTACGCCGATGTTGGTAACCCGGAAAGGAACAATTTTTCCCGGCTATGTCCCAGCCGCCAGTCTGGCAAAAGCGTTAGCGAAAGAAAATAACTGATGGGGCGTTTGTTCCTTTATTCTGCATTGTTAAATCCCAAAGATTCCACTGGAATCACGACGGGAATCTGTTCTATATTGCCGGTCACGACCTGAATGGAAAAACAACGGGCTATTTTATCGGCAATCATGACATCGTCTACAGGCCCTTGATCCAGCACCCGTTGTCGTCCCAACAAGACGACGCGGTGACAAAATCGTTTGGCCAGATTCAAGTCGTGAATCACAATAATGACAGCCACACCGGCATTCGCTTGTTGTTGCAGATAGCTCATTATTTCCAACTGATGTCCCGGATCAAGGCCGGCCAGGGGTTCATCTGCCAACAAAATCTGGGGTTGAACTGCCAATGCCCGAGCCAATAACACCCGGGCGCGTTCGCCGCCAGACAGCGACTGAATACCGCGCTGAGCAAACTGACTGACATCGCATTTTTTCAATATCGTTCTGACGATCAGCCAATCTTTTTCACTGGGTCTTTGCCACGGTTTTAAATGCGGCAGTCGCCCCAGCATGACCAGGTTTTCAACGCTCATGCTCCAATGTACATCATGCCCCTGGGGTAAATAGGCCAGTTTTTGAGCCAACACCTGTCGGCCTAATGTATGTAGGGGGTGGTCGTCAATCAAAACCTGACCTGAATGTGCGTTTGATAGGCCAGCCAATGCCTTCAGCAGGGTGGACTTGCCGGCGCCATTCGGCCCCATCAGTCCGACAATCTCGCCTTTGGTGATGGAAAAATCAATGTCTTTCAAGATAGTTTTTTCGCCAATCTTCAGCGTCAGCGCAGCCGTTTGCAGCAGGTTCATAAAACCTCCCGTTCTGTTTTAAAAATCAGCATCAGAAAGAACGGCGCACCGATCATGGCGGTTAAAACGCCCAGTTTTAATTCCGTTGTGGACGATAACAAACGCACGGTGACATCGGCCAGTAACACCAGACTCGCCCCGCCCAAGGCGCTGGCCCATAGTAATCGACCTGGCTGAAAACCCACCCAGCGTCGTAACAGATGCGGCACAATCAGTCCGACAAAACCAATGGTGCCGGAAATCGCCGTAGCTGCCCCAACTGATAACGCCACGCCGACAACGGTTAACAGCCGCAACCGGGATAAATTGACGCCCATCGTCTGTGCCGCCTCTTCGCCCAAAGTCAACGCATCCAATGAACGTGCCGTCAGCAATAGCAAACTCCAGCCCAGAACCATAAACGGCAGACTTAAGCTCACATGCTCAAAACTGCGATCGGCCAGCGACCCCATCAGCCAGAACATGATTTCCAGAGCGACGAAGGGGTTAGGCGCCATATTTAACGCCAAAGACGTCAGCGCCGAAGCAAAGCTGGTGATGGCAATTCCGGCCAAAATCAAACGCAGAACACTGACGGTTTTTCCCGCCAACAGCAGTAAAGACACAACCGACAGCAAACCGCCGGCAATGCCACCCAGCGGTAAAGCCAGCGGAAATGAGGATGCGATGCCGGTATAAATGGTCAGCACCGCGCCCAGTGAGGCGGCGCTGCTGACTCCGATCAGGCCTGGCTCTGCCAGCGGATTGCGTAAATAACCCTGTAAAGCCGCACCGCTCAATCCCAACGTCACCCCGACCATCAACCCCAGTAAAGCCCGGGGTAAGCGGATTTCAAGCAAAATCAGGCGAACATCGACAGGAAGCTGGCTGGCATTATTTAACCATTGCCACCATTCATGCCAGCCGACGGCCGACGGCCCAACCAGTAACGAACCAATAAAACAAACCGTGAGCAAGCCGCTCAGGAACAGAAATAATATGGGCTGTTTAGCCATCGAAGTTCCTCTTTATTTTTTCTGCTCGTGTACAGCCAGCAGATTGTCAATGGCCTCTAAAACAAAAGGGGTACCACAAATCCACAAGGCATCATCAATGAAAAGACGCTTTCGTTGCGCGGCATAATGCTGGTAAGCCGGATGCAATAAGGCCGCGGCGGCTACCGAACCGTCAGGGCTGTGCCGCTGTCCGTTAATCAGCACATCAACCGGATGCATTAACAATGCTTCCAGTGATAAATATCCTGAGCCTGATATGCCCAGTTGTGCCGCCAGATTGTTAAAACCGGCCTGTTTTAAAATGGCGTCCGCCAAGGTGTTTTTGCCCGTGGTATAACCATTTTCTTGATAAAAAACAGCCATAAGCGGTTTACTCGGACGCTTGTTTGTCAGGGCTTGCAGGCGTCTGTCAAATTGAGCGATTAACTGCTCGCCACGCGGCTTGTGTCCAAGTAAAGCGGCTACTCTTCTGATGTTATCGCGTATGGTGGAAAAATGGCTGGCCACAGGTAACAATTCAACTCGATAACCTAGTTTTTTAAGCATAAAAACAGTGCTGCGAGCAGAAAAAACGCCCGCCAGAATCAGATCCGGTTTTAAGCGCATGATTTCTTCTGCCTGGCCATGGTTTAAATAAAGCCCTTGGGTCTGTTCTGTCATCACCGAAAGATCGGGGCGAGCGGCCAGATAGCTGACCGAAACGATTTCATCCCGATCAGCCAGCAGCATCAGCAATTGATCGGTGCACAAATTCATCGACACCACTCTTTGGGGAGCGGCGGCCAGGTTCAGTCCCCAGGCCAACAGGCATAAGCCGAATAACACACGCATTCAGCGCACCCGCCCGTCATAAAGCATCGAAAGAAAAGCGGAAACCGCCATAACCTACCATGCCCTTAGCCGCATAACGGTAGACCTCCTGATACTGTTCATCGAACAGAGTCATCATTTTATCCAGTCAAATAAGCTAACTTGAAAAGTCTGCCATCCCTGGCTTGATCGTTTAGAGACTATAGTGTATGGAAACAAAAAAGTTTCTGTCAGCCGTGTTGTAAGTTTTAACCAGTTGATATTGTTTATCCAGCAAATTTTTCAGATTAGCTCTGATTGTCCAGTTTTTATTGAAATGATAGGCCGCGCGAAGGTCAACGGTAACAAAACCGGCCACTTTCTGCGTATTGGCCGCATCATTATAGCTATCACCGCGCGCCATTACTGTTGAACCGATATCAAAACCTTCGAATGAGCGAGACAAGTCATAAGTCAATATTTTTTGGGCTCGACGCGCTAGTCGCCGGTTACTGGTTCTGTCTTCTGGATTTAAAAACTGAAATCCCAGTTGGTTATGCCAGCCAAACAAGTCAACTCCAATTTCTGTTTCCAGACCGATGATTTGCGCTTTATTAACATTTTTTATCGGAAAACCGGCAATTAAATTATTAATATCCGTATGGTAGCCACGGATTTCCCAGTTAAACCCGTCATGGGTTCCGGCAAAGCCGACTTCAACTGTTTGGGAGTCCTCCGCTTTTAGTTTGGGGTTACCGTAACCTGGATAATAAAGCTGATTAAATGTGGGCGCTTTAAAAGCATTACCATAGCTGGCAAACATGCTTAGACCATAATCCCAGTTAAAACGCCAGCCGAAACTGCCGGTCACATAATCGCCAAAGGCTTCATTTTTATCCCAGCGGACAGAAGCATTAATAAAATGACGGTCAAACAATTGACTATGCAATTCACCAAAAACACCGACATCATAACGGGATTTTTGGGCGTAATTGGTTGAGCTATCGACTTGATCAAGACGGTAATCAGAACCTAGCGTGATTTTATGCTGGTCGTTCAGTTTGAATTCATTTAACCAGCTGGCATTCCAGCGAGTACTTCCAAAGCGGCTGGCAAACCCTCCACTTGGTGCAAAATTGTCATTATCATCACGACTTTGGCCAAGACGCAATAACGACCGCCAGTTTTGAGTAAGATTTATACTGCCAGTAAGACCAACAACCTGATTAACAAATTCCGTTTTGTTTTGAAAGGAACCGTCAAATTCGGTTCTACCCTCTGCACGCGTATAAAAAGCTTCAATTTCGGCGCTATTTTCAAAATGATGGCCAATTCTGGCATTCAGACCGGTATTGTAGTAACCGTCGTGATCTGGTTGGTTAACACCAAAAAAGCCTGTTGTTGGCTGGCGGGCATCAAATCCCTGAGTATTGATGTGCGATGCGGATAAACTATACCAGGAGTCATTCCATTTGCCGCTGATCGACCCGGCTGTTTTTAAGGTGTTATAGCTACCGCCTCCGGCATCAAGGGTAATGCTGGGTTTTTCTGTCTGCTTGCCTTTACGGGTGAATATTTGAATGACGCCGCCGATAGCTTCAGAACCGTATAAGCTGGATTGCGGGCCGCGAATAATTTCCACGCGTTCGATCTGGTCAATGGGCAGGTATTGAAAAGGTGTTGTTCCCAGGGTGACCGAACCCACTTTAATGCCATCTATCAGCACCAATACATGATCAGAATTGGTGCCTCGCATAAAAACACTGGTGGTTTTACCGGGACCGCCGTTTTGGGTCATGTCAATGCCGGTGGTGCGTTTGAGCAATTCAGGCAGGGTATTGACCTGATATTTCTCAATATCTTTGCGGGTATAAACCGTGGTGGCTGCGGAAAGTTGGTTGGTTGCTGTTTCAGTTCGGGTTGCAGTGACAACCATCCTGGGAAGCTTAACCGGTTCCCCGGCGAACACTGGAGTCAATCCGGCTAATAAGAAAGAGCTGTATAAAAATTTGTGCATAGAATCCTCTGCGCCGTCCGCGCAAATGACAGTTAAAAACGCAGGGGAGGTTTGAGGAACAGACAGGCGTATTGCGCTTGTTTTGTCGATCCACAGCCCGCCGCTGCAACGATACACTTTCAGGCAGGTCTCCGGGCTCATAAGCGGTTTTTACCAGAACTATCGTCTTCCCATATCCTTAAAATACAGTGACATGTGATAGCTCTTTAACTTATCTACCGTTGCGGGGGCAGCGTCGGCTTTGTTAAAACGTACCGACTTCCCTTTTAAGCTCTGGAATAAGATTCCAAAGGCACCAGAAAGAAGGGCGGAAATTATACGGTGTTATTAAAGTGTGTCAATAATGATTATGGCTATGGCATCGCCTTTAAAGCACTTTCCACAACATTTCCTCACCCGCTTTTAACGGCGTGATTTGCAATGAGCCTTGTCCGTAATGCCCAGGCACACGCCAGCTTTCCCGGCTTAACGTGATGCGCTCCTGGTTGCGTGGAAGGCGGTAAAAATCAGGGCCATGCAGTGAGGCAAAACCTTCGAGTTTATCCAGCGCATTGGCTTGTGCAAAGGCTTCCGCATAAAGTTCTATCGCCGCATGGGCGCTGTAGCATCCGGCGCAGCCGCAATTATTTTCTTTTAACCGTGTCGGGTGAGGCGCGCTGTCGGTGCCGAGGAAAAATTTTGGGTTGCCGCTGGTTGCCGCTTTTAGCAGGGCGAGACGATGCTTTTCCCGTTTGAGTACCGGCAGACAATAATAATGGGGTCGAATACCGCCGGCAAGAATGGCATTGCGATTAAACAGCAAATGCTGCGGGGTTATCGTCGCCGCAACATGACTGGAGGCTGTTTCGACAAAGCGAACGGCTTCTTCGGTGGTGACATGCTCTAATACGATGCGCAAGTCTGGAAATTTTTCGGTCAAGACGCTAAGTTGTTGCTCAACAAACAGTCGCTCACGATCAAAAATGTCATATTCGCTGGCGGTGACTTCGCCGTGAACCAGTAATGGAACATCCTGTTTTTGCATGGCCTCCAGCACGGGGTAAATGTTTTCAAACGCGGATACGCCCGCATCTGAATTTGTGGTTGCGCCTGCCGGATAAAGTTTGAGTGCAACAACATGTTCTGATTGAGCAACTGCCTCAATATCGGCAATACGTGTATTATCGGTCAGATATAAGGTCATCAAAGGCGTGAAGTTTGAATCTGGCGCTAAAGCCGCCAGAATTTCCTGCCGGTAGGCCAGGGCTTGTTTAACCGTCGTAACCGGCGGTTTCAGGTTGGGCATGATGATGGCTCGGGCGAATTGCCTGGCCGTATGATTGATGACGTGCTGTAATATTTCGCCATTTCTGACATGTAAATGCCAGTCATCTGGCCGAATCAGTGTTAATTTATCCATTTTTGTTCAATTTTCGATTAAAATAGTGGGTTTCCCGAAAGTTTATTCGTTTTGCCCGATAAAATCAGTTTTTTCAGCTGAATCGGCAAGCGTTTATTCTATGAGGGATCGACTTGAAAATAGAAATTTTGCCCTTATTTACTTTATTCTAATTGTTTGGGAGTAGCTATGCCTATTTATGAATATCAATGTAGTGCCTGTGGTAAAGAGATTGAAGCATTACAGAAAGTCAGTGATGAACCTTTACGGGTCTGTCCTAGCTGCCATGAGCCCGCATTAAAAAAGAAAATTTCAGCGGCAGGATTTAGATTAAAAGGCAGCGGTTGGTATGAAACCGATTTTAAAAGCGGCGCCAAGAAAAATATAGCCGGTGAAAAATCTGATTCTGCCGCGTCTTCGGGTGGCGGTTGCTGCAAAGGCGGCAGTTGTTCCTCGCATTAATTCCACATTTGATGATTTTTCCGTTATCCGGTCAAGGGTTGGCCGGATAAGTCTCCACTATAATGAACAGAACTTCAATGACTGAAAATAAACGTATGCGCACGCATAAGTGCGGTGAATTAAATAAACAACACTTGGGTGAACAGGTTTCTTTATGTGGCTGGGTCCATCGCCGTCGTGATCATGGCGGGGTGATTTTTATTGATTTACGTGACAGGACGGGCTTGGCGCAGGTTGTGTTTGACCCTGACTCCCCGGACACCTTCAAAATCGGTGAAAGTGTGCGCAGCGAATACGTTTTAAAGGTTGAAGGAACGGTAAGAGAACGGCCTGAGGGAACCATTAACCCCAATATGAGCACGGGGGAAATTGAGGTGTTGGTGAATCAGGTCGAGGTGTTAAATGAATCGGAAACACCGCCATTCCCGATAGAAAGTGATATTGAAGTCAATGAAGACACGCGCTTGCGTTATCGTTATATTGATCTGCGGCGAACGGAAATGCAGCAGAGAATGAAGGTGCGTCGTGATGTCACCCGCTATTTGCGTAATTTTCTGGATGCCCATGAATTTTATGAGATTGAAACGCCGTATTTAACCAAGGCCACACCCGAAGGCGCGCGGGATTATATTGTGCCGAGTCGAACCCATGACAATGCATTCTTTGCGTTGCCGCAATCGCCTCAGCTGTATAAGCAATTGTTGATGATTTCCGGTATGGAGCGCTATTATCAAGTCGTCCGTTGTTTTCGTGATGAAGATTTGCGTGCTGACCGTCAGCCT
The DNA here is from genome assembly GCA_913056195.1 of uncultured Methylococcaceae bacterium. GTDB lineage: Bacteria > Pseudomonadota > Gammaproteobacteria > Methylococcales > Methylomonadaceae > Methylomarinum. The sequence goes on along the minus strand of CAJXMF010000020.1, from coordinate 23,422 downwards.
GAATTTACCCAGCTCGATATCGAAACATCTTTCATGAATGAAGATGAAATCATGGCATTGATGGAAGACATGATTCGTCAGTTATTCGCTGAAATCCTCGATGTCAAATTGGATGAACCCTTTCCTGTCATGTCTTATCACGAGGCGATGTCACGCTTTGGTTGTGATCGGCCTGATTTACGTATTCCGCTGGAATTGGTGGATATTGCCGATGACATGAAAGCTGTTGATTTCAAGGTTTTTTCAGGGCCTGCCAATGATTCTGACGGGCGTGTTGTCGCCTTGCGCTTGCCTGCAGGCTCGGAATTAACCCGTAAGGAAATTGACGAATTGACCAAGTTTGTCAGTATTTATGGAGCTAAAGGCTTGGCCTACATTAAAGTTAATGATCGCGATGCCGGCATTGACGGTCTGCAATCACCAATTGTGAAATTCGCACCGGCTGAGGTTTGGAAAAACGTGCTGGAAAAAACGGGCGCTGAAACCGGTGACCTGATTTTCTTTGGCGCGGATAAAGCCAATATCGTCAATGAAGCGATGGGGGCGTTGCGGGTTAAGCTGGGTCTGGATCGCGGCTTGCTGGAAGGGGAATGGAAACCATTATGGGTTGTCGATTTTCCAATGTTTGACTGGGATGAAAAAAATCAGCGTTGGAATGCGATTCATCACCCTTTTACGGCACCGAGTTGCTCCATTGAAGAACTGGAGAAAAATCCGGGTGCGGCGCTATCTCGTGCTTATGACCTGGTACTGAATGGCATGGAAGTCGGCGGCGGCTCGATTCGTATCAACAACACTCAAATGCAAAAAACTGTGCTCAAGATTTTAGGTATCAGCGACGAGGAAGCGCAAGAAAAATTTGGCTTCCTGCTTGATGCGTTGAAATACGGTTGTCCTCCGCATGGCGGGGTGGCTTTTGGTCTGGATCGCCTGGTGATGTTGATGACCGGTGCCAGCTCAATCCGTGATGTGATTGCCTTCCCGAAAACACAAACGGCGGCGTGTCCGTTAGTGGATGCACCGGCAAAGGTCAATGAAGAGCAATTAAAAGAACTGGGGATCCGATTGCGACAATCCCCGGTTAAAGCCAAAGCCGAAAAAGAGTAATCTTATGACTGCAAACCCGTTTCCAATTCAGGATTATGCATTATTGGATGATGCCGAATGTGAACAACGTATTATTGCCGCCAAGCGCAAACTTGGAAAGCAATGTATTGTTTTAGGCCATCATTATCAGCGTGATGAAGTCTTTAAACACGCGGATATTACCGGTGATTCATTAAAACTCTCGCGTGAAGCGGCGGAATCGGAAGCCAAATACATTGTGTTCTGTGGTGTGCATTTCATGGCGGAAGTGGCCGATATTTTGTCGCGTCCTGAACAAATTGCTATTTTGCCCGATATGGCGGCCGGCTGTTCGATGGCCGATATGGCCAATCAGGTCAATGTACAAAAATGCTGGGATGAGTTGGCAAAGGTGATTGATGTCGGAAACAGCGTAACCCCAGTGACCTATATCAATTCGGCGGCCGACCTGAAAGCGTTTTGCGGACGTCACGAAGGTATTGTCTGTACTTCGTCCAATGCCGAAAAAATCCTTAACTGGAGTTTTGCGCAGAAAGAAAAAGTGTTGTTTTTCCCCGACCAGCATTTAGGGCGTAATACCGGTTATCGGATGGGTATTCCATTGGAACAGATGGTGAGCTGGGATTTTAGCAAGCCTCTGGGCGGCCTGACAGAGCAGCAAATCCGCGACGCCAAAATTATTTTATGGAAAGGCTATTGTTCGGTTCATCAGGCCTTTAAACCCGAACATATTGATGCGTTTTTGGAAAAATATCCTGAAACCAACGTTATCGCCCATCCTGAAGCCTGTTTTGAGGTCTGTCAAAAAGCCGATTATATTGGCTCGACCGAAGCCATTCTCAAAATCATACGTGAAGCTAAGCCGAACACACGTTGGCTGGTGGCGACGGAATTGAATCTGGTCAATCGTCTGCATGAAGAATGTCAGGCAGAAGGCAAGCAGGTTCATTTTATGGCGCCAACGCTGAGCATGTGTTCAACCATGTTCAGAACCGATACTCAGCATTTGGCCTGGGTTTTGGAAAACCTGGTCGCAGGGCATGTGGTTAATCAGATTTCAGTGCCGGATGAGATTGCCGTGCCGGCGCGCAAAGCGTTGGAAAATATGCTGCATGCCAGCTAAGGGTTAGGTGCGCTCCAGGAGTTATTCCGAAATTTTTTGGGAATACATGCTGTTATGTAGCAAACCAATCGACGCGATGCGGTTTGATCCCGACTAAAGTCGCTCCTACGAAGGATGAGGTGAATTTAGTGTCGTAGCAGCGGCTTTAGCCGCGATTGCAAGCTTAATGCTCTAAATCGGTTATTTTTTTAATAATCATCGAGAGTTTGCTATAGTTGAGCTTAGAAAATGGTAACCCGCCTCAATTATGTCTCGTGTATTCTTTTGTTTTTTTTTAGTCCTGCTTTTTAGTCCGCCTCTAGTTGGCGCGGCCACATCGCCATCACGGCAACAGCAGCGCCAGCTGTTTCTTGAAGCCGAGCAAGCGGTCAAGAAAAACGATTTCAAGACATATCAAAAGTCGCTGAAAGCGCTGAAGACCTATCCCCTATATCCGTATTTACAATACCAATGGCTAACGCGCCATCCTGATCAGAATAAAGCCATTCAACAGTTCTTGTTGGACTTTCCGACATCGCGTTATGCTGTTTTGTTAAAAGGGCAATGGCTTAAAAACCTGGTTAAGCAAAAAAACTGGGAACAGTTAATCAAGCACTACGGGCATAGCAGCCGCGCCGATCTACAATGTGCTTACTATTGGGCTAAATATCAACAAGGCTTTAAAAAAATGGCACTTACGGCGGCGCGCAAACTCTGGGTCGTTGGAAAATCACAACCGGCACTATGCAATCCGTTATTTAAACGATTACAGGCCTCTAAATATTTTACCCGGGAGATGTTATGGCAACGTTTTCAGTCGGCCTTGAAAAACAATAAGCCAAGCCTGGCAAGTTATGTTCGCCGCTTGATGAACAAAAAAGATGCGCGAGTTGCCGCATTATGGCTGAAGGCACATAGACAACCTGAAAAGATTATCAAGACAAAAAACTGGGATAAGGGGTACAAGCAAGCCGGATTGATATTTGCCCATGCAATCGATCGTATTGCACGCCGGGATTCCAGAAAAGCAGCCGATATATGGTTCCGCCAAAAAGCACACTATGTCATTCCTGCATTCCGTCAGCATCAGATTGAACGACGACTGGCTCTGGGATTGGCCTTTCGTGGCGAAGATGATGCCTGGCAAAGATTGATCGAATTAAATCATAAGGATTTAAAGGTCAAAGAATGGTTGATTCGAATAGCACTCAGAGAAATGAACTGGGCGCGCGTTGATCAGGCCTTGTCTTATTTAAGCGATAAAGAAAAACAAAAGGTTAATTGGCGTTATTGGCAGGCGCGGGTATTGGCGCAGGAAGGTAAGCGGCAGCAGGCGCAAAAGCTTTACCAGGATTTGGCTGAAGATCGTAGTTTTTATGGATTTTTGGCGGCTAATCATCTTGAAAAAGACATTATTATCGGGAATAAGCCTTTACAGATCGATAAAAGCGAAATAAGTGCGCTTAAAAATCGCTCTGAATTTCAACTGATCGAAGAGTTGATTGCGCTCGATCGCCCACTGGAAGCAAAACGGCAATGGTGGTATGAAGTTCGCCATTTAAACAAGAAAAACATTATGGTTGCCGCAAAACTGGCTGAACAATGGGGTTTGAATCAGGTCGCGATTTTTACTATTGCCCGGGCAAAATACTGGGATGATGTGGGATTACGTTTTCCGATCAAGTTTTTTGACCCTATTCAGAAAAATGCCCGCCAAAATGGTCTGGATCCGGCGATTGTATTGGGTCTGATTCGGCGGGAAAGCGCCTTTGATAAAATGGCGCGATCACCGGTGGGGGCAAGGGGGCTGATGCAGATCATGCCCAAAACGGGGCGTCAGATTGCAAAGCAGCTCAAGGAAAAATGGCACTCCGAAAAGACTCTGTATGACCCCGCTGTCAATGTGAAATTTGGCGCCTATTACTACAAACAATTACTGGACCAGTTCAATGGTCATTATGCCTTGGCCGCCGCTGCATACAATGCCGGTCCACACCGAGTGATCAAGTGGTTGCCCAAAATACCGATGTCGGCTGATGTCTGGATCGAAACTATTCCATTCAAAGAGACGCGCGCTTATGTCGGGGCTGTTTTAACCTATGCGCTAATCTATCAACAACGCATGAAACGCAATACACTGAAAATAAAGGACTTTATTAAGACTGTTCTGCCAAGATAAAATTTGAGCTGATTTTTTTATCTATCTGGGCGATAATAACGAGTTGATATAACATTACTCGGGTTAATACTCAATGGAGAAACAGCACAGTTTTACGCGCGAAGAACTCTTAAAATCGGGCCGTGGAGAGTTATACGGGCCAGAAAATGCGCAATTACCCCTTCCCAATATGCTGATGATGGATCGTATTACGCATATTTCAGATGAAGGGGGCAAATACGGCAAAGGTGAAATTATTGCCGAATTAGATATTCATCCTGATCTTTGGTTTTTTGATTGTCATTTTAAAGGTGATCCCGTTATGCCGGGCTGTCTTGGTCTGGATGCCATGTGGCAATTGATTGGTTTTTATCTTTGCTGGTTAGGCGGACCGGGTAAAGGTCGGGCATTGGGCTGTGGCGAGGTCAAATTCTTCGGGCAGGTTTTGCCTACGGCTAAAAAAGTAACGTATCATATTGATTTAAAGCGCGTTATCTTACGCAAATTAGTGATGGGAATTGGTGATGCCAGCATGGATGTTGATGGCAAAACAATCTATGAAGCTAAAGATTTGCGCGTAGGGTTGTTTACATCAACGCAGGATTTCTAAAAGGTTTCTTTATGAAAAGAATTGTCGTTACGGGTTTGGGTATTGTCTCCAGCATTGGTAATAATCGCGATGAAGTTGTCGATTCATTGAAAAATGGACGCTCCGGCATCAGTTTTGCCGAAGATTACAAGGAACTGGGGTTCAGAAGTCAGGTACGTGGTGCAATCGATATTGATCTCGATGCCTTGATCGATCGCAAGGTTAAACGCTTTATGGGCGATGGCGCCGCATTTAACTATGTCGCCATGCAACAAGCGATTGAGGATGCAGGGCTTGACGAAAAAGACATTTCCAATGTCAGAACCGGTTTAGTCATGGGTTCAGGCGGTCCATCAACCTCGAACCTGGTTGAGGCGGCTGACATATTACGCGCGAAAGGAGTTAAGCGGGTAGGGCCCTATATGGTGCCAAGAACCATGTCCAGTACAAACACGGCGTGTTTGGCAACACCCTTCAAAATAAAAGGTGTCAATTACACAATCAGTTCGGCGTGCGCGACCAGTGCGCATTGCATTGGTCATGCGATGGAATTGATTCAGCTCGGCAAGCAGGATTTGGTGTTTGCCGGTGGCGGTGAGGAAGTCCACTGGACCATGTCCGTGCTGTTTGATGGCATGGGTGCCTTATCCTCAAAATATAATGATACGCCTGAAACCGCCTCGCGTCCGTATGATGAAACCCGTGATGGTTTTGTCATTTCCGGTGGCGGGGGTGTGTTGGTTATTGAAGAGTTAGAACACGCTAAGGCGCGCGGTGCAAAAATTTATGCTGAATTAGTTGGCTATGGTGCTACTTCGGATGGCTATGATATGGTTCAGCCTTCGGGAGAGGGTGCGGTACGTTGTATGCAGCAGGCCATGGCTACCGTCGATGCGCCCATCGATTACATCAATGCCCACGGAACCAGCACACCTGTCGGTGATATGAAAGAGCTGGAAGCCTTAAAGCAGGTTTTTGGTGAAGGGGAAGTACCTCGGGTGAGCTCGACAAAGTCACTGACAGGGCATGCATTGGGTGCGGCTGGCGTCAATGAGTCAATTTATTCCTTATTAATGATGGAAGAAGGCTTTTTGAGTGCTTCAGCTAATATCACCACGCTTGATCCCAATGCCGAGGGAATTCCTATCGTGACGGAGCGGCAGGATAATGTCGTCTTGAATACGATCATGTCGAACAGTTTCGGTTTTGGTGGCACCAATGCAACCCTGATTTTTCAGCGCTATAACGGCTAAATCATCAAAAACGAATGTGATGTAAATTAATACATTAGATTGTCGCTATATTGTTTGTCGCGTACAAAAGGTTTAAAAATAAAAAAAGGCTTGAACGCCCTTTTTTATTTTTCAGGAAGAGGGAATCGTATATTGCCCACAGAACTGGCAATATACGCTTGCATTTTTTAATCCGTCTTTTTGTCGACTGGTGTCGTTATCTTTTCTGCCTGTGAACCTTGCGTATTTTCAGATTCAATGGGGACTAAAGCTTTATTTTCTTTAGCGGCCATTTGCTTGCGCTCTGAAAACTGATTGGCATAGTTATTATTCTGACTCGTTTTTTCAGTATTATTATCGGCAGATGAATGTGTAGCCTTGTTTTCATTACGCTCATTCTCTGTTTTATGATGTGTCGGGTTTCTTCGTCTGCGATTAGGGTTGCGTCGCCCTCTCGATTTGCGCTGAGTGGTTGAATCCGTTTTAGCAGCTTCCTCATGCGGAAGGTTGTGTTCTTTATTGTCTGTCACGTCGACTGATTTTTCGACAGGCTTTTTTGCCGGACGTTTATTGCGTCTGGGTTGGGCGGGTCTGTTTTGTGTGTTTTTTCTGTTACGCTGAGGGGGGTGTGCACTTTTGGCAGCTTTAGGCTCTTCTGTACTCACACTCGCGCTATCAGTGCCAACCAGCTTTTGCCAGAAACGTTGAATCAGACTGGCTGATGTTTTTTTGTTCTGAACGGGGGCAGGGGAATCGGGTAAAAATTCCTTGATCGCCGGCTGTTCAAATTTAGCCCGGGTTTGTTTGGCAAATTCAGGCGCGCTGATTTCTTCTTCTTTGATTTGCTCGTGACTGGTTTTTTCCTCTTCCCCGTCAACGGCTTTAATCCGCTCAATATCGTATGCCGGGGTCTCAAGGTGTTTGCTGGGCAGAATGACAATTGAAACATTCAGTCGCGTTTCAATTTCCTGTAGCATCGTGCGTTTTTCATTTAACAAAAATGTCGCGCAATCGATAGGCAAGTGAGCAATGACCTTTTCCGTACCTTTTTTCATCGCTTCTTCTTCGATGATACGCAGAACGGCCAACGTGACCGATTCGACATTTCGAATCGAGCCTTGTCCTTTACAACGCGGACAAGTCAACTGTGTTGACTCACCTAAAGATGGGCGAATGCGCTGTCTGGACATTTCCAGTAAACCAAAGCGTGAAATTCGTCCCGTTTGAATGCGGGCGCGGTCAATTTTGAGCGCTTCTTTCAGTCTGTTTTCGACGGCGCGCTGGTTTTTATTGGCCATCATATCGATAAAATCAATCACAAACAGTCCGCCTAAATCACGCAATCGTAATTGTCTGGCGATTTCATCAGCCGCTTCGAGATTGGTGTGTAATGCGGTATCTTCGATGTCTGTCCCTTTTGTCGAGCGAGCGGAATTGATGTCGATAGAGGTTAAGGCTTCTGTGTGATCGATGACGATAGAGCCGCCAGAGGGCAAAGAAACCTCACGGTTATAAGCCATTTCGATTTGGCTTTCGATCTGATAGCGACTGAAAAGAGGGACTTTGTCCTGATAAATCCTGGCTTTGTTCAGATAATGCGGCATCACCTGCTGCAAGAATTTTTTCACCAAATCAAAGGCTTCTGGGCTATCAGTCAGAATCTCATCAATTTCGCCGCGTAAATGATCACGCAATGCGCGAATAATCACATTACTTTCCTGAAAAATAAGGAAAGGCGCGGCTTTTTCACTGCTGGATCGATCGATTGCATCCCAAAGCTGCAGCAAATAGTCAAGATCCCACTGTAATTCCTCGGCACTTTTTCCACAGCCTGCGGTACGGACAATCAGGCCCATCGTTTCAGGCACATTCAAGGTGGCCAGCGTGGCTTTGAGTTCCGAGCGAATATCGCCCTCGATACGTCGAGAAATTCCGCCGGCCTTGGGATTGTTGGGCATTAAAACCAAATAAGTGCCGGCCAGACTGATATAGGTGGTTAACGCAGCGCCTTTATTTCCGCGCTCCTCTTTTTCAACCTGAACAATAACTTCCTGGCCTTCCTGGATGGGTTTCTTTTGATCTGAGTTGTCGCCGTTTTCTTCGTTATACTGTGGGGAAATTTCCTTAAAAGGCAGAAAACCGTGCTTTTCAGCGCCGTAATTGACAAATGCCGCTTCAAGACTGGGTTCTACCCGGGTAATGATGCCTTTATAAACATTTGATTTTTTTTGTTCTTTAGAAGGTACTTCAATGTCAAAATCATAGAGTGTTTGACCATCTACCAAAGCAACACGCAACTCTTCCGGTTGCGTGGCATTGATAAGCATTCTTTTCATTATGTTATCCTTTTTATAGTCGTGCTCCATCATTTATGGCTTTAGAAACTCCAGAAAGCCAGTCTGCGCGCAGAGTCGATAACATGAATGCCTTGTGACCCGGGCTTGTCGCCAGGCTCCGGTATTCATAATCAACACATATGGCGCGTCTAAAGTGTCTGTGCAGTCGTCTCAATGTGGCTGCCGGAAAAGCGTTGTTAAGTTCTGATGCGATCAAATTTAATCGATTGAGATTTGTCAACGTTTTTAGCTTTCTATGATAGAAGCAACATCGCTCATGATGGGTTGAGCGAAAAAACCCAAAAAATTCTATTGTTAGTGCATGTCACAACGACGTCTTTAAACAAATCGTGGTGAGCGCTGTAGCTTCAGTTGTTAACTCTGACAGTGCCTGTGGCGGCGTTTAATAAAGGGACGCCCCCTGGGTGTCATGTGCCTCTGTGAAGCGTTTTACTCAATCTCAGGAATGCCTTGTTTATTATCTCCATTCCTGAAATCAAACCTAAGCTTTGCTAATATAGCAATGTTCATTGAATACAGCAATTTTTCATCACTTATTGACCATAAAATTGGTATGATTGCAGGAATGAACAATCCTGATACCGCGCAACACATTAAGGTTCGCCAAATTAAAATTACGGAAGATAATGCAGGTCAAAGACTTGATAATTACCTTATTTCACTATTAAAAGGGGTACCGAAAACACGGATTTACCGCATTGTCCGTAAAGGTGAAGTGCGCGTTAATAAAGGTCGCGTGTCAATCAATTACCGTTTGAAAAGTAATGACATCGTGCGAATACCCCCTGTGCGGGTCGCTCAGCGGGATGATGATGCTGTGCACATCCCGACTGCATTGAAATATGCGCTGGAAAATCAGATTTTGTATGAGGACAATGACTTTATTGTGTTAAATAAACCCTCAGGCTTTGCTGTGCACGGTGGAAGCGGTATCCAATCGGGCGTTATTGAGGCGCTTAGAGCGCTGAGGTCTGAGCAATCCTTTCTGGAATTGGTGCATCGTATTGATAAAGAGACGTCGGGGTGCTTGTTGGTTGCCAAAAAGCGGACTATCCTGAATAAACTTCATGACATGTTTCGAGGTGATGGCATACAAAAAACCTATCTGGCTTTGTTAGCTGGCCAATGGAATCGGAAAAAACAATGGGTCAATGTCGCATTGAGGAAGAATGTCAGTCAGGGCGGAGAACGCATGGTGGTCGTCAGTAAAACGGGAAAACCCTCAGAAACCTTGTTTACCCGCTTGCAGAAATTTCAAACCTGTACGCTGGTCAAAGCGCAGCCTAAGACTGGCCGGACGCATCAAATTCGGGTGCATGCGGCCTGGTTAGGCTATCCTTTGGTGGGCGATGATCGCTACGGCGAAACGGAAGACAATCGTTTTTTTCGAAAAAAAGGTTATAAACGCTTGTGTTTGCATGCGCATGAACTGCAATTTAAACACCCGGCAAATGGTCAACCCTTAACCGTCGTCGCGCCTCTACCAGAACAATTACAAACGCTGATTGATCATGAACAGTAAATCTATCAGGCTTATCATTTTCGATTGGGATGGCACGCTGGTCGATTCTATTGGCTGGATCGTCCATTGCATGCAATATGCGGCTGAACAGTGTCATGTTGATGTGCCGGAAGAACAAGCCGCGCGCAATATCATCGGTTTAAGCATAGAGCGGGCCATGGACGAACTGTTTCCCGGATTAAATACAACCCAACGGGAACATTTGATTCAAACCTACAGTCAACGCTTTTTCACAAAAAATATCAGCCCTGACGATGTTTTTACAGGTGTGCCTGAGTTGTTGGCGCAGCTAAAGGCGCAAGGCTATTTGCTGGCCGTGGCAACGGGCAAACGCAGTACCGGTCTGGCCAAAGCCATGCAGGGAACGGGGCTGAATGCATTTTTTGATATGACGCGCGGGGTTGACCAGGCGGCATCGAAACCCGATCCGCTGATGCTGGAACAAATTATGCAGCAGTTGCGGGTTGATAAGGCCCAGACGCTTATGGTCGGTGATTCGATTCATGATCTGCAAATGGCGCAAAATGCGCAAATTGATGCCGTCGCCGTCAGTTGCGGAGCGCACTCTGAAGCCCGGTTACAACACTATAATCCCTGCGCCTGTTTACAGCAGACAATCGATCTGATTCATATTCTTTAACATAGAGACAAGGTATATAAATTTTATGGAAAATCCACAGGATAATAATGTACAAAAGGAAGCTCGGCCGCATGACTGGGAAAAAGGAATTATCGAAAAACTGGCCTATGCCTCATTAGATGAGCAACGAAAGGCGCGCCGATGGGGAATTCTATTCAAAACCCTGACGCTTGCCTATTTGATCGCTATTTTGGTTATTGCCATGTATCCCCGCTTAAAATCCGAAATTACGACGGGGACACAACAGCATGCCGCTGTTGTGAATGTGCAAGGCATCATTGCAGAAGGCAAGCCAGCTGGCGCCGAAAATATTATCGATGGCTTGCGCGATGCGTTTAAGGATAAAAATACAAAAGGGGTTATTTTAAATATCAATTCGCCGGGGGGCAGTCCGGTGCAGGCCCATTATGTCTATCAGGAAATTTTGCGCTTGAAGGAAAAACATCCCGGTATTCCGATCTATGCCGCGGTCAGCGACATTTGCGCTTCGGGTGGTTATTACATTGCCGCCGCCGCAGACAAGATTTTTGTCGATCAGGGCAGTATTATCGGCTCCATAGGTGTTATTATGAACGGTTTCGGTTTTGTCGATGCGATGAAAAAAGTAGGCGTCGAAAGACGGTTGTTTACCGCCGGAAGACACAAGGCCCTGCTTGATCCATTTTCGCCGGTTAAGCCCGATGAGACGCAGCATATGCAAACGTTGCTGGACGAGGTTCATCAGCAATTTATCGACGCCGTTAAAAAAGGCCGGGGTGAACGCCTGGCCAATGATCCCGATTTATTTAGCGGCCTGGTCTGGACTGGCGCACAAGGCATAAAATTAGGATTAGCCGATGACTATGGCAATGTCGACTCAGTCGCGCGTGATGTCATCGGTACCGAACACAAGGTTGATTTTACACCTCAGGAAAAATTACTGGATCGATTGACAGGGAAATTTGGCGCCGCTTTTGGACAGGCTTTAGGCAGTTATGTACAAAGTATGAGTCTGCAATAAGTTTTATTCAGTGTCGATTCATTACCTATGATCTAAACTATCATCCAATAACTTACTGTTTTAGAGCCTTATGCAAAAAATTATTTTTGTTTTTATTATTTCGGGTTGTTGTTTTGTGCCAGTGCTCAGCGCGCTGGAAATGCCTGCGAATGTAAGTTTGGATGAGGCCGTCAAGCGAATCAACGCAGAAAAAACAGGCAAGGTGCTGGCTACCAAAGTTGAAACTGTTGACGGCCAAAAAATTTATGTGATTAAGATATTAACCGCTGAAGGCATCATTCAATATCTCAAAATTGATGTTGCAAGCGGTAAAGTGGTTGAATGACATGCGAATTCTAGTGGTCGAGGATGAACAGATTTTACGCCAGCAAATGTGTGATTTTTTTGCAACGAAAGGCTTTGCTGTCGATGCGGCCGGGACGGGCAAAGAGGGCGTTTATCTAGCCAGTGAATACCCGATTGATATTGCGATTGTCGATATCGGTTTGCCTGATTTTTCAGGCATTGAATTGATTAAACAGCTCCGCCAACAAAATAACGCATTGCCGGTTTTATTGTTGACGGCGCGAAATCGCTGGCAAGATAAAGTGGAAGGCCTTGAAGCGGGTGCCGATGATTATTTGATCAAACCGTTTCACTATGAAGAACTCATGGCGCGTATCAACGCACTGTTGCGCCGCGCCCAGGGGAATGCACATCCGGTTTTGAGTTTCGCCAATATCAAACTGGATACGCTGTCACAAGAGGTTTCGGTTGACGATAGCCCAATCGAACTGACGGCGTTTGAATACAAGGTGTTGGAATATTTAATGTTCCATCAGGGCGAAGTCGTTTCAAAATCGGTATTGACCGAACATATCTATAATGAAGATTTTGACCGGGACAGCAATGTTATCGAAGTCTTTATCGGTCGCCTGCGTAAAAAACTCGACCCGGACGGTATCACTAAACCCATAGAAACCTTGCGCGGACGCGGATACCGTATTCCATTACCGGATGATGTGATAGTGTAGTCCCGTGAAATTTAATTCACTCAGGTTCAGGCTGGTCATCACCGCGGGTCTGGTTCTGGTTATATTCTTCGTTATCGTTGGTTTTGTGTTAGAGCAAGCCTTCGAACGCAGTGTCGAACAAGCCCTGAAAGAAAAGCTGCGTATTCAGATTTATGCGTTGCTGTCGGTGGCTGAAATGGACAAGGCCTTACGCCTGAAGATGCCGAAAGCACTCCGTGAACCGCGTTTCAATCATCCCGCCTCAGGGCTTTATGCCATGATTCATTTATCGGACGGCTCACGGATGTGGCGCTCGCCCTCCGCTGTAGGTATTGATCTAGCCTCTCCAGAAAATTTGCCGCAAGGCAAGTTTGTATTTCAGAAAACCCCAGAATTCTATGTTTTACATTATGCCGTTTTGTGGGAAAGTCAGGATAAATTTCAACGCGCCTATATTTTTACCGTTGCCGAAGATGCGACGATTGTTGATCAGCAAGTCGTGCGTTTCCGCATGATTTTAATGCGCTGGTTATCGGCGGCGGTGTTTTTATTATTATTGATTCAAATCGGATTATTACGCTGGGGATTGAAGCCGTTAAACCGGATCGGGCATGATCTGAAGTCGATCGAAAATGGTGTCAAGCCAAGCCTTGATGGCCGCTATCCATCAGAGCTTGAAGGGCTGGTCAACAGCTTGAATGGCCTGATTCGGAGTGAAAGAGCGCATATGGAACGCTATCGCAATACATTGGCAGATTTGGCGCATAGCCTGAAAACGCCGTTGGCGATTTTACAAGGCAGCGTCCATAAAGATGCCATGGCGCCTGAAATCATCCAGATGCAAATCAGCCGCATGAATGACATTGTGGAATATCAACTGCAAAAAGCTGTGGCAAAAGGCCAAAAGAAAATAACCGGGCGTACGGATCTGGTCAGCGTCACGCAAAAAATCATTAGTTCACTGGAAAAAGTCTATCATGACAAAGCGATCGATTTTTCATCCAGGCTGCCGGAAACCTGTCCTGTGTATTGTGAGGAGGGTGATTTATACGAAATAATTGGCAATCTGTTGGACAATGCGGCCAAATGGTGTCGGCACCACGTCAATGTGTCGCTGAAAACACCAGACGATAATGATTATTCCATTGTGCTGATTATCGAAGATGACGGCCCCGGCATTGCTGCCAATAAAATTCAGCATATTCTACAGCGTGGCATGCGTGCCGATGAAAACACGGCAGGGCACGGTATCGGCATGGCGGTGGTGAATGAATTGTTGGGCTTGCTGAATGGTAAACTGGTTGCGGCTAAGTCCGAAGATTTAGGCGGCATGCAATGGCAGGTTTTTCTACCCTGAAAAAAACGACAGTAAGCTATTGCCTATTTGCTCGGATTGCTGCATAATACGCGCTCTTTCAGGCTTGCCCTGAAACATTATGGTTGCCGTATCGGTCCTCTCGCAACGATACGCTGTAAACCCCGCCAGGCCCGGAAGGGAGCAACGGTAGCAGCGGATTCGTGTGCCGGGATGTGGCTGGTATGGCAACCACCCATATTCTATACTCTTCGAGTCTCTATGGCTTATCAGGCTCTAGCCAGAAAATGGCGCCCCCGGACGTTTTCAGAAATTGTAGGTCAGCAACACGTCAGCCAATCGCTGATTCATGCACTACAGCATAACAGACTGCATCATGCCTATTTGTTTACCGGCACGCGTGGCGTCGGCAAAACGACGATTGCCCGAATTCTGGCCAAAGCGATCAACTGCGAAAATCTGACTGACTTCAACCCGTGCGGCCAATGCGCCGTTTGTCAGGCTTTCGATCAAGGCCGGTTTATGGATTTGATTGAGGTTGATGCGGCCTCGCGCACCAAGGTTGAAGATACCCGGGATTTGCTCGATAACGTGCAATATGCGCCCAATCAGGGACGCTATAAAGTGTATCTGATCGATGAAGTGCATATGTTGTCGGGACACAGCTTCAATGCCTTGCTGAAAACCCTGGAAGAGCCGCCCGAACATGTCAAGTTTTTACTGGCGACCACCGACCCGCAGAAGATTCCGGTCACGATCTTATCGCGTTGCCTGCAATATAATCTGAAGCGTCTTTATCCTGAGCAGATTGAAAAACAAATGGCATTTATTCTGCAACAGGAAGGCATCGAATTTGAAGCAAATGCCCTGGCGCTTTTAGCGCGCGTGGCTGACGGCAGCATGCGCGATGGCTTGAGTATACTGGATCAGGCGATTGCCTACGGCAATGGTGCTGTGGACTATCAAACCGTTTTGCAAATGCTGGGCACGGTATCTGAACAGTCCTTGAATGCCTTATTGGAAGCGCTGGCTGCGAATGATGGATTGGCCGTACTCAATAAAGTCGCTGAAATGGCCGATTTAACCCCGGATTTTGCCGATAGCTTGCAACAACTGTTGCGCATGCTGCACCGAATTGCCTTAACGCAGCAAATTCCGGCGCGTACCGAATATGAATTTGATCCCGCCTTTATTCAACAAATGGCTGAACAAATACCGCCGGAAGATGTCCAATTGTTTTATCAAATTGGCGTGATGGGACAAAAAGAACTGGATTTGGCGCCTGACCCACGTACCGGCTTTGAAATGATTCTGCTGCGTATGCTGGCCTTCAGACCGGTGACTGCTGCATCAACGACGCAGGTGTCGGCGCCATCATCACACAATAAACACACTGTCGTGACCAAAAACGTCACGCCGAAAGCAACGACTGTCCCAGCCGCAAAAGAACCGCAGACAGCGCCTCCGGTCGAAACAGCGCCGACATCACCTGATATACAACCGCAAAATGACTGGCAGGCGATGATCAATGCGATGAATCTGCGTGGCATGACGCGGGAGTTGGCTAATAACTGTCTGTTTGACGGCGTCGATGAACAATATTGCTATTTAAGCATCGAACCTTCGCATAAAAACCTGTTGGGTGGAAAAAGTGAAGAGAAACTGCTGAAAGCCTTGCAAACCTATTACAATAGACCGCTTAAATTGAAAATAAGCGTTGAAAAAACGGATAAAATAACACCGGCCAAAAAGGCGCGCTTACAACAGCAAGCCGCGCAACAAGCGGCCGTCGAAGCCATCAATAACGATGACAATGTTAGCGCCTTAAAAGCAGAATTTGATGCCCGTGTGGCAACCGATAGTATCGAACCGATTAAATAGCAGGAGAAATGTATGAAAAATGCACTGGGCAATATTATGCAACAAGCCCAAAAAATGCAGGAAGACATGAAAAAGGTTAAGGAAGAGCTGGAGAATATGGAAATCGCCGGTGAATCCGGTGGTGGTCTGGTCAAAATTATCATGACTGGGAAACGGGAAGTTAGAAAAATCAGTATCGATGACTCCCTGGTGAACGATGATAAAGACATGCTGGAAGATTTAGTTGCTGCGGCTGTCAACGACACGGTCAGAAAAGTCAATAAAACCAAAAAAGAAAAAATGGCTGATGTGACGGCTGGTATCCCGTTACCGCCTGGTTTCCAGATGCCATTTTAAATGTCAGAAACAGGACTGGTTAAACAACTGATCCGCAGCTTGACCTGCCTGCCTGGCGTCGGTCCCAAATCGGCCCAGCGCATGGCGTTTCATCTGCTGCAACATGACCGCAGCGGTGGCCAGCATTTAAGTCAGGTGTTACAGCAAGCCATGGTTCAAATCCGGCATTGCGAAAGCTGCCGCACCCTGACTGAACAATCACGCTGTGAACTCTGTCAGCATCCGGGGCGGGACGATTCGGTATTATGCGTGGTCGAAAGCCCGGCCGATGTCTGGGTGATCGAGCAGTCTACCGCGTTTAAAGGCCGCTATTTTGTGCTGCATGGACATTTGTCGCCGATTGACGGCATCGGCCCCGATGAATTAGGTTTTGATATACTGGAACAAAAACTCGCCAGCGCTGACTTGAAAGAAGTCATTCTGGCTACGAACGCCACAGTCGAAAGCGAGGCGACCGCACATTTAATCGCTGAAATGAGTCAAAAACAGCATATCAAGGCAACCCGTATTGCTCATGGCGTACCGATGGGGGGCGAGCTGGAATATATCGACAGCAACACCCTGATTCATGCCTTTAAAGGGCGGCAAACGCTTTAAAAACAAGAGGACTTAAGATGACAGACTGTCTATTTTGTAAAATGGCGAACGGGGAAATCAAGCCCGATATCGTCTTCGAAGATGACACCGTGTTGGCGTTTCGGGATATTAACCCGCAAGCGCCGGTGCATATCCTGATTATCCCCAAACAACATATCGCAACATTAAATGATTTGGATAATGTTGAGCTGGCCGGAACCCTGCTGTTGACGGCAAGCAAAATCGCCCGTCAGGAAAATCTGGCGGAAGAGGGCTATCGCACGGTATTCAATTGTAATCAACAGGGCGGACAAGAGGTTTACCATATCCATCTCCACCTGTTAGGTGGCCGCCAAATGACATGGCCCCCGGGTTGATATCCAGTTGTTAGATTGCTATAAGAAAATAAATATGGAACCCAATGATAAAAATCACTGGTTTTTTTCAAGCGCTTTCAATGCTTAAAGTTTTTGGTTTCCCTTTTGTAGCATCCAAATATTTATGGCAGAACAACAGATAGGAAGCATGAAATGGCAATAACGATAGAAGAGATTGAAAAGACTGTAGCGCGGTTGCCGCCAGACCAACTGAAGAAATTTCGTGCCTGGTACGAGAGGTTTGATGCTGATGCGTGGGATGAACAAATTGAAGAGGATATTAAGGCGGGTGCGTTAGATGCCTTGGCAGAGGCAGCGATAGCTGATCACAAAGAAGGGAAAACAAAGCGATTGTGAATCACTTTGCCAGTCCATCATTCTGGTCAGCTTATGAGATTCTACCGCCATCACTAAAACGCGTCGCGGATAGAAAATACGAGCTCATCAAAGCAAACCCCGATCATCCATCGCTGCACTTCAAGAAAATCGACCGTTACTGGTCTGTTCGTATAGGAATGCACTATCGGGCTTTAGCCGTAGACGTTGAAAACGGTTTACTCTGGTTCTGGATTGGAAGCCATGCGGAATATGACAAACTCATTAAGCCATAAACAAAGCGCTACACCGGAGGAAGCTTCCGTTGCGCGCCCTTGCCATCAATAAACCAGGTCGATATGTTGAAAACAGGACACTTTAATACGCTCAAAATCATCAGAAAACGCGATGATAGCGTTTGGCTGGAGAGCGCAGAAGAGCAGGATCTGATGCTGCAAGACCCGGCTGTCGCCGATAAACAGGAAGGCGATACGCTCGACGTGTTTATTTACACCGATGGTCAGGGTGGATTGCTCGCCACGCTTAAAACACCCAAGGCACAAGTCGGTGAGGTGGCCTTTTTGCCGGTGGTGGCGACAACCCGGGTTGGTGCCTTTTTAGACTGGGGTCTGCCAAAAGATTTATTTGTTCCGTTCAGCGAACAAAAACAAAAAATGCAAGTGGGGCGCTCCTATCTGGTACGCTTGTTTCTGGACGAAGACAATCGCATCGCAGCCTCAGCCATGCTGGATGATTTTATTCTGGATGAAGCGGTTTATCTCAAACAGGACGATGAGGTTGATATAATTATCGCCGGACAGACCGAGTTAGGCTACAAAGCCGTGGTTAATCATAAATTCTGGGGGCTGCTGTACAAAAATGAAACCTTCCAACCGTTAAAAATCGGCCAGCAATGTCAAGCGTATATCAAACAGATTCGTCCGGACAAGCGTATTGATCTGAGGCTTGATCGGGCCAAATTCGCCGATAAAGTCGATCAGGTTTCTGATGCCATCATGCAGCACATCCAACAGAACGGTGGTCGTATGGCGCTGAATGACAAAAGTGCGCCAGAAGCCATTTACCGGCAATTCGGCGTCAGTAAAAAAATATTCAAACAGGCCATCGGTCGCTTGTATAAAGCACGCCAGATCGACATCACCGAAAACGGCATTAATCAAGTCAACACGCCGTCCGCATAAGCGTTTTTTTCCAATCAACCGGTCACAAAGACAGCATCATGGGCTTACAGGAAAACTTTGAAAAACTGCCACTAAAGGATTTTACCGAAAAGGCGTATCTGGATTACTCCATGTACGTCATTTTAGACCGCGCCTTACCGCATATTGGTGATGGCCTTAAACCCGTGCAACGACGTATCGTCTATGCCATGTCAGAACTGGGCCTGAGCGCACTGGCAAAATACAAAAAATCCGCGCGTACGGTCGGTGATGTCCTGGGTAAATATCATCCGCATGGCGATTCAGCCTGCTATGAAGCGATGGTCATTATGGCTCAGCCCTTTGCCTATCGTTATCCGCTGATTGATGGTCAAGGTAACTGGGGGTCAAGCGATGACCCCAAATCGTTTGCGGCCATGCGTTATACCGAATCACGACTGACACCTTATGCCCAAACGCTGCTCAGCGAATTAGGCCAGGGCACGGTGGAATGGGTGGATAATTTTGATGGCACCCTGAAAGAACCGGAATTATTACCCGCCCGCCTGCCCAATGTACTGTTGAATGGCACCATGGGCATTGCCGTCGGTATGGCGACTGATATTCCACCGCATAATCTGCGCGAAGTGGCTGGCGCCTGCATACAACTGCTGGACGACCCGGAAACCCCGCTGGAAAAGTTGATGACGGCGATTAAAGGCCCGGATTATCCAACCGAAGCTGAAATCATCAGTCCCCGGAGCGACATCGAAAAAATCTACCAGACCGGTAATGGTTCGATCAAAATGCGGGCCAAATATGAGACAGAAGATCATAATATCGTCATTACCGCCTTGCCGCATCATGTCTCTGGCGCTAAATTGATGGAACAGATTGCCGCGCAAATGCTGGCTAAAAAACTGCCGATGATTGAAGATTTACGGGATGAATCTGATCATGAAAATCCGACCCGGCTGGTGATTATCCCCAAATCGCGTCGCGTGGATACCGAGGCGGTCATGTCGCATTTGTTTGCGACTACCGATCTGGAAAAAAATTACCGCGTCAATCTCAACATGATTGGCTTAAATGGCAAACCGCAGGTCAAACCGCTGCGCCAGATTCTGACCGAATGGCTGACGTTTCGAACCGAAACCGTGCGCCGGCGTCTGCAACACCGGCTGGATAAGGTGCTGGCGCGTCTGCACATTCTGGAAGGTTTGTTAATCGCCTTTTTAAATATTGACGAAGTCATTCATATTATTCGCACCGAAGATGAGCCTAAACCGATATTGATGAGCCGTTTCGGTATAACTGATATTCAAGCCGAAGCGATTCTGGAATTAAAGCTGCGCCACCTGGCCAGGCTTGAAGAAATGAAAATCCGTGGTGAACAGGAAGAGCTGGAACAGGAACGCAAGGCATTGGAAAAAACATTGGCATCACCGCGTTTGCTGAACCGGCTGATCCGCAAGGAAATCGAACGTGATGCGGAAAAATATGGCGATGACAGACGCTCGCCCATCGTCGAACGCGCCGCCGCCCATGCGCTGGATACCACGGCATTGATTTCAAATGAACCGGTGACCATTATTCTGTCGCAAAAAGGCTGGATCCGCGCCGCTAAAGGCCATGATTTTGATGCCAAAAGCTTGAACTATCGCGCCGGTGACGGCTTCCTCGACTGCGCCTATGGCCGCACTACACAACCGGTCTACGTGCTGGATTCAACTGGCCGGGTGTACATGACTACTGCCCATGATCTGCCTTCGGCACGCAGCCAGGGCGAACCGTTGACCGGTCGGTTTAAGCCGCCGGCAGGTGCCTTGTTCAGTTACCTTTTGGCCGGTGAGGATGAAGACAGCGTCATCATGGCCAGCGATCAAGGCTATGGCTTCAGGCTGCAACTGCAAGACCTGCAAACCAAAAACAAAGCCGGCAAAGCCGTGTTGACCCTGCCGGAAAGCGCCGCCATCCTCAAACCGGCCAAAATCAATGCCGTTGACGACGATTTGCTGGCGGTTGTTACGCAACAAGGACGGCTGTTGATTTTTCCTGTGGCCGAATTACCGGCCCTGAAAAAAGGTAAAGGTAACAAACTCATCCAGATTCCACCGGCGGATTTAAAGGCTGGGAATGATCGCGTTATCGATATTCAAGTCTTTAGTCCCGGTCAGGACTTAGTGATTTTATCGGGCAAACGCCATTTAACCCTGAAACAAGTCGATATTGAACATTATTCAGCCAGCCGCGCCAAACGAGGCCTGCATTTGCCACGTGGATTTCAGCGCGTAGAGGCTTTGGATGTCAAATCATAAAACGGGAGGACAACGCAAACGATGAAAATACGGTTGAATAAAAGCCTGATCACCAATCTTGTTGCGCTTGGCATCATAGTCGCCGCCTATTGCAGTCCGTATCAAGCCGAATTATTGAAATCAATCGGCTTTTTTGCCTTGTCGGGGGCGGTCACCAACTGGTTGGCGATTTATATGCTGTTTGAAAAAGTCCCCTTGCTCTACGGCTCCGGCATCATTCCCAATCGCTTTGAAGAATTTAAATCGTCCATCAAGGCATTGATGATGCAACAATTCTTTACCGCCGAGAATATCGAGAAATTTATTGAAAAAGAAGAACAGCAGGACAGTCATGCCCTGAATCTCGACCCCTTGCTCAATGCCGTCGATTACGACAAGATTTATGATGGGCTGGTCAGCGCCATCATGGAATCCTCATTCGGCGCCATGTTGCAAATGATGGGCGGCGTGGAAGCGCTTGTCTCCTTAAAAGAACCGTTTAAAGAAAAAATCCAGACCATTCTGACCGAAATGGTTGAATCGGAACGCTTCCACAACGCCTTGCAACATAGCCTGAATGCCGAAAAAATATCGCAAGACATCACCCTGAGAATCGAGGCTGTCATCGACAAACGCCTGAATGAACTCACGCCGCAACAGGTCAAGGAAATGGTACAGACCATCATCCGTGAACATCTCGGCTGGCTGGTGGTCTGGGGCGGCGTATTCGGTGGCTTGCTTGGTGCAGCCTTCAGCTTTATTTAACCCCCATGACAAGCTCACTATCCTTACATTACGATGAATATGGCGAGGCTGGAAAACCGGTCTTGATTATTCTGCACGGTTTTTTTGCCTCATCCCGGAACTGGCGCTCCATCGCACGTCAATTACAACGCGATTATCATATCCTGGTGCCGGATCAACGCAATCACGGCGCATCGCCCCATGCAGAACCTATGGACTATCCAACGATGGCACAGGATATGGTCGATTTTTTGCAGCAGCGGGGGCTCACCAAAGCCCATTTTTTCGGCCACAGCATGGGCGGCAAGGTGGCGATGTGGCTGGCCCTGAACCATCCTGAACGGATTGACAAATTGATCGTCGGTGATATTTCCCCGACCGCCTATCAACACAGTTTTGATAGCCCCATTGAGGCCTTGAAAGCTATTCCACTTGATCAGATCCAGAACCGTAAACAAGCCGATCACTATCTGGGTCAGGCTATTGCGGATGAAAGCTATCGTCAATTCTTGCTGCAAAACCTGATATTACAGCAAGGCGAATACCGCTGGCGGGTCGATTTGGATATTTTTCAACGTCATGCCGATAATATCGTCGGCTTTCCAAGCCTTGAAAGCGAAAAGCAATACACAGAACCCGTCTTATTTCTGGGCGGGGCAGAATCTGATTATATTCGTGAGAATGATGTCTATCGTTATTTTCCCAATGCGATTATTCACTATCTGCCTAACGCCGCCCATTGGCTGCATGTGCAGGCGCCAGATGAATTCTGTGCGGCAGTAAGACAATTTATAGGGCGTTGAAACATCTTTATGAAAGGCCTGGTTGTTCTTGATAAAACCTTTGCTGAGAGTAAACAATGAATGACGCGGATATCCGCTGGCAACAGCGTTTTGCTAATTTTCAACGTGCTTTTCTGTTATTGCGTGAAGCCATTGAGAAAGACCCTGAGCAACTCAGTCAACTGGAAAAAGAAGGGATTATTCAACGTTTTGAATATACCTTTGAACTGGCTTGGAAAGTGCTTAAAGATAGAATGGAAAGCGATGGCATTGCGTTGGATAGAATATCGCCGAAAGGGGTTATCCGACAGGCCTATAACGCTAAATATATCGAGAATCCGGATATTTGGTTTAAGATGATCGGTGATCGGAATTTGATGAGCCATACTTATGACTTTGCTAAGTTTGAAGTGATTATCCAGTCTATTCGCGAGAGTTATCTCCCGCTGCTGGATGACTGGTATTTTTCTTTACTCGCCGATATTCACAACCCATGAAAACCCATGCGCTTGATAAGCTGAGCTTGCAAATGCTAAGGCAGGTTTTTTCCAATTATCCGAATATCCGGCAAGTAAAACTGTATGGCTCTCGCGCAAAAGGCACACATCATCCGCGCAGCGATATTGATTTAGTGGTGCTGGGTGAAGATGTCGATCGGTTTATGATTGCGGATATTTTATTGACGCTGGACGATAGTGATATTCCATTTCTGATAGACTTGCAAAATTATCAAGATCTTAAAAATCCTCGATTAATTGAGCATATTGACCGAGTGGGTGTGGTGATCTATGACCGCAATCAAATTGAGTAGGGCTCGAACAGTTTTCTTGAAATATAATTAAAACGATGCAATACTCACCAACATGGAGAGATTGGTAAGCATAGGTAAAGCCGCCTTGGCGCTGAGCGTATCGGTCACAACACTGCGCCGCTGGGAGGCGGCGGGCAAGCTGGTGGCCGA
>CAJXMF010000019.1 GCA_913056195.1 uncultured Methylococcaceae bacterium | reverse complement strand
TCCTTATAAATCAATAGCCTATGCCTTCAGCCCCAAACTCGCTGAGTAGTTACAGTGAAATAAACATTATCTCTTCAGACTCTACGGTTAAAAGTCCTTTCGATAAAAATCAAAACAAATCATCGCCAACAGTAAAAACAGATACACGATAGCCTGCTGAACCACAAAGCTTATTTCCGCGGTGCCCACTTCGCCATACATCAACCATTCCGACCGAGTAAACCGATCAAGCCGGGGCAATACATAATCTAAACCCGCTAAAAAATCTTCAATAAAACGCTGAGCCAATGAATTGGAAACGGCCGTCAATGGATTGCTCGCCATCAATAACAGAGCATGCAACATGCGGGATATCAAATAAATTCCGGTCAACGCGGAGAAGGCCAGCGTCATATTGCCGAAACCAAAAGCACACAACAGGCTGAAGCCAATCACTAACCAGCTTTCCAGCAACAGCGACAGCCCCCAAAATAATGCCGAGTACACGTCTGCATATTGGCTGACCATAATGGTCGCCACAATCGAAAATGCGAGCGCCAACAAAGCAAACCCTAAAAATTTTCCCAACACAAAAACCAAGCGCGATACAGGTAATGACAAATAAAGCAGCAACATCCTGTCATTCATATCCCGTACCACACTATTGATTGTAAAAAGCGCCAAATAAAACAAGATTCCCCAGCGTAAAAAAGCGGCTGTCAATCCAGCTTGCGACTGTCTGCTTTCAGTAATGGAAATTTCACCGACAAACAGCGCCACTGCAAAAGCCAGCAGAAAAATCACGGCCGATGACAACAACACACGACTGCCACGCGCTTCGGCTAAAACCGTCCATGAAAAAAGCCCCAACTGTTTTAGCCGCGGTATCATGGCAACATCCCTGCCTCGGCCAGTTTGTTTTTCAATACGGCAGGCACAACCCACACCATCATATCATCATATTCATTGCCTTCTGCCGAGCTATAAACCCTGTCCACAAATATATTGTCATTATCCACATTCTCACGTTCATCAGCGGTCAACCGGCTCCAGTTTTTGCCTTTAGACAGCAATACCGCCGGGACATTGAGCGCCACCAGTTGACCACCCACACTATCTTTAACCTGTATATCGCCTTGAGAACACAGCGAAAAGGAAGCATTCGATGTGGGCACACGGGTGCAGCTTAGTGGATTTTTTGCGCCCGGCTGTTCATCGGCAAAATTTGCAGTGACCCGGTAAATCAAGGCGTGTCCCCAGGCATCCTGCTTGCCCGTTGCCAGTGTTGCCCAAGGTAAAAAGCCATAGACTCTTATACATGCCCTGTTCGCTCCTCCTTTACGATCCTCCAGACCATCCTGATTGATATCAGGACAAGGCAGACGACCATTCGCCAAGGCGTAACCATAAACCGCATCCAGTGCTTTTTCCAGGGTTTTACGTGTTTCAGTGCGCTGCGAACGCTCAAATTGCGTTGCCAGTGGCAACATCATTCCGCCTAATAACAATCCCACAATCACCAGTACAATCGACACTTCAATCAGGCTGAAACCTGCCTGCCTGCTACGATTTTCTTTATGATGATTCATGGACACACCTCCAGACTACACACATAATCATTAAAAAACTGAACACTGGCATCATGACTGACAAAATGCGCGTCTCCCGGTGGCAATCGACCACTACCATTATCGACAACATTTCCGCCCTCCAGATACTGCCTGATCAGGCCTTTATCGCGATTACGCAAACGTCTCTGACCGGGACCTGGCCGCCCCGCAACCAGCACAGCCGCCGACACAGGTGAGCCATCGACCGTCACAGTTTGTCCTGAGGAGGCTGTCGGTGCAGCCGAAACATCTATCGCATAAAACACCGTCTCCCGCATATTCTGCCACCAGGGCCAGGTAAAGCATTGTGTGCCTGACTGCTGCGGATCAAGCGGCCAGAATGCCTGCATGCCGGCCGCTGCGGTATGGCTTAGATTACGGGGAATACGGCCAAAACGATATTGCCCGGCATTATCATCATAACCAGGACTTGTCGAGCCATTCAGAATGGCAGGCCAGGGTAACTTAGCCGCATTAGCCTGATCATACGCTTTTAAACATTGCCGTACCGTTTCGCCCACTCGCCGCTGCATATAAGCGTACACCGCAGAAAAATCATTCGGTACAATCGCGATCAACTGATCGTTAAACACCTCAACATCCTGCTGTTTTTGCGTACCCGCCGATACAAATGCCGAAAAACCGCTCGAAGATACCGGTTTTATCGGAAAACCTAGAATTTGTCCGCCCCGGTAGCGGCCACTGGCATTGTCTATTCCGGCAAAATTATCCAGAAAATTAGCCGCCCGATTCACCTGATCGGATCGAACCAGACTGCCGCACTCGCTTGTCTGGCCCGCTGTTCGGTCTCGCCGTTGCGAGGCAATCATTTTCCCCGGCGCAAAAACCAGCGCTATCGCAGGCTCTGTCTGTAAGCTGCGCAATTGTGTATCAAACACTAGAAACTGGCCATTGGCATCGGTCGATAAACGCCCTTTCGGAGATGCCTTATAAGCGCCCGAAACGGCATACCATAAACATTCGCCGCCACTATCCCTTAAGGGCGGCAAACCCAATGTCCGCCAAGGCAACCGCCCCAGGGCTGATTGCTGGATCTTTCCACACGGCTCATCCGACAAACCATCACCATTGCTGTCCGGACAAGGCAGATAGCCTGGGAGTTGACCTGGGTGATTATCGGCATAGCTCAAGGCATACCCCAGCAAAGCCTGTTTGGCCTGCTTCAATACGGCTTTATCATGCGATAAAGATGACGCGCGACCTGAAGCATTCAATGCCGTCAACAGTATCCCGCTGCCCAATACGACAACGACTAATACCAACATTAACAAAGCAGCGCCCTGTTGCTGGAAATGACTGTGTGTTTTAGGTGAATAGAAAGCCGGCATAGTCATGAACCTCCGTTTATTTCTGCACGCTATTCAGCACGGGTGCATATTTTGAAACCAACGCTTTCATATCGACATCTTCATCCCCGGTAGCCGCTTTATCCGCCACCGCAGGCGATACTGTCACAGCCTTTAGCTTGTCATCAGAATGCTGCTGTAACGGCTGAAAAACGTCAGCCATTTGCAACGTTTCCAATGTCAAACGCTGACCGGGCTTGAGCAAAAACCGTTGTCCCTTGGCATCGACAGGCACTTGATAACGATGCGTGACATACGGCTCTACATTAACAGCCGATGATATCGGCGCTGACTGCAGATCATGCTGATTGATCCAAATTGTTTTTCGGCCGCGTCGATCACGAATAAAACCATTTAAATACAGTACGGAGGCTTGCTGCGTCGCAGCCGATGAAGCAACGGCGGAATGCGCCAATTGCTGTCGTTGCTGCACTGTCATAAACAGTCGCCCAAGCACTTCTGACCACCCATTGACCGGCAAAACAAGCATCATCATCAAAATTATTTTTATCATTACATGTCACCCGGCATGCCGCCATACATATCATCCATCGGCGCTTTTTTATCCACCTCGTACCAGGCCAGCATGCAATTAGCGGTTAAATTAGTCTGCCGCGGCTTAAACTCAGCGGTCTTTGCTTGTAGAGCCAGTTCACATTGTTCCACGCTGAACAATCCCAGATCGGCCCGTTTCAAGCCATCCAGTAATTGCAACAATTGCTCATCGTATACCAGACCGGCCTGAAATTCGATTGCAGTGACATAAACCGTTTCATCCGTGCCTTGCAAGGCATCGCTCAATACATCATCTTCCTTTCGCGCCTTTATCTGATAGGTCATCATCGGCAACTGCAACTGTTCAGACAAACGCTGAATATATTCCAGCCATTTCAGTTTATCGGCTTTATCATAGGAAAACCCTGACAGAACACTCAATTCTGGTTTTATCTGCTCAAAGACTCGCAGCGCCTGTTGTCGTGTATGCAATTTTTCTCGGGCCGCCTGAATCGCATCCTGCTCTTTTTTGTAGTCCCGCTCACTATCTTCAAGCCAGGAATCGGTTAAGTATATGATGCCCGCACTTAACGCCAGAAGTACCAGAAAAACCACCAGGTTTTTTCTGATCAGAAAAAAATCAATGCTCGCCAGATTCATCGCGGCCACTCCATTGTCAAGATAAACAAGGCTTCTTTTTTGCCGTTCTGAACAGAGCCTGCCAACTCTTTGTCGTTATCAAGGGTCACTGGTAGCTGAATGGCCTTCACATGACGGATTGATGGTATGGCCGCCAAACGCAGACGAAAGCGTTCGATCTGGTTCAATGCCTGTCTAAAATCACCATTAAACGGCTCAATCCGTCCCGCCACGGTGATTTCAATCGGCGGTGTTTGTAATCCGCCCTCGTCTATAGCGACATCCATGCCCATATCCGCGCCCATATCTGGCATCATCATATCGTTCGCATTATCCTTTACGGTATCTTCGTCGGCCGCCTTCCCCCAGCTCAGTCGAGTCAACTGAACAGTTGGAAACGCCGTCAATGCCTCGCTGATAGCCAATAAAATGTCATCACCGGATAAAGCCTGCTGTTTGGTTTTTTGATAGGTTTTCAAATTCGCCTGCAGTTGTAATGGCGTCAGACCTCTATAAGATGGAACATCGGGTATTTGCGTTAAATCATATAGAATCTGCGCACGTTGGCGCTGCAAATCAATACGCTGTGCAATTTTCTCTTGCCCGTTAAAAAAACCAAATCCGGCATAGGCTAATGCACCGGTCAGCATCAGTGCGCTACCGATATTCAAGCCCTTCCGGATTAAATAATGGCGATAAAAATACTGACTTTGGGGATCTTGATAATGTGTTTTTAAAAAAGGCTTTCGGGCTTGCAAACCAGCCACAAAAACCGAGAAACTACAGTCCGATGGAAGCGCATAGCCCTGTATGGCCGCAAAGGCCTGCGTATCGATAAAAACTGGCGACAGGCGGATATCTTCGAATCTTACCTGGTCAAAAAAATCCCGATTCAAGGCGTCTGTGGCAAAAAAATAAGCGCTCAGGTTTTTGTCGGTTGTCACAAAAAAATGCCTTGCCATAAATCGGAGACTGCGTTCAACATCTTCCTTAACTTCCTCGGCGACTTCCTGACTATCCGTACTGTTGATAAATTTGAACCGACTCAGTGCCAAAACACCATCTTTAAAAAAACTCTGCCGCAGATAAACACCTTTCCCTTGTTTGGCAACACTGATCAATAATTTATCGGCTTTGTCCTGAAACTGACTGACACAGGCTTCCTGTAACACCGGCAAAGAATAAACACCTGAAACAATAATCTTATGACTGGCCAACAACACCAGCCAGGGTTTCAGGACTGATTCATCGGTAATCGCCGCAAACAAGACTAAATCATCTTTTCTGTCTGAAGCACGGCGGCCTTTTACCGCTTTATAGACATAATTCAAGCCCGGAAAAAGCTGCTGCTGCTTGCGACGGATCAGACTCACCTGATCACGGCGGTTCAGTTGAGGAATTGATTCCAGGGAATACGTTTCTTCCAGAACATCCAAAACAAGCCTGGCCGGTTTCCCATAGCGCTTGAAATAATCTGCCAGCGACTCAGATGCCTGTTCGACTGTTTTGAACTGCATATCCTGACACAGCTTTTTTTTCTGCCAGCGATAAATGCTCAGACCATTGTTGCTTAAATAAAGAATTACCGGATCTGCCATCTTTAAATTTTTATGTTGCCGATCAAATCATATACCGGCCCCAGCACCGATAACATCACCCAACCAATAATAAAACCCATGACCACGGTCATTGCAGGCTCGATCATTTGCTGCACATTCGCGATCAGTTCATCGACATCTCTTTTGTAAAAATAGCTGACATTCTGCAAAGAAGCCCCCAAATCACCTGTTTTTTCGCCGACTCTTATCATACTCAGCACCAGTTTCGGGAAAATTTCGCCCATTTCGAAAGCCAGACTCACTGTCGCACCATCGGCAATCATCGTACGCACATTCCGCAACGCCTGCTCGATCACCTTGTTTTCCACAATGATTTCTGTCATTTTCAAACTGTCAATAATCGGAATGCCAGAACGATATAATAAAGCCAGATAATTAACAAAGCGGGACAGGATGATTTTCTCGAGCAATGGGCCTAATACCCAGATTTTAAGTTTGAGTTTGTCAACCTGAAAGCGGAAGCGCGGGCTATGTTTCAGCAGTTGTCGAAAGATCACAATCAGCGCAAACGGCGACGCCAGCACGGCGGGCCAGTAGTTGACAAAAAAATCCGATACGACAATGAGTAACTTCGTATAAACCGGTAATTCCTGTCCCATTGAGGTAATAAACGTCACCAGTTGCGGCACCAGAAAAGTCATCAGGAAGAACACCACACAAAACACCACGACAGCCATAAACATGGGCAACATCAAAGCTTTTCTGGTTTGCGCAATCAATTCATCCTGCCATATCAGCGTTTCGGTCAAATCTTTTAATACCGACACTAATTCTCCGCTTTTCTCACCGGCTTTAATCAGGCTGATAAATGTCCCAGAAAAAATGCCAGGAAACCCTGCCAGTGTCTCTGAAAACGCTTTGCCTTCATTGATTTCGGCTATCTGAATGGCAATCACTTCGCCCAGATAACTAGTTGACAGACTTTCCTGCAAATCTTCCAGCGCTTCGACCAGCGGAATGCCTGAACGGGTCATTTGTTCAAGATAGAAACAATAATTGATCAAATCCCGCCGACTGACCTTGCGACGCTGTACAAATCCCAGCAAGGGCTTGTATTCATGACACGACAACAACTGTAAATTCAGCCGCTTCAGTTTTACTTCCAGATCACGGGCTGAATGACTGGTTTGCGTGCCAGCTACAATCTTGCCTTCCCTGTTAACGGCACGATAGCGAAATTCAGCCATATTTTCTGGGGTTAATCATCATTCAGGTAGCGGGTTAAATCCACGATACGCGACAACTCGTCGATACTGGTCATGCCTTCCAATATCTTGACGATGCCTTCGTCTGCCAGGGTTCTGAATCCATTTTGCTGCGCCTTCTGTTCAATTTCATAAGGCGTGGCCGAATGCGCAATATGATTATCGATCTCGGCATCCACCCGTAACACTTCCATAATGGCAAAACGGCCTTTATAGCCCGTCTGATAACAATGCTCACAGCCTGCAGCCGAAAAGATAGTCACCGCTTTTCCGGCTTCGACTCCTAACAGTTTCCTTTCCACATCGCCTGGTTCATACGCCTGTTTGCAGTGTTCACATAAACGCCTGACCAGACGCTGCGCCACAATACCGATAATATTGCCTGTCATAATCCCGTCTTGCACACCGATATCCCGCAGGCGGGTGAATGAGGCGACCGCCGAGTTGGTATGCAGTGTGGTAAACACCTTATGGCCGGTCATGGCGGCACGAAATGCCATGGTGGCCGTTTCGCCATCGCGCACCTCACCAATCAGGATAATATCGGGATCCTGCCGCATCAACGAGCGAATACCGCCGGCGAAATCCATTTTCAATGCCGAATTGATCGAACTTTGTCTAACCATGATCATGGGATATTCCACCGGATCTTCCAGTGTCATGATATTCACGGATTCATCATTTAAATGATTGAGCATGGAATACAGTGTCGTCGTTTTACCACTGCCGGTAGGCCCGGTCATGATAATAATCCCCTCAGGGCGAGCCATCATCAATTGTAATTGGGCAAACGCATAATCGCTTAATTGTAATTTATCGAGCGGAACGATGCCTTTTTTCCTGTCCAGAATTCTCAGCACCACGTTTTCGCCATAAACCGTAGGCTGCGACGCCACCCTGAAATCTATTTCATGCGTACCAAGGGTCAAACCGATACGCCCATCCTGTGGCAGCCGGGTTTCGGTGATATCCATACCCGACATTACCTTGAGCCGCACGACCATAGCTGACCAAAACTTATGATGCAGACTTCTGATCTGTCGCAATACACCATCAATACGATAGCGAATACGCAGATATTTAGCTTCAGGTTCAAAGTGAATATCCGATGCGCCTTTTTTCACGGCATCCAGCAATAACGCATCGATCAAGCGCACCAGTGGATGGCTGGTTTCGCCCTGCAATTGTTCCTGGTCTATCGAATCATAACCCTCCAATTCATTGAGGATGCCATCAATGGATAATTCAAAACCATAAAACTGATCCAGCGCATATTCCAGCTCTGTTTCACTGACCAGCACCGGCTCGATATCAATATCGGCACCCACTAACTGTGAAATCCGGTCGATAACCACAATATTAAACGTGTCGATCATGGCAACCGCCAGCTGTTTTTTATCTTCATCAAAACTGATCGGCAAAGCCTTCAGCTGTCGCGCCTGTTCCTGGTCAATCATCTTCAACGCCACAGGATCCGGTAAATGGTTTTTAAGACTGACACTTTGCTGCCCCAGTGACTCACCCAGCAAATCCCGCAGGGTATCTTCATTGACAAAACCCAAAGACACCAGCACCTTACCCAGCTGCTCACCGGTAGACTTTTGTTCAATCAAGGCGATCTTGAGCTGATCAGGCGTAATAATATTTTCGTCAATCAACAGATCACCCAAACGTATGGGTTTCTTTTCCGACATGGCTTTATGCCCCCTGTAATTGCTGAATTCTGTGCCTGACACGTTCCGGATCAATTCCGGTTTGAGGGGTGTGCGCGTTCAACTGCAAGGTTTTTTGATAATAGCGCAAGGCCGCATCCGATTTCCCCAGATGATCCAGACATACGGCCAGATTATAGTGATACAAGGCATTCTCCGGTGCCAAAGCCACCGCTTTAAAATAAGCTTCCTGTGCCTGTCGCCAACGCCGTTGTGCCACATAAAAATGCGCCAGAGCCGCTTGTGCCTGCGCATTGTCCGGGTATTTTTCGGCTAATTGCCGATACAACACCGCCTGTTCGGCCGGGCTTTGTCTATTCTGTAAACGAATCAAGGCATTTTGCGCATAAGTCTGCTGACTATCAATTTGCAAAACCCGCTGATAAAGTGCTTTGGCCATCTTCACCTGGCCGTGTTTTTCGGCAATCGCCGCCAAGCCTAACCAGGCATCGACCTGTTTCGGGTCACGCCTTGTCACACGCCGGTAAAGTTGCTCTGCCAATGTATAATCATGTTGCCGAAATACGGCATAGGCTTCGGCCAAATCTCGATCCAGTCGTGGCGATGGCCTTTTAATCTTTATCGTGATGGGACTTGACGCCTGCAGGGATTGAAACCGAGGTTGAGATTTTGGCGTAAGCGGGCGCCCAATTGAATGAGGAGTGTTATCTTTCTCAGCCAGGCTATTTTTTTTCGGCGTTATGGACTGCTGACTGACTTGCGCTTGATTAACGCCATTGTGGTCATCGGACGATGAACTGATGGGTGTCGAAACCGATGTCTCAGATCCCGGTAAGTCAGAATCATTGGCTACAGTACCCATGCCATCCTCGTCCATCATGCCCTCTACAGGCGGATAATCCTGCGATATTTGAGTCGGCGGCATGAAAAACAGGTAATAACCGCCCGCGCTCAATAATAAAAGCAGGATTAGCAATACGGCATAAAATGTGTATTGCTTTTGCCAACGATGGCCTTGCAAAATCGCTCGGGCCGCTTCCATATCTTCCGGCCGAGTCGCCGTATCGGCAGCCGATTTTTGTGAACGACTGGTTTGTTCAACGACGGCTACATCTGTTTCCGTTTTCTCATCAACCGCCTCTGGGTCTGCTTGCAGCACTTCTGTTTTATCCGGCTCAGTCTCTGCCGTCATGGCGACTTCCGACTTATCCGATTGAGCGATTTCATCTGACGCTGCTGAAGCTTGCGGTGTTTCGAGAGCCACAGGCGACTCAGGCCCATCGTTCACCGCTTCAAGTTGTAAAGCGGACGAGGTTTTTGCTGATAAATCAGAAGAAGATGAAGAAACACCGTCATCGTCAATGCTTGTCAAATCAAAATCAGGCAAAACATCCAGTTCCGTCCACTGATCAGAAGGCGTTTCAACGGCCGTAACAGGCAAAGACTCATCGTGTTCAGAGGATAATTCCTGAATGCCGGATTCAGCCTTATCCAGCTCGGCTGTCTTCTGTTGTTTTTTACTTTCCTCTGCCTGTTTCAGGGCATCCAGCAATAAACTCATCGAAACCTCGGTACCTCAAATTTAACCGGTTGCGGCGTCAAATAACGATTAAAATCACTCAAGTCTTCTTTGATACTGGCACTTTTAATCACCCGCGGGCGAATAAAAATCACCAGTTCAGTCTTGCGGCTGTTTTTATTTTTATAACTGAAAATATTATCAAGGTAAGGAACACGGCTTAAACCGGGCGTACCCTCGGTCTGATTATTGACATTATCCTCCATCAACCCGCCGATCACGGCAATATCGCCATTATGAACCCTGAGCACCGATTCCATTTCGCGCACCTCGATAACCGGAATTTCACTGGTGATATTTTGCTGTTTAAAGGCCGGATTCGGGTCGGCAACCACCCCTGTTTGCCGGGAAATAGTCGGTCTGACATTAATAATGACATCCTCATTTTCATTGATCTGAGGCGTCACACTCATCACCAGGCCGACCGGCACCGTATGTACCTGAGTTTCAATGGTCGATAATGTCGAACCTTGTACAGCCTGACTTTGTTCGGCTGTCATGGTGAAATACACCTGATTTTTAACGACCTTTAACACCGCCGTCTGATTGTTCAACACCATCAACTTAGGGCTGGACAACACCCGGGTATTGCCAAAGGTATCCAGCATTTTTACCGAAGCCAATAAATCCCTGCCAGCTATTGCTGCCGTTACCGGTGTAACATTACTACCGGTGGCGACCAACTGCTGAAAACTCTGCCCTAAAGTGATCGCCGGTGAGCCATTGTTTTTATTGACCAGTACACTCCAGTCCACACCGGTTTCATACTGATCATTCAAAGCAACTTCCACCACCGTCGCTTCAATCAACACCTGCCGGGTGGCATGCTCCACCACATTGGCGATATATTTGGCAATTTGCCGATGTTTACGCTCGGTGGTACGGATACTGATGATACCGGCTTCCTGATGGGCAACAATACTGTTTTCCAGTTTACCTTGCTGTCCTCCTGAGGCTTGTTGTCCACTACTCTGGCTTTGTGAGCCGGTCTGAATACTGTCTTGATCGCGCAGAATTGCACGCAGATTGCTCACCAGATGTCGCCAGAACTGATGCACTGATTTTGAACTGACCTTGGTCGAAGAATTACTGCCGCCTCCAGAAGAAGAATTACCGCCTCCCGAACCCGACCCTGAATTACCCGTACCGGAACCGGTTGAAGCCACTTTCGTCGCAATACTGACCTCATTGGTGCTGGAACGCTCCATGTTGATATAAGGCACCTTATATTGCACAAAATAAGGCGTATCCGGTGATACCACCAGGGTATCGCCCACGATGCGATAACGTAAATCCACCTGCCTTTTCAAGCGTTCCAGAATTTATGTCAAGGTCTGATCAATCGCATTCAAGGTTACATTACCGCTGATTCCGGGTGCAATATCAATATTTTTTTTAGCATCCCGCGCCAACGCGAATAACAGCTCGCCGACAGGCAAGTCATGCACAACGACTGTATAGACCGCTTCCTTTTTCTGTGCTTCAGGCGCGGGTAACATGATATCGTCCAGAGCCGGCGGCGGTATCGAATGCTCTGCGGCCGATGATGGGGAAACAGGTTGTAGATGGCCGCTCGATTCCTGAAAGGGTTTTTGGGCGCAGCTTGTCAACAAAACGCCCAAAATGCCATACAACAGTTTATTATCAGCAAAATACATCTTCTTTTTCATAAGTCTAAAAATAGACCAGATAATTTTTTCTGCAATAAATTTCACAGAAACTTCATTCAAACGCCTTTAATTGCTGCCAATTTGTTTGTGGAATCTTTAACACATAGGGCTGATTCTTTTTTAAACGGGATGACAATTCATCCAACGTCGCCTGAGCGGTCTTAAAATCTTCAAATGGGCCTAAAAACACTTCACACCAGCGGTCTTTCAAAATCCTGTAAAACACATAAGAACGATAACCTTGTGGAATCATATGATTCAGTACAGCAGAGACCTGTTGCGTCCCCTTCAGCTTAATCGACAGCAGCTTGACAGCATAAACTGAAGAACTCTGCGCTGATTTTTCAACTGTTTTCTCAACCACCTGCGCATGGCCTTGATGCAAACTCGATAACACGGGTTTTGTCCGCTTCGAAACAGCTGGCGGTTTATCAGAACTCTGCTCAATATCACTGGTTGGCCATGCCAACATCACCAACAGCACGGCTAAACCCGACAAAATCTTCCAAAACCCACTTCTTTTATGTTCAAGCACGACTTTGACAACCGTCAACAAGCCTATCTTATGCTGCTGCTGACAATAAGCCGCCAATAAACATTTTTCAGCCAACACATTGATTTTTCGGATAATGCCACCTGATCGCCAGGTAATCAGGGCCACAGCCGATGCCGAAAAAGGAAATGCACCCTTAAACCCGGCCACCTGCAAACGAAAAAACAAATAACGCCCGACCTCCTGTCTGCTTAATCCAGGCAAATAAAAATTATGGATAATGCGTTCTTTAATCTGACGTACACAATGCTGATCCAGTGTCTTATCCAATTCAGGTTGCCCAAACAATACGATTTGCAGCAATTTATCCTGTCCTGTTTCAAGATTGCCCAACATTCTGATTTCCTCCAATGTTTCCAGAGGCATGGCCTGCGCTTCATCAATCAACAACACGGTTTGCTTGTACCGGGCATGAAGCGCCAGCAACTTATTTTGCAAGCGATTCAGCAACAAGGCTTTTCCAGCATCCACATCCGCTAATTTAAGCTCCAAAGCAATCGCCTGAAGAATCTGGTCTGGCGGTATGCGCGGATTGACCAGATACACCGTTTCAAAATGCTCAGGCAAAGACTGGATTAACATCCGTAACAATATCGTCTTGCCACTACCCACCTCACCGACAACCTTGATCAAGCCATCGCCACGGGTAATCGCATACAGCAAGGCATCCAAAATCGCTTTGCGCTGACCTTCGAAAAAAAAGCAGTCGGTATCCGGCGTCAGCTTGAAAGGATCGCTGGCCAAATGAAAAAAGGCTTTATACATGTTTACCTGAATACGTGATTAAAACGTCAATCGCGCACTGTGCTTTTAAGACGACTCTCAACAACCAGCACCACCATCGCCAACAGCGCAAACCCTGCCCCGCAATAAAAGGTGAATTCGGCACCATAATATGTCCATACTCCGCCTGCAATCAGACTGGCTAACAACATAAACACGCCGCTGATAAAATTGAACACACCAAATGCGGTGCCTTTCAGGTGCTGCGGTGTGGTTTCAGCCACTAAGGTCGCCAGCGTTCCCTGACTAAAGCCCATGTGCAAGCCCCAACAGGCCACACCGATAAAAAGCATGGGCATTGCCAGCGCGCCATGCGCCAAAGCCAGCACCATATCACTGATAATCAACCAGAGCAGACTGATGCCTAACAGCCATTTTTTATTGATGCGATCGGATAACCGACCAACCGGATAAGCCGATAGCGCATAAGCCAGGCTCATGATAACCATGATTGCTGGAATCCAGTTTATGGATAAACCATTTTGCTGCGCGCGTAACACCAGGAAGGCTTCGCTAAAGCGCGCCAGAGTAAAGAAGACCCCGATCAGAATCACCCACCAAAAATGCACTGAAAATTGCTTTAGATGAAACCCGCGTAAAGGTAATTTAGAGATGTGTCGTGAGGCGTGAATAGTCGGCTCATCAACCGCTAATACAATGACTAACACCGCCAGAACAGAAGGAACAACCGCAAACCACAAGACTGCAGTGATATCTCCATGCAGCAAAAACAATAACAGAATGGCTGCCATCGGGCCAAGAAAAGCACCGACTGTATCCAGAGATTGCCGCAAGCCAAAACACGCGCCCCGAATTTCTGCCGGCGCAACATCGGCTATGAGCGCATCGCGTGGCGCACCCCGGATACCCTTACCGATTCTATCCATAAAGCGAGCGATGAATACGGTCACAACCGAGTCGGCCATCGGAAAAAGCGGCTTGCTGAGCGCCGCCATCCCATAACCTATAATTAACAACAACTTGCGTCGGCCAAAAAAATCACTGATGGAGCCGGAAAAGACCTTGACGATATGCGCCGTCGCTTCGGCTATCCCTTCGATCACGCCGACAGTCAGTGCACTCGCGCCCAGCGTCGATACCAAAAAAACCGGCAGCAGACTATGAATCAATTCCGAAGACAAATCCATGAACAAGCTGACAAAACCGAGCGCCCAAATCGTACGCGGTATGGCAATGGCGGGTTTATCAGCCATGATTCAGCACAACACTAATATTTTCTATCCGACATGACATCTTCA
The DNA here is from genome assembly GCA_913056195.1 of uncultured Methylococcaceae bacterium. Taxonomy (GTDB): domain Bacteria; phylum Pseudomonadota; class Gammaproteobacteria; order Methylococcales; family Methylomonadaceae; genus Methylomarinum. The sequence continues at coordinate 28,943 of CAJXMF010000019.1, read as the reverse complement.
ATATAACCTGAAAGCAGAAGTTGAAATTCGAATATTTTAGCATTAGCCCAAAAATTGTACCGGAATTAAAAGAAACTCCAATTCATCATGGATATCCGGGCTAGAAAAGAAGTAACCTGACTCCCCACAAGGACAATAAAACACCAGATGCAATCCGCATTATGTTTTCTCTTTTTGGCAACGTTTTTTCCAGCAGAATAAATAATGTAATCCAAACCATCGCTGTGATATTCATCACCCCGACTACAAACATAATGAGCATTTGCGCCCAACAACAGCCCACGCAGATAATGCCATGTTTAAAGCCCATCGCAAAAGCGCCTGCTCGACCGTTTTGCCAGGAATTAAGCAAAAAACCAGCCGGTGACCGGCAGTATTTCAAACAGATATTCTTAAGCTTTGTAAATTGATATCCTCCGGAAAATAACAATAATACCCCGGCCACAAAGTCATTAGTATGCCCCATCCTTCCCGAAAGCCATTGATAATCATGAAACTTCCATTGCACCACAGTCAAGGCCACACTAAATAGTAACCAGACCGACAGATAGGCTAAGCTAAAAATCAAGCTGAACAAAAAAACCTTTCCATAACGTTTCCGGCTGATTTTAGTAAACATCTGAATCATAGGTAGTGCAGAAGGCAGCATCATCGCGGCCATCATGACGCTCCACATGACATAAACGACGATAAAATCAGCGATCTGCCAAGGCTGCGCTGCACCGAAAGGCATAGTTTCGTTCGTCATAGGCATCTGAGGCATTTGCTGTTGCTGATAAATCAGAAAACCCCATGCCGCTAAGGTAATACCAATCAGCAAAACAAATATTTTCGGCATATATGACTCAGGGCTGATAGACGAAGGGAGAATAGTAGCCATTACGCTCACTGAATTGCCATTGTTTATCGTAATCGCTATAGCGGTATTGCTTTGATCTGGCCACCGTGGAAGCATGACTGCTGACAACACATAAAGGTGGATTACTGACGCTTGACTCGGTGCCTGAAAACCCTTGAATACTTTCAATTTCTGCCTGAGCAATCCCGGGAATAGACATAAATCTATTATTCCTCTGTTCCTGATAATCAATTTTCACTTTTCTGATTCCTAACACTTCACTGACAAAAGTCATAAGAATAGCTAAGTGTCCCCCTTGTTGGCCGCCGAATATTTGCGTCAATGCTTGTGTCTGAGATTCATCCGCCCGTTCATCAATATATAAAGCCGCCTGCCAGTTTCCTTCTTTCATATGCCCGGGTGCATAACAAGCTAATGCCACATTGAGCCCACTAAGCCTTTGGCTGTCAAAAAAGCCTTCGTCTATATGCCAGGCAACCAATAACTTACAATCACCATGCGATGGTGGTTGTAGCCATACACATGGACAAGCGATTTCACAATTACAGGTTTCAAAATAACTCCCCTGTAATTTCCAATCTGTTTTTTCTGTCATATTTTTCACCTAAAAAGGTTCTTTATAGGGCCGAAGATCCAATTCATGAGTCCACGCACTACGATGCTGGCAGTGGATAGCCCAGTAAGTTTCAGCAATAGCTTGCAGCTGCAGCAAACCGTCTTTGCTTTTAGACTTGTAATATTCTGGAAACTGTTCGGCTGCACGATCACCATCAATCACGCCATCAATAATCGCATGAACCACATGTATCCCGGCTGGCGAAAATTCCCTGGCCAGGCCTTGGGCCAATGCTCTTAAGGCCGCTTTTGCACTGGCAAACGCAGTAAATGGTGGCCTCGCTCTCAGCGACGCTGTCGCTCCGGTAAAAAAAATGGTGCCCTGCTGATTGACCTCCATACATTCAATACTGGCTTGGGCAAACAAAAAAGCCCCTAAGCAATTTTGTTGCCACAGCCGAGTAAAGGTATCTGTATTGGTTTCAAGAATAGGAGACGGAATATTGCTATCCACATTGTAAACAGCAATCTGCAAAACGGTATTGTGTGAGCGGATTTTTGCAAACAAATGACGTACATCATTTTCATCGGTGGCATCGGCCAGTACGGCAGTAATGTTGCCGCCATTTTCGCGGATACTCTTGGCCACCGTTTGCAGTTTTTTTTCAGTCCGGCCGGCGATGAAAACGTGAAAGCCTTTGGCCGCCAAAAGTTTTGCGAGAGTAGCGCCCAGACCACGTTCGGGTCCAACGCCCATAATAACTGCTGAACATTGTTGATTCATAGTGTAATAACTGATGACAATTTAAAAAAACAACCCTAAGATGCATAATGTTTAAATTTTTCCGAAAATAAGTGAGAAATTATTCGCCGGCATGCTGATTTGTTCCTTCAACTCCAATCCATGTTTTGCAGCCGCCTTTCTCAAATCCGCAACATCTTTTAGGCCCCATTCAGGTACACCAGCTGAACTCAGCGTATTGTGGAATTCTGCATTTGATTCTGTAGTGAATTCACCCTCAACCTGGAACGGCCCGTATATCATCAAAAAACCATCCTCATTCAATAAATGTTCAGCACATTCCATCATGCCATCGGCAATAGAAATTGGGGCAACCTGGAAAATATTGATACAAAAAATAGCCGAAAAGGTATTCTTCATTTCATCCTTGAACCAGGTATCCGGATTGGTTAAATCAAGATGAATGGGATCCGCAATGTTTTCATTCGTCAGGTCCCGGGTCAAATTTTTGATATTTTCAAATACCTCGACATCCTTATCTGATGGCTGAAAATCTAAATGCTTGAAATGTGGTGCAAAAAAATTGATATGCATACCACTGCCACTGGCCATTTCTAACACCTGTCCAGGCTCTTCTGGCAACTTCTCTTTCAAAACACCTAAGATAGGCTCACGGTTTCTGCTTCCTGCCCAGGCAACATATTCACTTAATGGATGTGGATTTAAAGGGGGTTTATTATCATTCATGGTTATGACCTCATATAAAAAAATTGCCACAGTAGCTTTGAAAATCAGACGCATTAGCGTAAACAATTTCATAGCCTGTCAGCTTGTAGAAAGCATTTTTCAGGCCATTTTCTAAAAAAAATTACCCCTTCATTATCAATATCTTAAAGTTTATGTTTACGCACAACGTGAAGTTGTGCTTCAATGTGTGAAATATAACTTCACACCAATGCTATGACCGACACCTCTCTTTCAGATTTAACCCCAGTATTTTTTTTACAAACATTCATTCTTGAGTTGATGCACGCCAGCGAACAATCAGGACAGGAACAAGCACAACAATTGATTGAACATATTGCCCGCACAGCCGGCTGTTATTTTGAAGAGATTTATCGCGCTGATACCAATAAAGAAGATGCGCTCGATCGAGAAAGTTATATCGAATTGATTTTAGGACTCAAAAACAATATTGGTGGTAAGTTTTCTTTATCTTCAAGCACTCAGGAGAGTATCAAGGTTTGCAACAGCTGCTGTCCTTTTGGTGAAAAAGTGGTCAATTTTCCAAGCCTATGCGGTATGACATCCAGTGTATTTGGTGGAATTGCGGCACGTAACTTTGGTTACGCCAAAGTTGAAATTGCTAAAAGCATTGCCAACCATGATGATTACTGTGAAGTGTATATTCATCTCAATCAGGAAACCGCAAAGCATAAAGTCGGCGTTGAGTACATCGATAATATCAGTGAATATAAAAACCAACAGGATATTGCCGAACTGCATTCCAAGATCGAACAAAGCATGCTGAAAATATGGCGCAAACAAAGCAAAAATCCTGCTCATAAACAGAAACCACCGGTGATTATTGCAAACTCCGAGGGGATGAAACAGGTTTTACAATCCATAGAAGTTATTGCACCCACTTCGGCAACCTTATTAATTCAAGGACAAACCGGTGTCGGTAAAGAGCTCGTAGCGCGTGCTATTCACGCAATGAGCCATCGTTGTAGCAAACCTTTTGTCGCAATCAATTGTGGCGCTATTCCAGAAAACCTGATTGAAAGCGTTTTGTTCGGTCACGAAAAAGGAGCCTTTACCGGGGCCATTGAAGTGCATCAAGGTTATTTTGAAAGGGCCGATGGCGGCACCTTGTTTTTGGATGAAGTAGACTCACTCTCCGCCGCTGCTCAGACTCGTTTACTCCGGGTCCTGCAGGAAGGTGAACTGGAAAGAGTCGGAGGAAAACAGACTATACCGGTCGATACACGAATCATTTCCGCAACCAACACCAACCTTCAGGATAAAGTCAGACAAGGCCAGTTCCGTGAGGATTTATACTATCGTATCAATGTCGTCAACCTGGAGATACCACCGTTACGGGAAAGACCTGAAGACATGCCCGCATTGATTCATCATATCGTGCAACAGATGAGTCAAAAACATCACAAAAACGTGACCTCGGTCAGCCGGAAAGTCATGCAAAAAATTAAAGCTTATCACTGGCCGGGCAATGTCAGGGAACTGGAAAACACACTGGAACGCAGTGTGTTATTCGCTCATGGAGAAGAAATAACAGATTTGAAACTGGATATTGATACATCAGCCCTCCCCCTGCCTTTGGAATTAAAAAAACTGAAGCAACAGTCAATTACAGAGATTGAAATCAGATTTCTACAGGACACCTTAAAATATTATCAAGGCGACATCAAAAAAATGGCTGACTTCCTGGAAATATCCACCCGGGCGGTTTATCAGCAATTAAAAAAATATCAACTGAATGCGGAGGATTATCGTAATTGAGACGAATAGAACACCTATACGACCTGTTTCAAAAATTCAGATTCTGAAATGATATCCAAGTTGGTTTCGACGCGATCAAGATAGACCAAGCCTTGCAGGTGATCAAATTCATGCTGAAAAACCCGGGCGACAAAACCTTCCAAACGCATGCTATGGGATTCGCCTTGTTCATCCTGATAATGCACCTTGATTTTCGGGTAACGTGGCACCTTGGCTCGAATGCCTGGAATACTCAAACAGCCTTCCCAATCTTTTTGTTGTCGCTCATCCAACACGGTCATCCCGGGGTTCAACATACAAACAGGCAGCATTTCTGGTGCTTTCGGATAACGTGAAGTGGGCCTGGATGCGATAATCACGGCTTGAAAAGATTCGCCAATTTGTGGCGCCGCTAGACCGACGCCTTCAGTACGGGCCAACGTGGCCTTTAAATCGGCAATCAGTTGACGGCTCTGTTCGGATGTAAAATCGGTAATGGGCTGAGCAATACGCCGTAAACAAGGGTTCCCAAGTTGCAGAATATCACACCGTTTACCCTGAGTATTCATTGCACCTCCAAAATTGTTTCCAGTTTCTGAATCGCTGCATCACAGGCGGGCAATGAATTTTTTACCCTGCGTTGAAATAAAAGACTGCCGTTTTTTCCTTCCATCGCCAATCGAGCATATTCATTGAGCAACTTGCAGGCGCTATGCATATCCATTTCGGCCTGGTAAACCGCATCATCTTCCTCAGTCTGCATCATGAGTGCCGTGGTCAAGGCATTTTGCCGTCGGAATAAATCTTCTGCATAGTCGCTCAGCGCCTGTCGATGGGTGACTGCTTCCAGCAGGCCGCAACCATTATTCAATACGGCTAAAACCAACACGATTGAGAACAGAATTTTGTTATACATGAGGCTGACGTCGCCAGAAAAAGGCCAGTAGGCTACCGGACAAATTATGCCAGATACTGAACAATGCGCCCGGCAGTGCAGCCAGGGGTGAATAATATTTAATCGCCAGGGCCACGCTTAGCCCTGAATTTTGCATGCCGACTTCGATGCTGACCGTGCGGGCGGTTTGCCGATCAAACTTCAACCACCGACACAGATGATAACCGGTCAACAGACCTAAAAGATTGTGCAAGACAACCCCCAGCATGACCGGCCAGGCCAGTTGCTGCAAATTGGCATGATTTAAAGCCACGATAATGGCGATAATCACAATAATCGACACGCTGGATACGAGTGGAAACAACGGCTGAATAGCATGTATCATTGATTTAAGCACGGTGTTCAAAAGCGTTCCTGACAACACCGGCAATAACACAAACAAGACAATGCTTTTGAGCATATTCAAGAGTGGAACTTCGATAATCTGATGCAGATACAGCCAGCTTAACAACGGCATCAAGGCCACCGCACATAAGGTCGATGCGGCCGTCATCAAAACCGATAAGGCAACATTGCCGCGGGCCAGATAGCAAATAACATTGGACGCCGTTCCACCGGCGCTGGCACCGACCAGAACCATACCGGCCAAAATTTCCGCCGGCAAATCCAGTAACCGTGAAATTGTCCAGGCATAAAATGGCATGCATAAAAATTGTATGCCGATGGCAATGGCAATAATCCGGGGTGACTTCAAGACCTTTTTAAAATCATTCAAGGTCAGCGTCATCCCCATGCAAAACATGACCGTAGCCAATAAAGGTATGATCCAGCTTTTTAAACCGACAAAGCCCGCGGGATAAAACCAGGCGACCAGCGAAAGCAGAACAGCCCAAAGCGGAAATAACTGCGTAATACGCTGCATGATTTATTTCCGCGCGGTGAAAATCAAGTATTCGGTCAGTTTTTCATCAAACAATTGATGCTGAGCCAGGCCGACATAGTAATTGGCCGTTTGCGCTTTGGAACGCAGTCCTAACCATTGGCTGATTTTCTGCACCGGATACAAGCGCCTGGCCACCTTGTACATATAATCGGCCGAAGGCAATGTTTGCGCGGTGATGTCATGGATGTTGATGTCATTGAAATTCAGTGTTGCCAGCAGGCCTGTAAATTCCTCGCGGGAACACAGATTAGGCACCGCCCAGCCGTTCAGACAGGTTACCACCGCCTGCCACTGATCTGGGGTAAATTCTCGCTGCAATAAAAAACCATCACAAACCACCAAACGACCGCCCGGCCGCAAAAGCCGCCAGGCTTCTTTCAAAAAGTCACCTTTCCTCAAGGCATGACAAGCGCTTTCCAACGCCCAAACCACATCAAATGAAGCATCCTCAAACGGGGTCTGACAAAAGTCGGCTACCTCAAAATCAACCGTGTCGGCCACACCATGGCGTTTGGCATGCTCGCGTGCATAATGCGCCTGTTGCTGACTGATGGTGATACCGGTCACACGATTACCTTTTTCCCGTCCCATCCAGATGCTGCTGCCGCCAATGCCACAGCCGGCATCGAGAACCTTGTCTTCAGCGGCGATGCCTGCCTTGTCATACAATATCTGGTTTTTATTGATCAAGGCCTGATGTTGCTGGTAGGGTTTATCGCTGTCCCAGTAACCATAATGCAAGGCCAGATTATCGCGGTTACACCAGGCCGTCAGATAATCCCGATAGCAATCGTCATAATGTTTAACGGCATCTTCAGCCAGGGCTTCAGGGCTTAACGCTTCATGTTGCCGGAGGCTTTGGTCGCGGTAATCCTGATCAGGCTCTATGCGGTAGTTTTTCATGGTTTTAAAATCGTTTAAAAACGGGTCGGCCATTATAATCCAGTTGTGCAATTTTCTCAGGTGCGCGTTCGCGAATACCCAGACGCCGATAGATTTCCCGAATCGGTAATTGCTTCAACTGCTCAATATCCATGCCAAAACGAATCTTGAAAAAACGCTGTTTTTTAGCCGGCGGATAACGCGCCAACCAGTCCCGCAAAGCCTGATCTATAGGCTGCCTGGCCTGTTCCAGCGCGGTGGGTGGCGTCGCTTTACGCTGAGGGTTTACAGCCTCCTTTGACAAGCCACCCACCTTGTCGCGAATAGCGGCCAGGCGTTTGCTTTTACCTTGTTGCAATAATGTTGGACTCACTTCCTGAATACACATTTTTTCTTTCATCGCCTGACCTTTTGTAAAACACCGTGCTTAAGTTCATAGACAACATCCATCCAGTCCAGGCCGGCCGTTCTGTGCGTGACCATAATCACGGTTTTGCGGCGCATCATGGTTTCAAGCCGTTGTAACACATCCCGCTCGGTTTCCATATCCAGGCCTTCACAGGGTTCATCCAGCAACACAATGGATGCGTTTTTCAGATACACCCGTGCCAAGGCAATGCGCCGGGCTTCTCCGCCCGATACATTCGCGCCCTGCTCGCCGAGCCAGCTGTCCAGTCCATCCGGCAGCCGAGGCAACCATGCGCCCAGACCGGCTGCGGCCAATGCAGCCGTTAATTCGGCATCACGCGCATCGGGTTTAGCGAGGCGTAAATTATCACGCACAGACCCTGACAGCAACCGACTATGTTGCGATAATACGGCACAGCGGGTCATTAACGCATCAAATTCAATCTGCCGATAATTCACCCCGCCCAGGCTGACTGTGCCGTGCTGGGGATCAAAATACCGTAGCAGTAAATGCAGCAAGGTCGTTTTGCCAGCACCACTTTGACCGATAATGGCTATTTTCTGCGCGGACGGGATAAAAAGATCAAGCTTATTCAACACCCAGGGACCGGAGTCTGTGTAGCGGAAATAGATATGTTGCAGTTGAATGCTATTATCATCCGGCAACGGTGCAGGATTGGGCGTTGAAATAGCCGGTGCCATCTCGGCTAAATGGCGGATGCGCTGGGCTGAGCGGCGGGTTTTACCCAACATTTGCATGGCACTGTTAAACGGCAGAATCCACTCGAACAAGGCCAATACGACAAAAATCAACAGGGCTAATTGCACTCCCGTCAGCGTCTGCGGTACAAAGCGGGCGCCTAGATACAAAAAAGCGAATAAGGTTAAATGCGCCACTAAAAACAGCAGCGCCGAAGACAGGGCATTGAACTGCTGGTTTCGGCGCTGCCACGTCAGCAAGTCTTTCGTGGTTGCCAGTATTGATTGCTTCAAACGTTCTCCCGCCTGATACGCCAGAATATCATCCAGGCCATGCAGATAATCGAGTAACGCGATTTTGAGCCGGTTGTTCTGCTCCACATCCTGTTGCGCTGATTTTTCGCTTAAATATGAAAACAGCCAGGGCAACACGCCAACGGCGACAACCAAGGCCAGCGCCAAAATCAACGCCAGTTGCGCCGAATAGACGTAAACCCGTGTCAACACCAACGCCGAAGCGATGACCACAATCGCCAGGGGTAATATAATTCTGAGATAAATGGCATCCAGGGCATCAATATCGACCGTAATTCGACTGAGCACATCACCGGAATGTTTGCCCGATAGCTGCCCCGGCGTTAACCGAATCAGACGACTGAAAAACCAGTATCGAATCTCAGCCAGCACCTTGAACGTCGCATCATGCGTCAACCAACGTTCACCATAACGCCCCAACGTACGAATGATAGCCAACGCCCTGATTTCGGCCGCAGGTTGCATAAAATTAAAGGTAACCGCCACACCATCCGGCGCCATAGCCCCAGCGACGGCCGCCGCACAAATAAACCAGCCCGACAAGCCGAGTAAGGCAATCGCCGCCAGCGCGGTAAGCACGGCAAGCACACCGCCGCCAAGTAAGCGCCCCCACCAGGGTTTAAACAAGGGTAACAAATAGAATAAATCCTTCATGTTATACGCCCGTTCTGCAAACGGATGTGCCTGTCAAACCGTTGTATAACCATGCTGTCATGACTGGCCATCAAGATGGTTTTAGCCGCAAACAACTGTTCGATGACATCCAACAATGCTTGTTTTGTCGCCGGATCCAAATGGGCGGTTGGCTCATCCAATATAATAATATCGCTGTTTTTAACAAACGCCCGCGCCAACGCAATGCGTTGCCTCTGCCCACCGGACAAGCCAAAGCCATTTTCGCCGACCAGACTATGCAGCTTGTCAGGCAAGGCTTGCGCAAAATCCATGACGCCAGCCGCATAGGCGGCCCGTTCAATCTGTTCAGGCGAAATATGCGGATCAAACAGACTGATGTTATCGGCGATACGGCCACTGAACAGGGCATTTTGTTGTCCTACCCAGGCGATTTTCGCCAGCCGCTCTGCCCTGTCAAGCGACTGACCATGCACATAGATTTCGCCATCATCGGGCTGATCCAGGCCAGCAAGCAATTTCAACAATGTCGTTTTACCAGCACCTGATTCCCCCATCAAAACAACTTTCTCACCCGGCTTGATCGCCAGATTAACCTGATCCAGAATGAGGCTGTCATCATAGTGTTTACATAATCGGTCACCGGCAAGCGCCGATGCCGGTGCCCGTTTTTTCGGTGCCTCAGAATGTGCCGGAAATTCAGGCGCATCCAATATTTTAAGCAGATGATCGGCTGCCGCCAGCGCCTGCGCCCGGTCATGATAAAAGGCCGCTAACTGGCGCAAGGGCAGGAAATATTCAGGGGCCAGCAACAATACAAACAAAGCCTGTTGCAGCGTAATATTTTCGGCCGGCCCAAAATGCACCAATCCCAAAAGCCCCAGCCCGACATAAACAGCCACCAGGGCTACCGCCACGGCACTGAAGAACTCCAGAACCGCCGATGACAAAAAAGCGATACTCAACACCGCCATGGTTTTTTCGGTAAATTGTGCAGAAATCTCGCCAATCCGCGCTAACTCGGCCTGTGCCTGGCCAAACAACTTCAAGGTTTCCAGCCCTTGAATCCGATCCAGAAAATAACCGCTCATGCGTGACATCTGCACAAACTGCCGACGACTGGCCGACTCGGCGCCCATGCCGATTAAAATCATAAACACCGGCACTAAAGGCCCTGTCACCAGCAAAATTATCCCAACCAGCCAATTGACATAAAACACACTGCTCACGATCAACAGCGGCGCCCACATCACCAGCCGTTTTTGCGGTAAATAGCGTTGAAAATAATCATCCAGCGCCTGAGCATGGTTTTGAATGATATTGACCGTTTCCCCACTGGACGGGCGCATTGTCGTTTTCAACGTATTGTCCAGTTTATCCAGCAGCTGCCTTTGCAAACGAAGGCGCAAGCTTGCCGCCAGCTTAAAGCCCTGCATCTGAAAAATATAGATACACAGACTTCTCAAGCCAAAAACGACCAGCAACATACTTAACTCAACAGACAACGCGACGATGTTTTTATGTTCGATAACCAGCGCATGCAGCACAATGGCCAGCAGCCAGGCCTGTATAATAATCAACAGGGTCTGTAAAATGCCTGTCAGCACAGACCGGCGCAACGGCTTTTTGAGCGTTTTTTCCCAGCTTTTCAGCCATTCATCACAATAGGCCTGACGCTGTTTGTGACGCTGAAAATCGACGTTATGCGTTGAACTGTTTTTCACACAACTCCATGAATTGTTTTGATTATGACTGAACAAGAAGGCGTCATTAAATACGATTTACGCCACCAACACCAAGCGATTTTCATTGATTTCTCCCTGGCCACATTGAATGCCTGGCGCAAAATCATGTTGCAACTGGAATTGATTGGCCAGAATCCAGCCCGTTATCAAGGCTATGGCTTTGGTAATCTCAGCCTCCGTGCCGGCAAATCACAGCGTTTTTATATCAGCGGCACGCAAACCGGTCACCTTCCCAAACTGACCTTGCATCACTTGGCCTTGATCGAGCAGGCTGACCCTGAACACAATACACTCACCTCATCGGGCTTAAGCAAACCCTCCTCTGAAGCCCTGACCCATGCCATGCTTTACCGACAAAACCCGCACATCCAGGCTGTCATTCATGTCCACAGCCCAACCATCTGGCAACAAACCCAGGCACTGAAAATTCCCTGCACCCAGGCCGATGTTGCATATGGGACACCGGCAATGGCGCAAGCGGTCGAACAGTTATTTGACCGGCATCAACTCGGTGCGCAAGGCCTCATCAGTATGCTGGGGCATGAAGATGGCATCATTGCCTTTGCAGACTCCCTGGCTCACGCCGCCAACATACTGATTGATACGCTGACCGCGGCCTTTAGCATTGAATTTGAGGCGGCATCCGATTAGAATACTCATCATTAAATTAGAATATTATAAAACAAATGAAAAATATCAAGGTTTATACGGCAAATCTATGTCCTTATTGCACCATGGCAAAAAAGCTCCTGGAACGTAAAGGACTTGACTATGAGGAAATTAATGTCGACAAACAGCCTGGTTTACGCCAGGCATTGATGCAAAAAACCAAACGCCGCACCGTGCCGCAAATTTTTATCGGCGATATTCACGTTGGCGGCTTTGATGATCTGTATGCACTCGAACAAACTGGCAAGCTGGATGAATTGATCGAAAGCGTTTTTGGTGAGGTCTCTTAAACTGCCACATTTAGCCACCCGCCACTTTTGGCCAGATAGCGACTACATCCTGAGGCTTTAAAACATAGCTGTGTCGCGCATCCGGCGGCACATAAACACCATTAACCATGACTAAAAAAGCCTGCTGGTCGTCGATATTGAATTGATCGATCAGCTGCTGCAAGCTGCTGCCGGCATCAATATCGACATTTACCGCATGACCTTTGGTGCCCGGCGGCAACAGCGGCATCAACGAGGCATAGAGCTTGAACGTGACCTGCATCAAGCCAGCACCTGATGCGTCGCCAGCCAGGCGTCCATCACCCGGCTTGGGTCTTGTTGCAAGCGGGGTTTCCAGTCCCGCAAATGCATTTTGTTCTGAATCAGCCCGCGCAGAACACCAACATGCTGGGTAAACCCAATCGTTGTCGCGCCAACCAGCACATCATCTGCAAATTGCAGGTTCAGATATTTAAAGTTTTCAGGATCATAACGTTCCGCCTGATCACCGCTATCTGCTCCCATCCACAAGCCAAATGAACTGGAAATCAATCCAAGCGTGTCCAGCACATTCATATTAACCGCACCTTGAAAACGCGCCCCGGGCAGCCCCAGCATATTTTTGGCAGCAATTTGCGCATGTTCGGCCGCAGTGGGTTGAATCGCCTGAACCGTATTTTCCCCGCTCGAGAAATCCAGACCCTGCGCGACATCGCCCGCAGCATAAATATCTGCTACGCTGGTTTGCATGTGGCGGTCGATAAGAATGCCCTGCTCTGTTTTAATATCGGTATTCTTTAGAAAGGCTATATTTGGCTGCACACCGGTTGCCGACACCAATAAATCAGCCGCCAGGGTAGTTTGACCGGCTAATTTGATGGATAGACGAGAGGCCTGGCCGCTTTCAACGGCCTCAACCCTGGTCGAAGTCAGAACCCGAATGCCTTTGTCGATACACCAACGCTTGATCAGGTTGCCTGCCTTTTCATTCATCATCCGCGGCACCATGCGATCGCCCTGCTCAACCACGGTCAGTTCAGCGCCCCGTTTGACCAGAGCTTCCAGAATAATGCAACCGATAAATCCCGCCCCCATCAAGACCACTTTGCTGCCAGGCTTGATTTTTGCGGCAATCTGGCGGGCATCGGCCAGCGTCCAGCAATGATTAACCCCCGGTAATGTTATCCCTGGAATCGGCGGCGTGACCGGATGAGAGCCTGTGGCAATCAACAGTTTGTCGTAGTTTAAGGTCTTATCGTTCTGTAAATGAACCTGCTTTTGCGCGGTATCCAGGCCGATAACGCGGTCATGACATAAGTCGATTGCCAATCGTCGGTAATGATCGTTACCCTTACGCAGATACGTACCTTGTTCTTCGATATTCTGCATGAGCAGATAAGGAATCGCCATTCTGGAATAAGGCGGCTCCGGCTCATCACCTATCAGTGTAATCGCGCTTTTTTTATCGTATTTGCGCAAGGTTTCCGCTGCAATCACCCCCGCAGGGCCGGCACCGATGATGACATGATGCATGATTACACCAACCCCAGGCGTTGCAAGGTTTCCTGCTTGGGAACACCATCGGCCGTCCAGCCTCTTAATTGATAGTATTCGGGCAACATTTTACCCAACTCATTGACTTTTCCTTTTGCCGGGCCTGTTTTGGCCGCTTCTTTCAGCAAGCGTTTGGGCAAGTTATCGTCTTTACCGGTCAGGCCGGCATCCAGATTGAACTGCCGCTCAAGATTCCAGATGCGTTCGCCCACTTCCAGTAGTTTTTCAGCCGTCCAATCGCCCTGACACGCGGCGTCAAGCTGAGGCGCGATGTCATCCAGCGTCCAGGCAAAGGTTGTGAATACACACAAACCGGACGAATCAATGGCGGCGGTGGCATCCTGAAACGCTTTGGCCAATTCCGGCTTGCCTTCTGTCGTTAACGGGTCGGTTTTTTCCGGCACGCCCAACACTTCCGATGACACCGTGTAACCACGCAGGTGACACGCACCCCGGTTTGAGGTGGCGTAAGTCAGCCCCATGCCTTGAATACCGCGCGGATCGTAAGCCGGAAACTCCTGACCTTTGACGGTCATGGATAAATCAGGGTTACCATATTTTTCGCACAAACGTTTGGAGCCCAAGCCTAATTCCTTGCCAAAGCCTTCCCCTTTAGCCGTCAACTCCACCATTTTGACCAAGGCTTCGGCATTGCCAAAGTTCAATTCGATACCGCCGGTCTGTGCTTTACTGATCAGGCCTTGCTCATACATTTCCATGGCCGCCGCCAGTGTCGAACCAAATGAAATGGGATCAAAGCCATCTTCATTACAAATGAAATTGGCATAAGTCAACGCATCAAGGTCATCAATGCCTAAATCCGAGCCCAGGGCCCAGGCGGCTTCATATTCCAGACCGCCCGAGGCATGCCAGTATTCCGGCTTGTTTTGAATGGAAAAATGCCCTTTGTCGATGGTTGAAATCCGGCCACAGGCGATGGTGCAGCCAAAACAGGCGGCATTGGTGGTCAGATTGGCTTTATTGTCGGAAGCGCGGATTTGATGCATGGCCTCACCGGAAATACGCTCGGCACCGTCAAATTGCACATCACGCATATTACGTGTCGGCATCGCCCCTATTTCATTGATGACATTCATCAACACCTGTGTACCGTAAGTTGGCAGGCCTTCATGGGTAATGCTGTCGCCGGCCAGCACTTGTTTAGCCTGGTTTGTAGCATTGAGAAATCTGGGAAAGTCTTTGATGTTACCGACACCTTTTGTGCCTCTGACAGCCACGGCCTTTAGATTTTTTGACGCCATTACGGTGCCCACGCCAGAGCGACCGGCCGCGCGATGTAAATCGTTAATCACACTGGCATACAGGCATTGTTGTTCTGCCGAACGACCAATACAGGCGACTCTGAGCAGTGGATCCTGATGTTTTTGATGCAGCATTTCATCCGTTTTCCAGACGCTGTTACCCCATAAATCATCGGCGGGCAAAATCTTGACATCATCATTTTCAATATATAAATAAACCGGTGAATCGGCTTTGCCTTCAAAGATAATCATGTCCCAACCGGCATTTTTGATCTCCGCACCGATAAAGCCACCGGAATTAGAGCAGGCAATGGCAGAGGTCAAGGGACTTTTAGTCACGATTGAATAACGCCCGCCGGTTGCCGCCATCGTGCCGGTCAACGGGCCGGTAATCATGATCAATTTGTTTTCAGGCGACAATGGCTCAACTTTAGGGTCGATTTCTTCACTCAGATATTTGCTGCCCAATCCGCGCTGTCCCAGGTATTGATTCGCCCACTCCATATTGAGCGGCTCGACAAAAGTGGTTCTAGCTGTCAAATTCACGCGCAAAACTTTTTCGGTCCAGGCCATGATTATTCTCCTTGCGTCAGATTAAGCTGAGCGTATTTCTGCATCTTGTCGTAACCGGTCTGTTCTGCATCGATATAGACAATAGCTTCAGTTGGACAGGCTTTGGCACAGGCCGGATCGCCGCCGCATAAATCACACTTATCAACCTTATGCGTTTCGGTATTGTAATTGATAGTGCCGAACGGGCAGGAAATGGTACACACCTTACAGCCAACGCACAGCGTCTCATTGACTTCCTTGGCACCCGTTGCCACATTCGTGGTAATGGCTTCGACAGGACACGCATGAAGGCACCAGGCTTCAGCACATTGCGTGCAGGTGTACGGTGAAAAGCGACCTAAGTCATGAAAGGTAAAGACCTTGATACGCGATTTAGCGGGATTAAACGCGCCTTCTTTTTCATACGAGCATGCCATTTCGCATTGCAGACAGCCGGTACATTTATAAGCATCCAAATGTAATGATTTTTGCATGACTGATCCTGTTAATTATTTTCGGTTTTTTTATTTTCTTCGAGCTCTTTCAAAAAATCGTTTTTTCTTTTCAGGGTTGGAAAAATCAGCGTTTGTTCCAAACAGAAAGCCACCCACCAAATAATAATGTGTGCCTAACAGAATTCCCAGTAAAACCATAGTGTGCGCCAGGATGATATGAATACTCATAGTAGCACCTGAGGGGCGAATCATATCGGCATGCCACAGCAAAAAAATCAATAATTCCGAGATCATGGCGCTGCCCCAGTACACCATTTCATAATGCAGCAATTCATTATTTTTGACGCCGGTACTGATTTCCTTGGCTTTTTCACTGATCCAGGAGCAATATAAAAAAACTGGCGTTACGCATAACCAATAAAACAAGGCTACACGTTCCGATACATCTACCAATAATTCACCGATAAAGACCAGCAAAATCAAACTGATAAAAATAACTTCATTGATATAGATATAATGTAGAGCCTTATCCATGCTCCAGTCTTTATACAATTTTTTCATAACATCAATCTCCTCAAAATGATTACAGCATATTAAACACACTCATTCAAGCAAACTTCAACTAAAATAAGATGTTAAGATTTCAGATAACAATACTCCGGACAGATTTTATAGAAAAAAAGTAGGCGCCATGGGCAGATACTGCGAAAATAAGGAGATTTTCCTGGCTCCCAAGCGCCTGTCTGGGAGCACATGAGGCAACAGCCCCGCTGTGACGGCCAGTAAGCAGAGCTGACTGACATGCATTCCCAAACTGGAGCTTGGAAACGCGCAATGGGTATTTTATTTATTGCGAATTGCCTAATACTATCGCCACACTATGATGCCGAAAGAGCAACACCAAAACAAACCCGGTATGGCAAAAAATCGATTATATCGAGATTGCTATAAATTTATGCAATCGGACAAATTGATACTGCCGACTATCCCTGACGTCGCTTTTAAAATTCGCCGTGCCATCAATGATGAAAAAGCCAATAACAGCAAGATTGCGAAAGTCGTTCAAATTGACCCCAGTATTACCGCGCGTTTGATCAAAATCGCCAACAGCCCCTTATATCGTGGTCGCCGAAAAATTGAAAGCTGTCCGGAGGCCTTGACCCGTATTGGTCTTAAAGCATCACAAGACATTATTACCGCATTCGCCATAAAAGCCGTGTTCAGCGCAAAATCCCATTCCATTCGCCGTAAAATGCAGTCGCTTTGGACCCATAGCAGCTATGTCGCCGCGATTAGCGCCGTATTGGCCCATAAGACACCAGGCTTTGATCCGGATCGTGCCATGCTGGCAGGTCTGGTACATGATATTGGTGTCGTACCGATACTGGCTTATGCCGACAAAAATATCGATATTCTGGACAACCCGAAAGACCTGGCTGAAACCATTCGTGAATTAAAAACTGAAATTGGACTTCAGATTATTCAGAAATGGGATTTTCCGGAAGATTTCAATGATGTCATCAAGCATTCTGAAAACTGGTATCGCGATGAACAGGCAGAGCCGGATTACATCGATATCGTCATGATTTCTCAATTACACAGTTATATCGGTAAAGTGGACATCAAAAAAATGCCAAAAATGGACGAGCTGCCTGCTTATAAAAAGCTGGCAGCCGGTCAATTAGATGCCGATCAAAGCATCAATATTTTAGATCAGGTCAAGGATGAGATTGAACATATCCGGCAAATGCTGAATTGATGTCATGGATATTCAACAGACCTTGACAGCTTACCTGAACCGGATTGATAAAACAGCGCCTGCCAGCCTGCTGAAAACCGGTCAAATTGTTGACGCCAAGGTTGTAGATGCTCAAAAAAACCAGAATGACACACTGATCAAGGTTCAACTTAACGATCGCATTCTGTCTTTAATAACGGAAAAACCCGTGCACATCGATAAGGGCCAAACGCTACGCTTGCAAGTCATCGCTCAGCAACCGGTGTTGACCTTTAAACAAATCCCCCCTGTACACGACAACCCGGAATCACGCCGTCCTGTCCCTACGCCAAATAATGCAAGCACAGCCACCGTCGAATTCAAGCAAGTACTCAGCGAAAAAAGTATCCCAACTTTAATTCAAGCATTAAATGCTGAAAAAACACCCCAACGCGCATCGCCAATACCATTGCGTTTGCAAATCAACCAGGTCTCCACAAAGACCATCACCGGCAAACTGCTTCCAATGCAAGCAAAAGCCACTGAAATTCCGAAAAACAATGCGACCGTAACTCTCGAATTCGACCAGATTGAAGGCCTGAAGAAACAGGCTGTCAAAAGCGGGCAGCAGCTCTTACTGGCATTTGATCCGAAAAAAACCAAACCTCTGCAATACCTTGAAACACCCAAACCAACGATACAGACGGATACTCAACGCATTCAACACAGCATTCGTGAATATTTACCCAGACAGCAATCGGCGCCGATTTTGCTGCAGGAATTGTCCCATCAAATAAAGCATATCGAACAACAAAAATCGGTTCCTGTTCAACTCAAGCAAATTGCCAGACAAATCTTGTTGCTGTTACCGAAACCTGAACAACTCAGCAACCCGACTATTTTAAAACAACAGCTGCACGACTCAGGGATTTTTCTGGAGAGTAAAGTCTTTAGCGCATTTGCTTCGACACAGCCTGCCATTGACAATGATTTTAAACTCAAGCTATTACAACTCGCCGAACACATCACCCGTCACCTGGACGTGAACAAACCACAGCCTTTAAGCGAACAGAATCGGGAATTATTTCAACAACTGCAACAAAAATCCAGCCAGGTTTTAGCCCGAATTGTCATCGATCAAATCAACTCCTTACCTAAAGATGAAGGCAATAAACAGGTCTGGTTATTGGAACTGCCCTTTTTAAATCAAGGCAAGCCTGATAAAGTAAGACTGGAAATTGAACAACAGGCCGAACAGGGTAAAACCTCGGAAGACATGCAAA
Organism: uncultured Methylococcaceae bacterium; assembly: GCA_913056195.1. Lineage (GTDB taxonomy): Bacteria > Pseudomonadota > Gammaproteobacteria > Methylococcales > Methylomonadaceae > Methylomarinum. The sequence goes on along the minus strand of CAJXMF010000019.1, from coordinate 10,004 downwards.
AATGGGCCGTCAATATTACCGTAACGCCACCGGGGCTTGGCACCGTCTATTGCCGCCTGAACTGTGTCGGCGAGCATGTCAACACCCGTTTCTGGAGCGATCGTCCTGCAACGGCTGATAAAATCAACCGTTTTCTGGATATATTAAAAAAACAACTGAATGCAAAAGGCGTGACCACCGGCATCATGACTGTGCAAGCCGGAAAACCCGATCACGTTGACCCAGGCCACCAATCGCATCAGTTGATAAACGAAAAGGCATAGGCCATTATGGGGCAGGAAATTTCAGCAGCGCATTTCAAACCGGAAGATTTTGCACGCTTCCAGCAAAAACTAACGCAGGAAACGCGCATGCTCGACACTATGCTGCAGAAAAATGCCTTTTCCAGCCAGCATCCGACGGCCGGTTTTGAAATTGAAGCCTGGCTTGTCGATAACGCCATGCAGCCGGCTCCGGTCAATGATCAATTCCTGCAATCATTCAATAATCCTTTAGCGTGTGAAGAGCTGGCAAGATTCAACCTGGAATTGAACAGTGATCCACAATACCTGCAAGGTGATGTATTACGCCAAATGCACAGGCAGTTCCAACACACTTGGGATCTGGCTGTTCTGCATGCCAAAACACTGCAAAAACAACTCTTGATGATAGGCACCCTGCCCACATTACAGCCTGATGAACTCAACTTACGCAATATGTCGTATCGCAATCGTTATCGGGCATTGAATGAACAAATTCTGAGCTCGCGTGGTAAACCGGTTCATCTTGATATTATCGGTCACGAACATTTAAAACTTGATCATCATGATGTCATGATGGAGGCGGCGACAACCTCTTTTCAGATACACATTCAAGTGCCGGCTGAACTGGCTCATCATTATTATAACGCCGCTATTATTGCCTCATCCATCATGGTTGGCGCGTGCGCGAATGCGCCTTTTCTGTTCAGGCATGATTTGTGGAGCGAAACACGCATTCCATTGTTTGAACAAGCCATCGAGACCGGAGGCTACGCCGGCGCCGCTGGCGGCCCTTTGAAACGCGTCAGTTTCGGCAGCGATTTTGCCAAACATTCCATCATGGAATGTTTTTCAGAAAATCATGCGCACTTCCCCGTATTATTGCCGGAATGCAAAGACACCGAAATCGCAGAATTTGCTCATTTGAAATTGCATAACGGCACGATCTGGCGCTGGAACCGACCGCTGATTGGCATCTCTGACGATGGCACACCACATATCCGTATCGAACACCGGACACCCGCGGCCGGGCCTACAGTGATTGACGCCATCGCCAATATGGCTCTATTTTATGGCTTATGCAAAAAATTTACCGATGACATCATCGACAATGGCTTGCCGATCAGTTTTTCACAAGCTAAAGATAATTTTTACCAAGCCGCCCGTTTCGGCCTGGATGCCCATATTGGCTGGAAAAATGAGCAAAAACACCGACTTCATTGGTGGTTGGAGCATCATTTTATCGACGCTGCACTGGCAGGACTGGATGCATTGCAGGTTGACAGAAAAGACAGCGAAGATTATCTGGAGATAATCCGCCAACGCGTCAATAATCGACAAACCGGCAGTCAATGGCAACGGAAATTTATACAAAAATACGGAAAACACTTCAAACAAATGACTCAACAGTATTTACAACAGCAACAAAGCGGCTTACCCGTCAGTGAATGGGAGTATTAAGCGCATGACACTCATTTTGCAGGAACTCGACCAACTACCGCCCGCGATATTGACGGCAAAGCCAGAACAATTGCACAAGATTTTGGGCGCACCAACCTTATTGCATCTTGAAGGCGAAAAAACCCAGCCATTGTTTATTTCTATCCTGCTGCATGGCAATGAACCGACCGGCTTTTATGCCGTGCAACGACTTCTGCAACATTATCAACACAAGCCCTTGCCCCGATCGCTGTCGATTTTTTTTGGCAACACACTGGCGGCAGAAGCCAAGCTGAGACGGCTGGACAATCAACCGGATTACAACCGGGTATGGCCAGAGACTGAACAGAGCGATTGCGAAGAGAAACGCTTGATGCAGTGCATTTTCGACGCAATGAAAGCCAGAAAACCCTTCGCCAGCATCGATATTCATAATAATACCGGCTTGAATCCACATTACGCCTGCATCAATAAGCTGGACAATTCATTTTTACAATTGGCAGCTTTATTTAGCCGACTCATTATTTATTTCACGCATCCTAAAGGGGTTCAATCACTCAGTTTCGCCGAACTCTGCCCGGCGGTAACGCTTGAATGTGGCCGGCCCGATCAAGATCATGGCATCGACCATGCCTTCGACTACCTGAACAGTTGTCTGCATTTATCCGAATTAAGCCAACGCGCACTCCCGCACCAGGATATCGCGGTTTACCATACCGTAGCCCAGGTCAAAATTGCTGACGACATTAGTTTCGGTTTTGATGAAAACAGCCATCAATTGATACTGGACAAAGACCTGGAGCGCTTAAATTTCACAGAAATAAAACCTGGCACACGTTTTGGTCGGGTAAAATGCCTGCAAAAAATGCCTGTTTTGGCCATTGATGAAGCCGGTCAAAACGTCAGTAGCCGTTTTTTTGAACTTAATCAAAACGAACTGATTACCCGCTGCGCGACAATGCCGTCTATGCTTACACTCGATGAACGCGTTATCCGGCAAGATTGTCTATGTTATCTAATGGAACAATTAGCCTTATGAAATTCTGGGAACAAAAAAGTTTGTCCCAAATGACAACTGAAGAATGGGAATCATTATGTGACCATTGTGGTAAATGCTGCCTGCATAAACTGGAAGATGAAGACAGCGGCGACATTTATTTCACCAGCGTCGTCTGCGACTTAATCAATCTGGACAACTGCCATTGCACGCGTTACACGGAACGCTGCACGCTGGTACCGGACTGTCTGGATTTAAAACAACATGACTTCACTGAATACACCTGGCTGCCAACCACCTGTGCGTATCGCCTGCTGGCCGATGGCGAGCCTTTGCCAGACTGGCATCCACTGTTATCCGGCGATCCGAATTCCGTCCACGAAGCCGGTGTTTCCATCCGTAGTTATGCGATGAAGGAATCAGATGTCAACGATCCTGAAGAACACATCATCGAATGGCTGAAATAATTAATGGTAAGTCTATGGTTATGGTGCAATAGCGGCCAGTCACTTATAATAGTTCCCGGATTTTAAATTCGGGTGTGCCTGCACAATTTGAAACTTTTCAACAAGAAAAAATAAAATATGTCAAAACTTACCAGCTCTGCAGAATGGAACGCGGTACAACAGCACTTTAATGATTTCGCTCAAAACTTTTCCATTAAGAAGGCATTTCAGGCCGATCCCGACCGCTTCAAGAAATTTTCGCTCACCTTTAATGACATATTATTCGATTTTTCAAAAAACCGAATCAGCGAAGAAACGCTGCGCCTGTTATTAGCCTTAACTGAACAGGCCAACCTCAAACAAAAAACCGAACAAATGTTTAATGGTGAAATCATCAACATCACCGAAAAACGCGCTGTCTTACACACCGCTTTACGCAACCGCGCGAATACGCCGGTGTATTTAAAAGGTGAAGACGTGATGCCAAAAATCAATCAGGAACTGGAAAAAATGCGTATTTTTTCCGAAAAAGTACGTTCAGGGGAATGGCGCGGCGCGACTGGAAAACAAATAAAAACGGTTGTCAATATTGGTATCGGCGGCTCTGATTTAGGCCCCAAAATGGTTTGTACCGCCTTAAAACCCTATGCGCGGCCCGACCTGGATATTCACTTTGTTTCCAATGTCGATCAGGCCCACCTGGTCAATACATTGAACCATCTTGATCCAGAAACAACACTTTTTATCGTCGCCTCCAAAATGTTCAATACCTTGGAAACCATGACAAACGCTAATTCGGCCAAGCGTTGGTTTCTTGAAGCCATCAACGATAAAGAAGCGATCAAAAAACATTTTGTAGCGGTTTCAACTCACCCGGAAAATGTCGCTAAATTCGGTATTGACCCGGTCAATACGTTTCAGTTCTGGGATTGGGTCGGCGGCCGCTATTCCTTATGGTCAGCAGTTGGCCTGTCCATCGCCGTCTATGTCGGCATGGACCGCTTTGAGCAATTACTGGAAGGTGCTTTCGAAGCTGATCAACATTTCCGACATACGCCTTATGCCGAAAATATTCCTGTTATCATGGCTTTACTGGGCATTTGGTATAACAACTTTTTTGAAGCCGAATCGCATGCTATCTTGCCTTATGATCAATCCCTATGCCGCTTCAGCGAGTATTTCCAACAAGGCGATATGGAAAGCAATGGGAAACGTATCGATATGGAAGGTCATGTTGTGGACTACCAAACCGGCCCCATCATCTGGGGACAACAGGGCACCAATGGTCAACACGCATTTTTTCAACTCATGCACCAAGGCACCAAGCTGATTCCATGTGATTTTCTGGCACCGGCTCAAAGCCATTATCATCTACCTGAACATCACGATATTCTGATTTCAAATTTCCTGGCACAACCGCGTGCACTGATGCTGGGCAAAACCCGCGAAGAAGTCCTGGCCGACCTCAACGAAGAGGAACGACAAGATGAAGTGTTGGTTAATTCGAAAATTTTCCCGGGCAACAAACCCTCTAATTCGTTTTTATTTAAACAACTGACCCCTAAAACACTGGGCACCATAATCGCATTTTATGAACACAAAATTTTTGTCCAAGGTGTGATCTGGCACATCAATTCATTTGACCAAATGGGTGTAGAATTAGGCAAAATACTGGCAAAAGCCATTCTGCCGGAACTGAAAAACGATGACGAAATCAACAGTCACGATTGTTCAACCAATGGCTTAATCAACACGTACAAAAAACTCAGGTAAGCCTTTGCCCGCCGTACATATTCAACGCCACGCCTTTCTAATTTTAATCATTGGCCTTGGTTTATTGACACTGGTTGCCTGTGAAAATCATTCCAGCCAACATTTGGGGTTTAATAAACTGGAACAAATTCGTTCTACGGGCGTACTGAAAGTCCTTACCCGACAGGGCCCCACAACCTATTATGAAGGGCCCGATGGCATGACTGGTCTGGAATATGACCTGGTTCAGCTATTCGCCAAACAATTAAAGGTCAAAGTAGAATTTATCTTTCCTGACAATTTTTATGCAATCTTGCAGGATATTGCAGCCGGCAAAGCCGATATTGCGGCGGCCGGCCTGACCGTTACCGATGAACGCAAACAAAAAATGCGCTTCGCCCCGTCTTATCAAACCATTACCGAACAAGTGGTTTACCGCTACAAACGACCCGAAACCATTTCCGATCTCAGTCAAGGCATTCTGGAAATCGTCAAGGGAGCCAGCTATATCGCAATCTTAAAAAAACTCAAACAAAAATACCCCGATCTCGAATGGCTAGAAAACAGCGAGCTGGACAGCGATGGTTTACTGTATTTAGTCAATGTTGGTCTGATCGATTTCACCATTTCCGATTCGCATCAGGCTGCGATTATCCGCAGCTATTATCCCAAACTCCATATCGCATTTAATTTAGGCGAACCTCAACATTTGGCCTGGGCCCTGCCACTCTCTGATGATGACAGCTTATACCAGGAAGTCGTGCGTTTTTTTCAGAAAATCAAGCAGGATGGCACATTAAAAGCCCTGTTGGAAAAACATTATGGTCATATCAACAACCTGAATTATGTGGGTAACTGCACCTTTCGTAAGCATGTCAAAGAACGCTTACCAAAATACGAAGCGTTTTTTAAGGCCACTGCAAAAAAATATCAGCTGGATTGGCGCTTTTTGGCTGCACTCAGTTACCAGGAATCGCACTGGAATCCAAAAGCTGTCTCACCCACCGGTGTCAAGGGGCTGATGATGCTCACCCAGGCCACCGCTAAACAATTAGGGGTAAAAAACCGGCTCGATCCGGCGCACAGTATTGACGGGGGCACCCGCTATTTCAAACAACGCTTACAAAAAATCCCCAGCCGGATTCCTGAACCCGACCGGATCTGGTTTGCACTGGCATCGTATAATATCGGTTTTGGTCATTTAGAAGACGCCAGAATTTTGGCTCAAAAAATGGGCAAAAATCCCGACAAATGGCTTGATGTCAAAAAAATACTCCCCTTACTCAGCAAACGCAAGTGGTACAAAAAAACCAAACATGGTTATGCTCGCGGGCGGGAACCCGTGCGTTATGTCGAAAATATCCGCAGTTATTATCGCTTGCTCATCTGGCTGACTAAGGGCGATCAAATTCATAAAAACGTCATGATCGAAAAAGAAAAAGCAATTAAAGCCCCCCGGAACAAGGCACTTGACGTAACAAGCCCGGTTTTATAATAATTGAGTGGTAAATATTCAGAGACCCTCTCAATATCTCCTTCGCCCTTCCGGTAAATGTCAAAGTAACTGTCGCCAAAAGTTGAAAATTAATGAATGGCATTGGGGGAGTTATTGCCCCCCGTATCCTTCGGTTTATCAGGATTTAGGCAGACTTCAGATTGCCAATCCCAGTTTCGGGTATGTTGACTCCATCGTTTAGGTTTTTGCGCCTTAGCCGCCTCATAGACGGCTTTACGTTGAATCAATATCGCTTGGTCTTTACCTTCATGGCGTTGCGCTGGCGTGACAAATTGAATACCGCTATGCCGGTGCTCGTGGTTGTACCAGTCTACAAAGTCGTTTACCCATTCCCTTGCCGCGGCAATTGTCTCAAAGGGCTGTGAGGGATATTTTGGCGTATATTTAAGTGTCCTGAACAGGGATTCAGAATAAGGGTTGTCATTACTGACCGCCGGACGGCTGAGCGAAGTCGCTACTCCCAGTTTTTGCAAGGTCGTCAGCATGGTGGCGCCTTTCATAGGACTGCCGTTGTCAGAATGCAAAACCAGCGGCTCACGTTGAATGCACTCACGTTGGCAGATATCGGTGATAACGTCAGCTGCCTATTGACTACTTTCTTCTTGATAGACCTGCCAGCCGACAATTTTACGGCTGAAAATATCCATAAACAGGTACAGATAGAAGAACTGTCCTTTGACTTGCGTTGCCAGGTAGGTGATATCCCAGGTATAAATCTGATTGGGCGCTGTTGCAGTCAAGGCTTTCGGTTTATTGCGCGAGCGGGGTGTACGACTGGCATGCCGGTGTGATAATTGATTGGCCGCGCTTAAAACCCGATAAAAGCTGGATTCTGAAGCAATATATTGACCACGCTCGGCCAATATAGGCACGATTTGATGCGGCGTACAGTCCTTAAATTCGTCCGAATTAGCCATAGCCAGTATCTCGGCCCGTTCCTCATCACTGAGCTTATGGCTCGGGGTAAACGTACGCTGTGTCCGCCCATCAACCGATAGCGTTTCAGGCTTCCGCCAACGCTGCAAGGTACGCACGTTGATGCCAAGGATCTCGGCGGCCTTTGATTTTCTTGCGCCCAGGCTAACGGCTTCATCAACGTATTCCAGCCATTGTTCGCGTTCTGCAAGAGGAATCATCACGCCTTTTCCTCCCAGAACGCTCGGCACTTTTTTTGTAGCACCAATAAGGCGGCGGCTTCTGCCAAGGCCTTTTCCTTACGATTTAATTCTTTTTCAAGGCGTTTAATGTCATCCCGTAAGGACTTGTCTGATGGTGATTTTCCTGATCGTCCCGCCTTATCAGTCGCTTTGATAAACGCGTCTTTCCACTCCTCAAGATGATGCGGAAAAATACCTTGTTGACGGCAAAAGGCATTTAACGCCTCGCCTTCTAAAGCGGCGCTTTCCATCAATAAAGCCAAGCGTTGCGCCATTGACCAGTCGGCAGGGCGTTTATTCATCGGGGTGTCTGTCATGGTGATAGGACGAGGTTTCTTTAGCCAGTTTTTAAGGGTAAATAGGTTTACATTCAATTCATCAGCAATACACTGTATCGTTTTATCGCCACGTTGCAATACTTTTGATATGGCTTGTTCTTTAAAGGCGGCACTATAACGTTGGGACATATTGAATTCCTCTGTTTTAATTGAGGCGACAACTAGTCTGACACAGGGGGCTTCGGGAGAAGGCTGGGATGAGTGGATCAAATAACGGGGGTCTCTGAATATTTACATTGAGTGTGCTAACGCCGTTTAGATCTAAAAAAATCCGTCAATAATTCACTGCAGACCTCTTGCAACACCCCTCCCTGCCAAACAACCTTATGATTTAAAAAAGGGGCATCGGCCAACTGTAACGCATGACATACCGCACCGCGCTTAGGGTCAAATGCACCAAACACCAAGCGTTGAATCCGCGCATGCATAATCGCCCCCATGCACATCACACAAGGCTCCAGCGTCACATACAAGGTTGTATTCACCAAGCGATAATTTTGCAACTGCACGCCAGCCTTTCGAATCGCCATAATCTCCGCATGACTGGTCGCATCATGCAGAGAAATGGGACTGTTCCAACCTTCAGCCAAGCACTGGTTATCAGCGACAACCACTGCGCCAACCGGCACCTCCCCTTCCACTTCCGCCCGCTGCGCCAATCGGATAGCATGGCGCATAAAGGCTTCATCTTCTGATACTATATCCATCTCACTTAAAAAACACACTGACAGAAATTCAGGACACTTAGCGGAATATAGTCACATGATACGATACTACTCATATCAGTTTTCCGGCTATAGTCTCTATTGCGCTCCCTTATTACACTATATACCAAACAACCCATTTTAGCTTTTATTTTCAATAACTTATTTTCATCATCAATGGATAATACCATGAAAAATGCTATACCCCGAAATTTTTTAAAAAAGTTTCATTTTTCCACAAATCCATGAGCACTGGAGGATATTCGGATTGATGATGGTTGCAAAAGTCCCATTATCATACTGACCTGATGAGAATCATCGCGCTATCGACACTGAAAGCAGCCTTCTGGGAAGAGAACCCGGAATATCAGGATGCAAAGTAACCCGCATTGGCTTGCTATCACCATGCCTTGCGCTGACTGGTGTTCACCTGCCGAGGTCAAACAAGACTTGAATGCCGGCATCCTTAAAGATGGCCGCGCGGTGTTCAATATAGCGGGGAACAAGTATCGACTTGTCGTGTGGATAAACTATGCCTACAAAGTCGTATACATCCGCTTTATTGGCACTCATGCACAATACGACAAAATTGATGTGCAGACCATTTAACTGCCGGAGGATTAGCTATGGACATCAAACCCATTAAAACTGATGCCGACTACCGCGCGGCATTAAAAGAGATTGAAAGCCTGATGATGGCTGGACCAGATACGCCAGAAGGCGAAAAGCTGGATGTCATGGTCACACTTATTGAAGCTTATGAAGCCAGACATTTCCCGATGGACTTGCCTGAGCCTGTTGAGGCGATCAAGTTTGAAATGGAACGTAAGGACTTAAGCGTAAAAGACTTTGAGCCAATGATCGGCAAAAGTAATCACGTTTACGAAATCCTTAATCACAAGCGTTCGCTGACTCTGAAAATGATTTGGAAGCTCCACAAAGGCATGGGTATTCCGGCTGAATCGCTGATCAAACCACCTCAAACTCATGGCTAATCTATATCTCAACAGCGAGAACGAAACTTCAGACATCGCCGGTTAAGCGAGTTTAGTTACACCTTTAGTTATTCCCTCTCAATTATCAATAAGCCATATTTATTTTGTGTTTTCAACACGTTATTTTCTTGATCAATGATAATACCATACAAAATACCATGCTCGAAAATCCTTCAAAGTACTTGAAAATTTTCCGATTAAATACTTCTAGGAGCCTCTCGGACTTGGGCAATCGTAGCGAGCAAGGTGGGGGAGCGTCCCATCGGCACAGTAGTAGATCAGCCCAAGTCCGACAGGCTCCTGACAGCATCCTAGGCCGCCTTCCGGGCTTTGACTTCCAGGTGTATGCCTTCCTGCTCCTGCAGCCCCCTATGTCACCATACCTGTCGCCTGTAAAATTCAACTTTAGGAGACAGAAAT